>CACHQX010000001.1 GCA_902582235.1 uncultured Pelagibacteraceae bacterium
AAGACAAATAAGTAAAATTTTTTAAATTTTAAAATACAAATATTATAAACCAATACGATGCTAAACCTGATACAATAGTAATAATTACATTTCTTGAAAAAAATCCAATAATTATTGCTGTAAGAGCACCATAAATTTTGGGATCTGTGATAGCCACTAATGTTCCATAATCATTTAACAGAACGCCAGGGAAGATTATAGATGGAAAAACAGCAGAGGGGACATAATTTAAAATTTTTCTAAAATTTTCATTAAAAATATCTTTATCTATTAATGTAATCATTCCCATTCTGGTAAAATAAGTAATTAATCCTGCAATGAATATTGAAGTCCAGGTCATTTTTTAAATTTAAATATTAAATAAGCTGCAAATAAACCAATTAGTGGTGAGATTAAAATATATGATTTAAAGGGAGCATTATAAAAAAAAGTTGCAGCTAACCCTGAAACTATCATCACAATTAAATGATCTATTTTTCTAAGTTCATTAATAATAATTGCTATAAAAGTTAAAGGTATTGCAAATTTTAACCCTAATGCTTCCGGAACAATAGATCCTAAAAATATTCCAATAATTGTAGAAATTTGCCAACAAAGCCAAAGAGTTATGCCAGAGCCCATCAAATGGTAATGATTAAAGTTTTGCCCTTTGTTTTTTTTTAAATAGATATTTGAAACTGCAAAACCCTGATCTACTATGAAATAAGAAATAAAAAGTTTTTTTATTAATGATAACTTATTTAAGTATTCAGATAAAACAGCTCCATATAATAAATGTCTTGAATTTATCACTCCAACTGAAGTGATAGCAATAAGGGATGATGCTCCACCTGATAATAATTGTAAAAAAACAATTTGTGAAGCTCCTCCAAATATTATTAATGATGTGGCGTAAGTCATGATTGGATCAAAGCCTAATTCAATACCGATTGCTCCAAATATTATTCCAAAAGGCACTACTGAAAGCAAATGTGGTGCTACATCAAAAAATCCTATCTTAAAGATTTGAAACTTTGATGACATTTTAACCTTTTAAGGCTTCAATTAAAAAATTTGAATCTAAATTACAGTCTTTATAACCTTGTTTAATGATATTTAAGTATCTTGTGCTTGGATATTTAAAGGGAGTTTTTTTTTCCATTGAGTATGCCATGACATCCCTGCCCTCATACTTAAAAAATATTTTTTTATAAAGAGTGGGATAGTCTTCATATTTATCAAGACAAGATTCATCTTTAGCTGTAATTTCAAACAATGCTCCTTGTACACTAGATCCTTTTTTATATTCGATGTCCGCTACACATAGATGACTTCTAAAAGTTAATCGATAGTCTTGAAGAATATATTTTTTTAGATATTTGCAACCTGAGCACCTTTTTTTCATTTGTTCATGATGGAGGTTACTACCATAAGCAAAATATAACATTATACCTCGTTTACTATTTGAATTTTTTGTTCAGAAACAAATTTTAAGATTTCATTATTACATGTATCAATTTTGGCTTTATCAGTAGATCTTACAACAATAGACACGCCTAACTTTCCTGCACGAAAAAACGGATAACTTCCTATCTCAACATCCCGATTATTGTTCTGAACTTGAGTTAAAGATTTTGCAATTTCACTTTCAACTGTTCTAAGATTTATTGTGTGACTTAAAATAGGTGTGCCGCCTGTAATCAAGTGTCCTAGACCCCCTAACATTGACTTAAGAATGGAAGGAACTCCAGGAAGAGAAAAAACATTTTCGACATAAAATCCTGGTGCACCACTTGTTGGATTTAATATAAGTTTAGCAGTTACAGGCATCATAGCCATTTTCTTTCTACCTTCACTAAATTCACTTGGCTTATAATATTTTTCTAATATTGAAAGAGCCTCCTTATGATAACCGTATTCTATGTTAAATGCCTTTGATACTGACTCAGCAGTTATATCATCATGTGTTGGGCCAATTCCACCTGTTGTAAAAACGTATGAGAATTTATCTTTAAAAGTATTTATTGTCTCAATAATATCTTTTTCTACATCTGGAATAATTCTTACCTCCTTTACTTGCACACCTAAGGAGTTCAACCATAGTGATAAGGAGCTTGTGTTGATATCCTTAGTCCTTCCCGAAAGAACTTCATTCCCAATTATAATTATGCCTGCATTTATTTCTTTTTTATTTTTCATATACAAATATAAATTAATAAGTATGAAATTTACCAATACTTTAATCAAAGGCAAACTAATCAAGCGGTATAAAAGATTTTTTATCGATATCAAAGTAAATAATTCAAAGATTACTGCGCATTGTCCTAACACTGGCTCAATGATGGGTCTTTTAGAACCAGGAAATACAGTCTTTGTATCCAAAAACAACGATCCAAAAAGAAAACTAAAATTTACTTTGGAAATGATTGAGTCTAACAAACATATGGTTGGTGTTAATACTCATAGAGCAAATAAAATAGTTCTTGATGGTCTTAACAAAAAGTTAATTAAGGAATTAAAAAATGTTAAAGAAATAAAACCAGAATTTAAATATTCAGATGATACTAGATTTGATTTCTTGTGTGATAATAATATACTTGAAGTAAAAAACGTAACCCTGTTAAGAAATCAAAACGTTGCAGAATTTCCAGATGCTGTAACATCTAGAGGTTCAAAACATTTAATAAAATTAGCTGAATCAATAAAAAAAGGCTATAAACCATTTGTCTTATTTTTAACTCAAATTGAAGGTATAAATAAATTTAAAATAGCTAAAGACATCGATGCTGAATATTATAAAAATTATTTAAAAGTTAAAAAAGATGGTGTTAAATTTTTAGCTTATAGATGTAAGTTAAACGATAAAGAAATCAGAATAGAAAAAAAAATAGATATTATTGATGAGTAACTATTTGGAAAAATTTGAAAAAATGAGAATTGCCGGTTCTTTGGCATCTAAAACTTTAGACATGATTACAGATTATGTAAAAGAAGGAACAGCAACAAATCATATTGATAAACTTTGTTATGAATTTATAAGAGATAACGGTGGATACTCTGCCCCTCAATTCTATAGAGGGTTTGAAAAATCAATTTGCACTTCACTTAATCATGTTGTTTGTCACGGTATACCTGGTGACAGAACACTTCAAGATGGAGATATTGTTAATATAGATGTAACCGCTATAATTAATGATCACTACGGGGACACCAGTCGAATGTATACTGTTGGTGATATCTCTGTAAAATCAAAAAAACTTATTAACGTTACTTATGAGTCTCTTAACAGAGCAATTAAGATATTAAAGCCTGGAAAAAGAATTGGTGATATTGGTCATGAGATACAATCTTTTGTAGAAAAACATGGTTTTTCAGTTGTAAGAGATTTTTGTGGTCACGGAATAGGTACAAACTTTCATCAAGAACCAAACATACTTCACTATGGATCAAAGGATACTGGGGATGAATTAAAACCAGGAATGACTTTTACTATTGAGCCTATGATAAATGCTGGAAAGTATCACACTAAAGTTTTAAATGATGGTTGGACAGCAGTCACAAAAGATAAAACATTATCTGCACAATTCGAGCATACTGTAGGAATTACTGAAAATGGTTATGAAATTTTTACAGAATCTGCTAAAGGTTATAAGGAGCCTCCTTACAATTAATGATATCGAGATATTCAAGAAAAGAACTTACAGAAATTTGGTCAGAGGAAAACAAATATAAAATTTGGCTAGATGTTGAAATTGCTGCAGCTCAAGCAATGGAAAAATTTAAGATTATTCCTAAGGGTGTAGCTTCTTTAGTTAGACGAAGAGGAAAAATAAATGTCAAAAGAATTCATCAAATTGAGGGTAAAGTAAAACATGATATTATTGCTTTTCTAACTTCAATAACAGAAAAAGCGGGAATAAAAGCGAGATACCTTCACCAGGGAATGACATCATCAGATGTACTTGATACGAGTTTCAATATTCAATTAGTTCAATCAGGTAGAATTTTGATAAAAGATATAGAGAAATTATTATCTGTAATTAAAAAAAAAGCTTTAAAGCATAAAATGACCCCATGTATCGGAAGAAGTCACGGTATTCACGCGGAGCCAATAACATTTGGTTTAAAGCTAGCAACTTATTATGAAGAATTTAAAAGAAATAAAAAAAGATTAGAAAATGCTATAAATGAAGTTTCAACATGTGCTATTTCTGGAGCAGTTGGAACTTTTGCAAATATTGATCCAAGAGTTGAAGTTTTTGTGTCAAAAAAATTAAAACTAAAACCTGAACCGATATCAACGCAAATTATTCCAAGAGATAGGCATGCATACTATTTTTCTGTTTTGGGAATTATAGCAGGATCAATTGAAAGATTTGCAACTGAAATTAGGCATTTACAAAGATCTGAAGTTTATGAATTACAAGAGTTTTTTTCAAAAGGACAAAAAGGATCCTCGGCAATGCCGCACAAAAAGAATCCAATATTAAGTGAAAATTTAACAGGGCTTGCGAGACTTGTAAGAAGCAGTGTTATTCCTGCGCTTGAAAATATTGCTTTATGGCATGAGCGAGATATATCTCACTCTAGCGTAGAGAGAAATATAGGTCCTGATGCTAATATTACTTTAGATTTTGCTTTATTTAGACTTACAAATCTTGTGGATAATATGATTATTTATCCAAAAAATATGATGAAAAATCTTAATATAACTAAAGGAGTAATTTTTTCACAAGAGATGATGTTAGAACTTACTAAACTTGGTCTTTCAAGAGAAAAGGCTTATAAAAAAATTCAAATGCATGCAATTAATAGCTTTAATAAGAATACCAATCTGATTGAACTAATCAAAAAGGATAAATCAATCACATCTCTAATTTCTGAGAAAAAAATTGATAAAGTGTTTACATATTCAAAACATTTAAAAAATGTAAATTATATTTTTAGAAGAGTTTTTAAATAATGAAAAAGGGAAAAAAATTATACGAAGGAAAAGCAAAAGTTATTTTTGCTACTGACAATAAAGACTTTCTAATTCAGCACTTTAAGGATGACGCGACAGCTTTTAATAATCAAAAAAGAGCAAAGATTGAGGGCAAAGGTGTTCTTAATAATAGAATTTCTGAGCATATATTAATGAACCTTGATCAAGTTGGAATAAAAAATCATTTAGTAAAAAGACTTAATATGAGAGAGCAACTTATCAAACATGTCGAAATTATTCCAATCGAATTTATTGTAAGAAATATTGCAACAGGTTCTCTTACAAAAAGACTTGGTATAGAAGACGGTACCATTTTACAAGATCCATTAATTGAATATTGTTTAAAAAACGATGAACTTGGCGATCCTCTTATATCTAAAGAGCATATCTATACTTTTAAATGGGCAACTGAAAGAGAAATAGAAAAAATAGATAAACAACTACTAAGGATAAATGACTTCATGGTAGGGATGTTTAGAGGTGTTGGTATTAAACTTGTAGATTTTAAAGTTGAATTTGGAAGAATTAAAAACAATGGTAAAACAGATGTGTTACTAGCAGACGAGATAAGTCCAGATACATGCAGATTATGGGATAATAAGACTGATAAAAAATTAGATAAAGATAGATTTAGAAATAATCTTGGAAATTTAATTAATGCATATCAAGAGGTAGCAAAAAGATTAGGTATTCTTCACGAACAATCCAATATACAAGCTGTCAATTTTGAAAAACCAAAAGCGGTAAAAAACAAAAAATAGATGAAGATAAAGGTAATTGTTACTCTTAAATCTGGAGTTCTTGATCCTCAAGGTAAAGCAATACAACAAACATTAAATGGAATGGGCTTTGCAAACGTTAAAGATGTAAGACAAGGAAAATATTTTGATATCGATGTTGACGAAAATGATGAACAAAAAGCAAAACTCTCTGCAGAGGAAATTTGTAAAAAGCTTCTAGCAAATCAAGTCATTGAGGATTTTAAAATCATTTAATGAATTCATCGGTAATTATATTCCCAGGATCTAATTGTGATAGGGATATGGACGTTGCCTTAAAAAAGTTTGGTTTTAAAAATAAAATGGTATGGCATGATGATGATAAATTACCCAAAAGTGACTTGATTGTTTTACCAGGTGGTTTTTCTTACGGAGATTATCTTAGATGCGGGAGTATAGCTGGAAAGTCTAAAATTATTCAATCAGTTATTGATTTTGCAAATTCTGGAGGTTTAGTTTTAGGAATTTGCAATGGGTTTCAGATCTTAACAGAAACTGGTCTATTAAAAGGTGTTCTGCAGCAAAATAAAAATATTGAATTTATTTGTAAAAATATATTTGTCAAAGTTAATAACAGTGAAAACAAATTTTTTGAAAATATTGACAAAGATGTTTTAGAACTTCATATAGCTCATAATGAAGGTAACTATTTTTGCACTGAAGATGAATTAAAGTCTTTAGAAGATAACAATCAAATTGCAGCTTACTACTGTAGCTCTGATGGAAAAGTAGATGATAAGTCAAATCCAAACGGTGCAATAAAGAATATTGCTGGAATATTCAATAAAAAGAAAAATATTTTAGGAATGATGCCTCATCCAGAGAGAATGATAGATCAAAGTTTATCTGGTGAAGATGGTTCAATATTTTTTGAAAATTTATTAATGAATTTGAAATAATGGAAGTAAATGAAAAAATTGCAGTAGATCACGGTTTAAAACCTGATGAATACAAAAAAATTTGTGACTTGTTAAAGCGTGTACCAAATTTAACAGAACTTGGAATTTTTTCAGCAATGTGGAATGAGCATTGTTCTTATAAATCTTCAAGATTACATTTAAAGAAATTAAATACTAAGGGTAAAAAGGTAATTCAGGGACCAGGTGAAAATGCTGGCGTGATTGATATTGGAGATGACGATGCAATAGTTTTTAAAATTGAAAGTCATAACCATCCCTCATTCATAGAGCCTTACCAAGGTGCTGCAACAGGTGTTGGTGGAATAATGAGAGATGTTTTTACAATGGGTGCAAGACCAATTGCAAACCTAAATTCAATTCATTTTGGTTCAACACAGCATAAAAAAACTAAAAATTTATTAAGAGGTGTTGTTAAAGGGATTGGAGGCTATGGAAATTGTATTGGAGTTCCAACAATAGCTGGTCAAACCTGTTTTGATCAATCTTATAATGGAAATATCTTGGTAAATGCAATGACTTTGGGTTTGGTAAATAAAAATAAAATTTTTTACTCAAAAGCTGCAGGGATAAACAAACCAGTTATATATGTTGGATCGAAAACTGGCAGAGATGGTATTCATGGAGCAAGTATGGCATCAGCAATATTTGATGACAAAATAGAGGAAAAAAAACCAACCGTTCAAGTTGGAGATCCATTTACCGAAAAACTTCTTTTAGAAGCTTGCTTAGAATTAATGTCTGATAAATCGATTATTGCAATTCAAGATATGGGTGCGGCAGGATTAACATCCTCAAGTATTGAAATGGCATCAAAAGGAAATTTAGGAATTGAATTACATTTAGATAAAGTTCCTTGCAGAGAAGAAAAAATGACACCATACGAAATTATGTTGTCTGAGAGCCAAGAAAGAATGTTGATAGTTTTAGAAAATGGGAAGGAAGATAGTGCAAAAAAAATATTTGATAAATGGAACCTAGATTTTGCAGTAATAGGAAAAACTAATAACACAAAAAATATTGAACTTTATTTTGAAAAAGAAAAAGTAGCAAATGTCCCAATTAAATTTTTAGCAAATGAAGCTCCTATGTATGATAGACCTTGGAAAAAAACAAAGCTCCCTCAAAAAATCAAATTTTCAAACAGTGATTTTAAAAAACTCAAATTTAGTGATGTAATAAAAAAAATGATATCTAATCCAAATATTTGTTCAAAGCAATGGATATGGGAACAATATGATCACACTGTAATGGGTGATACAATACAAAAACCTGGCGGTGATGCAGGTGTTGTAAGAGTACACGGCACCAAAAAAGCTGTAGCTTCATCAGTTGACTCGTCCGCAACTTATTGTCATGCACATCCATTCACTGGTGGAAAACAAGTTGTTTGTGAAGCTTGGAGAAATCTAGTTTCAGTTGGTGCAGAACCTATAGCAATAACGAATTGTTTAAATTTTGGAAACCCAGAAAAAAAAGAAAATATGGGTGAATTTGTTGAATGTATTGATGGAATTAATGAAGCTAGCAAATATTTAAATTTCCCTGTCGTTTCGGGGAACGTATCATTTTACAATGAGACAAAAGATAAAGGAATAAAACCTACACCCACAATTGGAGGTGTTGGTTTAATAAAAGACTATAAAAATTTAATGACCATGAAGTTTAAATCAAAAGAAAACTTAGTTTTAGTTATTGGAAAAACAGAAGGAAATTTAGATCAAAGTATCTTTGCAAATGTAATTTTAGATGAAAAAAAAGGACCACCACCTGAAATAAATTTATTTAATGAAAAAAATAATGGGGAAACAGTTCTTAAACTTATTAAGGAAAAATTAGCCTTATCAGTTCATGATGTGTCCCTTGGTGGAATAATGATTGGTGCCTTAAAGATGTGTATAGCAGGCAGTAAGGGAATTAAGTTTTATAAATTTAAGAATTTGACAAATATTTATCAATATTTTTTTTCTGAGGATCAAGGCAGATATATTATTGAGGTAGACAAAAATAACCTTAAAAAAGTAGAGAATATTCTTAAGAAAAACTCTGTACATTTTGATTTATTAGGAGAAACGACAGACAAAGAGATTATCATAAATGATGGGCCAACTTTTACAGTGGACAAGGTTACAGAATTTTATAGAAGTTGGTTATATAAATACATGAGTTAATTATGGCAATGGATTTAAAAGAAATTGAGAAAATGATTAAAGAAGCTTTTCCAGATGCTTTAATTGATATTCAAGATCTTGCTGGTGATGGTAATCACTATTCCGCCACAGTGACATCTTCTCAATTTAAAGGTAAGAATAAAGTGCAACAACATAAAATGGTGTATGACGCATTAAAAGGAAAAATGGGAAATGAGCTTCATGCTCTAGCACTTAAGACAAAGGAAAATTAATGGATCAACAAGTTAAAGAACAGATAGAAAATTCGATAAATAACAGCGATGTTTGTTTATTTATGAAAGGTAGTCCAGAAGCTCCGCAGTGTGGTTTCTCAATGGCTGTCTCTAACATCTTAAAAATTTTGGAAGTTAAATATCAAAGTGTCGACGTATTAAAAGATCAAAAAATTCGTGAAGGTATTAAAATATATAGTGAGTGGCCAACGATCCCTCAACTTTACGTTAAAAAAGAATTCATCGGTGGATGTGATATCATCAAAGAAATGTTTGAGAACGGTGAACTTAAAAAAGTTTTTGACGAAAAGGGTATAGGATATAAAAAGTAATATTATCTTGAGTAATATTCGATTACTAGATTTGGCTCCATAACAACAGGATAAGGAACTTCTTCAAACTTTGGTGTTCTCACAAATTTAATTGTTCTTTTCTTTTCATCTACTTGTAAATATTCAGGAATATCTCTTTCTTTGTTAGCTAACGCTATATCAATGATAGCTAATTGTTTTGATTTATCTTTAATCTCGATAGTGTCTTCTTCGCTTAATAGGTAACTTGAAATATTTACTTTTTTTCCATTAACTTTTACATGTCCATGATTAATAAACTGTCTTGATGAAAATATTGTACTAGAAAATTTTGCTCTATAGATAACTGAGTCTAATCTTCTTTCTAGTAATCCTATTAAATTTTCCGCAGTATCCCCTTTTTTCATAATGGCTTTTCTATAAACATTTCTGAATTGTCGCTCATTTATATTTCCATAATATGATTTTAATTTTTGTTTAGCTTGAAGTTGAGTTCCATAGTCTGATAGTTTTGCATTTTTAGATTGCCCGTGTTGTCCTGGAGGGTATGCTCTTTTGTTAAAAGGACTTTTTGGTCTTCCCCAAAGATTTACCTTTAACCTTCTATCAATTTTGTGTTTAGAATTTAATCTTTTTGTCATTTAGTGAAATGGTTTATAAACTTAACATCTAATTTGTCAATCAACGTTTTTTTCCTAAACTTGCAAATACACTTGATAAAATACGTGTTTCTTTATCTGAAAGTTCCATTCTATAAAAAATGTTTCTTAAATTTTCAAGCATTATAGGTTTTTTTTCTTTATGCTTGAAAAAACTAATTTCATTTAGATTGTTTAAACATAAGTTTATCATTGCTTGAATTTCCTTTTTAGAAGCCTTCTTAACCTTTTTTGACTTTTTAAACTGATTTGATTTGGAGTTTAAAAAACTTGATACAAATTGTGCAATAATGATTAGGCTATGGGATAGATTTAAAGATTTAAAATTTATATTTGTTGGTATTTGTAAAGTGTAATTTGCGTAACTAACTTCTTTATTTGATAAACCTGATGCTTCTGAACCAAATAAAAAACCAATTTTTTTTCTAAAATCTATTTTTTTTAAACCCTCAAGATTAATATGTTTTACATTTTTGTTTCTAAATCTTGCAGATGTAGCTATTAAGATATCAATATCTCCTAAGGAACTTTCTAAATTATTAAAAACTTTACTTTTTTTTATAATGTCTTTCGCTCCAACAGATGTTGCTAATATCTTATCGTTAGGAAAAATAGGTTTTGGATCAATCAAATAAATTTTTTGAAAATTAAAATTTTTTATTGCTCTTGCACACGCACCAATGTTCTCTGATAACTGAGGTTTGTGTAAAATAAATGTAACTTTACTTTTGTTCATTTATTTAATGCCGTGATTTCTATTATAATTAGATAATTTCGATGTGTTAATTCCTTTAAGAAATTTTTGATCAACATCCCATATAGAAACCTTCAATGGATAACAATTTGCTACATCAGATGAATGTTCTGATCCACAGTCTCCACCTGGGCAAGCAGATAAAACCCCTAATAGATCTGTTTCTGCAAAAAATTCTAAATAATCACCAGGTCTCACAGGACTTGATTTCATAAAGTATTGTTTAGTATCATTTGTAAAACCAGTAAGCATGAATACATTTAATACATCGTGTACAATTTTTTCTGCGTCATCTAATTTAACATTTTTCTCTTTAACCAAAGCTCTAGTTAAGTTTGAATGACAACAATAATGATAATCGTTGTTTGATGTTAATTTATACGTGTAAGGATCACATCTGGTACCAATAACATCGTGGACCGAGCCCCCATCTTTGTCATATCCATACCAATCTAATGTATCCCACGTAATTGTAGCTAATGATCTTAAATAAGGAAAGCTACTAAACATTTTATCTCCAACTGAAATATGTGTTCCGTAAAGAGCTCTAGTTTTTCCAGAATAAAACTTTTCCTCTAAATTATCAGCTTGAAATAAATTTAAATCTCCAACTTGTGGTCCTTCAAGACTTTCTATTCTAAAAAAATTACCTGATTTAACATTAAAAGTTTTAGCATCTCTTGGTGGGATTATAACCTCATCAATTTGTTTAATGTGTTTTCTAGCTTCATGTAATATTTCAAGATTATTATTTATGCTATCATTTGGGTAACAAACAACTGGATCTGCTCCTACCCTGCTTTCGATATCAGTAGGTTTCTCGGAAAACTTCTTTATTTTCATTTATTTACTTGCAGGAGCTTTATCCTTAAATAATTTAAAATCTAAACTATCTATAAGAGCTTTAAATGATGCATCAATTATGTTTGGTGATACTCCAATGGTAAACCAATTTTTTCCTTGAGAGTCTGTGCTTTCAATCGATACTCTTGTGGTCGCTTCAGTTCCTGTATTTAAAATTCTAACCTTATAGTCAACTAGTTTTAAATCTTTTAAATATTCAGAATATTTTTCTAATTTAGTAACATTTTTTCTTATAGCGTTATCTAGAGCATGAACAGGTCCGTTACCCTCACCTTCACAGACTATTTGTTCACCATCGACCTCTAATTTTGCTTTTGCTCTTGAAATTATTTTATCCTGACTGTTTTTTGAAACTGAAACATCATATTCTTTAATTGAGATATATCTTGGAATTTCTCCCATTACTCTTCTAGCAAGTAATTCAAAAGAAGCATCAGCTCCATCGTAACTGTAACCAATAAATTCTCTGTCCTTTACTTCTTCCAAAAGTTTTTTAACTTTTGGATCGTTTTCTTCAATTTCTATTCCAATTGTTTTAAGTCTGGATAAAATATTTGATTTACCTGATTGATCAGAAACAACTATGTTTCTGTTGTTACCAACATCCTCTGGATTTATATGCTCATAAGTTTTAGGATCTTTTTGAACAGCAGATACATGTAAACCACCTTTATGTGAAAATGCTGCAGCACCCACATAAGGTAAATGTTTATTTGGTTTTCTATTTAATATCTCATCAAGTAATCTTGAACATTGAGTAATGTGTTTAATATTTTTTTCTTTAATACTTATTTCAAATTTGTCTGATAATTCTTTTTTTAGATGAAAAGTTGGAATAATTGACATTAGGTTAGCATTACCACATCTTTCACCTAAACCATTTATAGTACCTTGTATTTGTCTTGCACCTGATAAAACGGCTGCAATTGAATTTGCAACTGCATTACCAGTATCATTATGTGCGTGAATACCTAAGTTTTCACCAGGAATATGTTCTGAAACTTTTTTAACTATTTTTGTAACTTCATGAGGAAGTGTTCCACCATTAGTATCACAAAGAACTATCCATTTAGCACCGTTATCATAAGCAGCTTTGATACAAGCTAAAGCATATTTAGGATTTGCTTTATAACCATCAAAAAAGTGTTCTGCATCAAACATGAACTCTTTGTTGTTTTTTACAAAATGTTTTGTTGTCTCTTTAATATTTTCTAAATTTTCCTCATTAGTGATTCCTAATGCAACATCAACATGAAAATCCCATGACTTTCCAACCAAACAAACAGATTTAGTATTAGAATTTAAAATTGCTGACAAACCTGGATCATTTTCAGCACTTCGTCCAGCTTTCTTTGTCATTCCAAAAGCAGTGAAGGTAGAATTTTTTAAATCTAAACCTTTTTGAAAAAATTCTGTATCAGACGGATTAGCCCCTGGCCAACCTCCCTCTATATAATCCACACCAAGATCATCTAAAGCATGCGCAATTTTTGTTTTTTCATCAATTGAAAAATGCACACCTTGGGTTTGAGCCCCATCTCTCAATGTCGTGTCAAATATGTATAATCGTTCTTTACTCATTTTATTTTCCAAGTTGTTTTATCATCTTTATCTTCAATTAAAATACCTTTATCTAAAAGTTCATTTCTGATTTCATCAGCTAATTGGTAATTTTTGTTGTCTCTAGCTGTGTTCCTATCTTTTATCTTTTGCAAAATCTCTTCCTCTGAAATTTCTAAAATATTTTTTTTAAACTCTTGCCATTTTGATTTTGGCTCAGTTAACAGACCAATAAAATTACATGCTGTTGTAAAAATTTCTTTATCTTTATCAGATCCTTTGGCAGCTTTGTCATATAATTTATGAATATTACTTATATAGCCAGGTGTATTTAAATCATCGTAAAGAGGAGCTAAATCATCATCTGGTATCAATACTTTATCTTCTGGTTTTTTTTGACACTCGTACCATTTATCTAAAGTTTTTTTTGATTGTGTTAATAGATTTTCATTCCAATCCATTGCTTGCTTATAATGAGTTGACATTAATGCTAATCTTAAAACTTGACCATTATACTTTTCATAAAAATCTTTTATTTTAAAAACATTCCCTTGAGACTTTGCCATTTTCTCATTTGAAACTGTAATAAATCCATTGTGTATCCAATAATTTGATAATGATTTATTTTCATTTGCACATCTTGATTGTGCTATTTCGTTTTCGTGGTGTGGAAATAATAAATCACGTCCTCCTCCATGTATATCAAATGTATCTCCAAGAAACTTTTTTGACATCGCAGAACACTCTATATGCCACCCTGGTCTACCTCTCCCCCAAGGAGAATCCCATCCAGGTTCATCTTCGGTTGATGGTTTCCATAAAACAAAATCTTCAGGTCTTTTCTTATTTTCTGATACCTCAACCCTAGCTCCTGCAAAAAGTTCATCAACATTTTTATTTGATAGTTTTCCGTAATCTTTAAAACTCGATACATTAAAATAGACATGAGATTTATTTTCATATGCATTATTTTTTTTAATAAGAATATTTATCATATCGATCATTAATGGAATATTCTCAGTAGCTTTTGGCTCAAAAGAAGGTTTTTCACAATTTAAATAATTACAATCATCATTAAAACGTTTTGTAATATCTTTAGTTAATTTATCTATTGATATATTTTTCTTTTTTGCACCATCTATAATTTTATCATCAACATCAGTTATATTTCTTGCATATAAAACTGAGGATTTCCCATATTTACATTTAAGCACTTTAAAAAGAATATCAAAAACTACTAAAGGTCTAGCGTTACCAATATGAGGATCATCATATACTGTGGGTCCACAAACATACATCCTAACTTTCTTAGGATTTATTGGTGTGAATTTTTCTTTTTTTCCACCTAGACTATTAGTTAAATATATATCTTTATTCATTGTATAAGGAATATACTTTTAATTTAGATTTGTGAATCTATTTGATTAATTGGGAATCTTGCATACTGGAATTGGCTCCATTTTGTGCAAGTTTGATTTTCTAATTTGAATATATTTATCTCGATTTTTAGAATTCTCGTTATTCATAGCTTCTTCTATTTCTTTATATGATAATCCTAATTGACCTTCATCAGTTCTACCATCATCCCAAAGACCGTCTGTTGGTGCTGCATTAATAATATCATCAAGTATTTTTAATTCTCTTCCAAGTTCCCATACTTCTGTTTTATTGCAATCTGCAATTGGAGATATATCAACTCCTCCATCACCATATTTTGTATAAAAGCCAACTCCAAAATCTTCTACTTTATTTCCTGTTCCAACCACTATTCCATTGTTAGCTGCAGCAACTTGATAAAGAGTTGCCATTCTTAGCCTTGCACGTGAATTGGCCATCCCGTGTTCGCTATCAAATTTACCTAAAGTATTTCCAAATGTTTTAAACAAACTATCTAACTCTATTGTGTGACCTTGAACATTTTTAAAATTCTTTTTCAACCACTCTTGATGTCTTATACTTAAATCGTGTTGAGTATCTTTTTGCTTAATTGGCATAGATAAAACTATAGTTTTTAAACCTGTCATTGCACTCAATGTACTAGAAACAGAGGAGTCTATTCCCCCAGAAATACCTATAACTAATGACTCTGCCTTTTTTGGCATTGAATTAACATAATTCAATATCCAGTCTTTTATAAATAAAGCTTTTTTTGATGCATCCATGATTCCTATATAATGTAAAAATTAAATTTTTAAATGTCTAAGATGCCGCTTTAATTGCATTTTTTGCATAATTGGAATTCTTTTTAATCTCATCAGAAATCAAAAAAGCCAATTCCAAGGCCTGATCAGCATTCAATCTTGGATCGCAATGTGTATGGTATCTGCTTGATAAATCTTGGTCTGAAATATTTTTTGCACCACCAGTACATTCTGTCACATTCTGACCTGTCATTTCTATATGAAGACCGCCAGCATAAGATCCTTCACTTTGATGAACCTCAAAAACATTTTTAACCTCTTTGACCACATTGTTAAATGGTCTTGTTTTAAATCCAGTTGTAGAGACCAAAGTATTTCCATGCATCGGATCACATGACCAAACTACATTTAAACCCTCTTTTTTAATTCCTCTTATAAGTTTTGGTAAAAATTTTTCAACTTTATCGTGTCCATATCTCGAAATAAGAGTAATTTTTCCTTTTTCATTTTTAGGATTAATGACTTCACAAATTTTTGCTATCTCATCTGCTTTTGAAGTTGGTCCACATTTAATGCCAATTGGATTTTCTATTCCTCTACAAAATTCAACATGTCCACCATCTAATTGTCTAGTTCTATCACCGATCCAAACAAAGTGAGCGGACGTGTCATGGTATTCTCCTGTAGTAGAATCTGTTCTTGTCATACTTTCTTCAAATGGTAAATGAAGAGCTTCATGAGAAGTCCAAAAATTAACTGTGTACAATCTTCTATTAAATTCTGGAGTTATTCCGCAAGCTGCCATAAATCCAAGTGCGTCTGCAATTTTGTCCTCTAACTCTTTGAATTTTTTAGCTTGTGGACTATTTTTAATGTATCCCAAATTCCATAGATGAACTTTTTTTAAATCTGCAAAACCTCCATTTGAAAAGGCTCTTAACAAATTAAGTGTAGATGCTGATTGAGAGTATGCCCTAAACAATCTTTTTGGATCAGGTCTTCTAGCTTTTTCATTAAATTCAATTGAGTTAATGTTATCTCCTAGATAACTTGGTAATTCTTTTCCACCTTGTTTTTCAGTTGGTGCACTTCTTGGTTTAGAAAACTGTCCAGCAATTCTTCCAAGTTTAACAACTGGCAGAGATGCTGAATAAGTTAAAATAAGTGACATTTGTAAAATTACTTTAAAAGTATCCCTGATGTTATCAGGATGAAATTCTGCAAAACTTTCCGCACAATCTCCTCCTTGAAGTAAGAATGCTTTACCATCTACAACTTCTGCAAGTTGATCTTTTAAATGTCTGGTCTCGCCAGCAAATACCAATGGTGGAGAAGATTTTAATTTATTTAGTACCATGTTAAGTTCTTTCTCATCATCGTATGATGGGACGTGCTTAACAGGATGTTTTCTCCAAGAATTAACTTTCCAATTTTTCATATTTCAACCTTAAGATGAATATATAACCAAATTATGACAAAAGAGAACACTTATTTTTTTACTCAACAGTTACTGATTTAGCCAAATTTCTGGGTTTATCGATGTCATAACCTTTTTTTAATGCTGAGTAGTAGGCGAGTTTTTGTAGAGGAATAGTAACTAAAAAAGGAAACAAATCATCATTTGTATTTTCAACTTCAATAGTCTCCCATATATTTTCAGAATATACTTCATCTTTACTTTTATTTGTAATAAGTAAAACTTTTGCTCCCCTAGCTATTACTTCCTGCATATTCGAAATTGTTTTTTTATAATGTTGATCTCTTGGGGCAATTACAACAACAGGCATTCCATCTTCAATTAGCGCTAATGGACCATGTTTCATTTCACCCGCTGGATATCCTTCAGCATGTACATATGCTAACTCTTTAAGTTTTAGTGCTCCTTCCAATGCTATTGGAAAAGAGTAGCCTCTTCCTAAAAACATTGATCCTTTTGCATCAATGAATGAACTGCATATTGATTGTATTTTGTCTTCAGTCATTAAAGATTTTTTTACTAACTCAGCAAGACTAAATAATTTTTTAATTCTTATTAGATAATCTTTTTTACTGATATCTTTTCTTTTTTGAGCTAATTTTAAGCAAAGTATATATAAAACAAGCATTTGTCCCAAAAAAGCTTTAGTTGATGCAACGCCAATTTCTGGTCCACAATGAATTGGTAAGACAAACTTAGAGTCTCTTGCAATTGAACTTTCAATCACATTGACAACTGAACATGTTTTCATCTTATTTTTATTACAAAGATCTAAAGCTGCATAAGTATCAGCAGTTTCACCTGACTGAGAAACAAAAACATAAAGACAATCTTTTTTAAATTTATTTTTTCTATAACGGAACTCTGAAGCTATATCTACACTAACATCAAAAGATGTTAATTGCTCAAACCAGTACTTTGCAATAATACATGAATGATAAGCTGTACCACATCCTATCAAAGTTATAGAATTTATTTCTTTTTCTTTAAATGGAAAATTAAAAATATTTATATCTTTATTAATTTTGTCTATGTACTCGTTTACACAATTTTTAATGGTGTTTGGTTGTTCATCGATTTCTTTGGCCATGAAATGTTTATAATCACCCTTTTCATAATTTTGTTCATCAGAAGACAAAAGTAATATTTTCTTATTTATTTTTTTTCCACTCTGATTAAAAAATTCAACATTATCTTTTTTTATAATACAAAACTCACCATCATTGAGATATGAAATTTTATTTGTCATAGATTTTAAAGCATAAGAATCTGATCCTAAATAGTTTTCACCAGGGCCGTATCCAACAGCTAAAGGTGAGCCCCTTCTAGCACCAACTATTAAATTTGGATTATCCTTAAAGATTATACCTAAGGCAAAACTACCATGAAGTTTTTTTAGAACTTTAATAATTGCATCTTTAAGATTATCTTTTTTTAAATATTCAGTAATAAGATGAACAATAACTTCTGTATCCGTTTGGGACTTAAACTTATGTCCTTTATTTATTAAAAACTTTTTTAACAATGTTGAGTTTTCAATTATTCCATTATGAACTATAGATACATTTTCTGAAGAATGTGGATGAGCGTTAATTGTGTTTGGAACACCGTGTGTTGCCCATCGTACATGTCCAATTCCAACATTTCCTGTTAACTTTGATTTTGAAACAGCATCTTCTAAACTTTCAACTCTACCCTCACATTTAACTTCTTTAATGAAGCCAGAGTCAATCGTTGCTATTCCCGCAGAGTCGTAACCTCTATATTCTAATTTTTTTAGCGAATTTATAATTGGTGATGAAACCAATTTGTTGCTTGTTATTCCAATAATTCCACACATAATTTATTTTTTTCTTTTATAATTTTTTACTTCAGTTTGTTTTGTTCTTGTTAATGCTAAAGAACCACTTTTTACATTTTGAGTTATTACAGAACTAGCGCCAACAATCGCTTTTTTTCCAATTTTAACAGGGGCAACTAACGATGTGTTTGATCCTATAAAAGCACCATCTTCAATTATTGTTTTACTTTTTTTAACTCCATCGTAATTACAAGTAATTGTACCCGCGCCAATATTAGATTCTTTACCTACTGTTGCATCTCCAATATAAGTAAGGTGATTTGCTTTTGAATTCTTTTTCAGCCGAGATTTTTTAATTTCAACAAAGTTACCGACTTTTGAACCTTCTTCCAAAACAGTTCCGGGTCTTAAACGTGCGTATGGACCAATTGAAACATTATTATCAACACTTACACCTTCAAGGTGTGAAAAGGCTAATATCTTAACATTATTTTTAATTTTTACTTTCGATCCAAAAACAACATATGGTTCGATTGTTACATTTTTTCCAATTTTAGTATCATTTGAAAAAAAAACAGTCTCAGGTGCAGTCATTTTTACACCCTGATTTAAAAATTTTTTTCTAAATTTATTTTGAATATTAGTTTGTTTCATTGATTTTTTCTTATAGATAAGTATTTATGATAAAGAATTCACAAAATATTTCTTAATAATACTTTTTTAAAATGAGTCAAAAATTCACAGTTTTAGTAGATTTAGATGGAACCATAGTAGATACAGCTCCAGATCTAATGAATGCACATAATTATGTAATGAAAAAGTTTGGGTACGAAACAAAGACAACTGAGGAAATTAGAAACCTTGTTGGTAAAGGTGCTGGTGCTTTAATTGGAAGATCTATATGGGGAACAGCCAAAAAAGAATTTGGGAAAATATCAGATAAAAAAGTAAAAGATGAAATGGTAAAAGATTTTATAGATTACTATGGAAAAAATATTGTAAATGAAAGTAAGATTATTGATGGCGTGATAGAATTTTTGAAATGGTCAAAACAAAATGGTATTTCACTGGCAGTTTGTACTAATAAACAAGAACATTTAGCAATTGATTTATTAAAAAAAATAAAAATTTTTGACTATTTTGA
The DNA here is from genome assembly GCA_902582235.1 of uncultured Pelagibacteraceae bacterium. GTDB lineage: Bacteria > Pseudomonadota > Alphaproteobacteria > Pelagibacterales > Pelagibacteraceae > Pelagibacter. The sequence goes on from CACHQX010000001.1 coordinate 19,775, forward strand.
ATATGTCGCTGGTAGTAATACTTTTGATTATTGCAAACCAGATCCTAGACATTTGACTTCTGTAATTGAAATTCTTCAAGGAGACATAAAAAAATCCTTAATGATTGGTGATAGTGAAACGGACTCTGCTGCTGCTAACTCTGCAAACTTACCATTTATATTGCTCGAGGACGGATATACTGATAAAAAAGTAAGTGAAATACCTCATGATCACTTGGTAACCAACTTTCAGGGTATTGAGAAAATAGTTTCAAAATATTTGAATACTTAAAATAAATGAAGTACTAAACTCAAGAAGGAACAAATTGAAAATACATAAAGTAAAAGTTTTCGCATCAAAAGATAAACTAAGTAAAAAAAATCAACTTGCATGGAAAATTGCAGAAATTGCTAGTGATAATGCTAAATTAAATAAAGATGCAGTTGACATGGTGATAAACAGGATGATTGATAATGCATCTGTAGCTATCGCTTCGTTAAACAGAAAAGCTGTAATTACCTCAAGAGAGATGGCAATGAAACATTCAAGGCGTAATGGTGCTACTCTTTTTGGAATTAATTCAAAAAAGAAGTTTGATTGTGAATGGGCTGCCTGGTCCAATGGAACTGCTGTAAGAGAATTAGATTTCCACGATACTTTTTTAGCAGCAGACTATAGTCATCCAGGAGATAATATTCCTGCCTTAATGGCTGTTGCGCAACAAAAGAAAGTCTCCGGCTTAAATCTTATTAAGGGAATTATTACTGCATATGAGGTGCAAGTAAATCTCGTTAAAGGTATCTGTCTACATAAACATAAAGTAGATCATATCGCCCATTTAGGTCCAAGTGTTGCAGCTGGTCTAGGAACAATGCTTAATTTAAAAACAGAAACAATCTATCAAGCTGTTCAACAAGCATTGCATGTAACTATCTCAACAAGACAATCTAGAAAAGGAGAAATTTCTAGTTGGAAAGCTTTTGCTCCTGCGCATGCTGGAAAACTTGGTATAGAAGCAGTCGATAGAGCAATGAGAGGTGAAGGAGCACCAAGTCCAATTTATGAAGGAGAAGATAGTGTGATAGCAAGAATATTGGATGGAAAAAAAGCATTATATAAAGTTCCACTTCCAAAAAAAAATCAGGAAAAAAAAGCTATTCTTGAAACTTATACAAAAGAATATTCAGCAGAATATCAAGCACAAGCACTTATAGACCTTGCGAAAAAATTAAATAAAAAAATAGACAATTTAAATGAAATAAAAAAAATAGATATATACACAAGTCATCATACTCATTATGTAATTGGAACAGGAGCAAACGATCCACAAAAAATGGATCCTAATGCAAGTAGAGAAACTTTAGATCACTCAATAATGTATATATTTGCTGTTGCTTTAGAGGACGCTGATTGGCATCACGTAAAATCATATAGCAAATCAAGAGCAAGAAAGAAAAGTACTATAAAGATATGGAGATCTATTAAAACTCATGAGGATAAAAAATGGACGAAACGTTATCATGATCCAAACCCAAAAAATAAAGCTTTTGGGGCTAAAGTTATAGTCACATTAAAAAATAATAATAAAATTATTGAAGAACAAGGTGTAGCTGATGCTCATCCTTATGGTTTAAGGCCGTTTAAAAGAGCTAACTATATTAAAAAATTTTTAACCTTAACTAAAGACATGATACCTAAGAAAGAGTCAGATAGATTTCTTAGGGATATTCAAAACTTAAGAAAATTAAAGTCAAATCAATTACACAAATTAAATATTGAAATTAATAAAAGAAATATTAAAAAAAATAAAAAAATTGGTATTTTTTAATGCACTTTATTAAAAAAAAAATAAAAGAAAAAAGAAAAGATTTTGTTGATAAATTAAAAAGTGGAAAAATTTTAAGAGTTCCTGGTGCATACAACCCTTTAACTGCTAAAGTAATTGAAGAAATTGGCTATGATGCTGTTTATGTTTCGGGTGGTGTTATGTCTAATGACCTTGGTTACCCAGATATAGGTCTTACAACACTTGAAGATGTGAGTAATAGATCAAAACAAATAGCAAGAGTTACAAACTTACCTACAATTGTGGATATTGATACTGGTTTTAAGTCTTGCAAAAAAACTATTAAAACTTTTGAAAAATTTGGTGTGACAGCGGTACATATAGAAGACCAAGTTGAAAGAAAAAGATGTGGTCACCTTGATAACAAAGAGCTTATTTCTGTTAAAAAAATGGTAAAAAAAATTGAAGAGTGTGTCAAAGCCAGAAAAGATAAAAATTTTAAGATAATTGCCAGATCAGATGCAAAGAGTGTAGAGGGTATAGATAAGATGATTGATAGATGTAAAGCATATATCGACGCAGGAGCTGAAATAGTTTTCCCTGAAGCTTTAAAAGATAAAGATGAATTTGAAAAAGTGAGGAAAAGTCTAAGTTCATATTTACTAGCAAACATGACAGAATTTGGAAAATCAGATCTTTTAGATTATAAAGAGCTAGAAAACCTGGGTTATAATATTGTTATTTATCCTGTTACAACTCAAAGATTGGCAATGAAAAGTGTGGAGGAAGGTTTGAAGAAAATTTTTGAAGAAGGACATCAAAAAAACCTTATTGATAAAATGCAAACTAGAAGTAGATTGTATGACTTAGTAGATTATGAAAAATATAATGCTCTCGACAAAAAAATATATAATTTTAGCACAGATGGACATGATTAATGACTGAAGATATTAAAAAAGGTTTACTTGGAATTGTGGTTGATGAGACGGAAGTTTCAAAAGTAATGCCAGAAATTAACTCTCTTACATATAGGGGATATGCTGCACAAGACCTTTGTGCAAAATGTAAGTTTGAAGAAGTTGCATATCTAATTCTAAATGGAGAGTTACCTTCTGAAAAACAATTAAAAAATTTTGAAAAAGTTGAGAGAAAAGAGCGAAACCTATCAAAAACATTATTGGAAAGTATTAAGAATTTTCCTAAAAAATCACATCCTATGGATGTAGCTAGAACAGCAGTAAGTATTATGGGATTAGAAGATAAAGAGACAAAAGATAATTCTCCAGAGGCAAACTTGAGAAAGGTAATGCGAATTTTTGCTAAGACACCTGTTGCTTTAGCAGCTTTCTATAGAATTAGAAAAGGGAAGAAAATCATTAAACCAAAAAGTAATTTGTCATTCTCTGAAAACTTTTTTTATATGTGTTTTGGAAAAGTTCCCGAAAAAGAAATTGTAAAAGCTTTTGATGTATCTCTTATATTATATGCTGAACATAGTTTTAATGTTTCTACATTTACTGCAAGAACAATCACTAGTAGCTTGTCAGATATACATGGTGCAATTACTGGTGCTATTGCAAGTTTAAAAGGACCCTTACATGGTGGTGCAAATGAAGAGGTGATGCATATGATGAATAAGATTAAAAAACCAGAAAACGCATTAAATTGGATAAACAACGCTTTAGATCAAAAAGCTGTTGTAATGGGCTTTGGTCATAGGGTTTACAAAAGTGGCGACTCTAGAGTTCCAACCATGAGAGAGTATTTTTCTAAAGTTGCAAAAGTAAAAAAAGATAAAAAGTTTGAAAAAATTTACGACATTGTTGAAAAAGTGATGATTGAAAGAAAAAATATTCATCCTAATGTGGATTATCCTACTGGACCAACTTACCATTTAATGGGATTTGACACCGACTTTTTTACACCAATTTTTGTAATTTCCAGAATAACTGGCTGGTCTGCGCACATTCTTGAGCAACATGCAGCAAATAAATTAATAAGACCACTTGCTAGCTATAAAGGAAGTAGCTATCGTAAAGTTGTTCCTATAAATCAAAGATAACTAATTAAAATTAAATTTTGCAAATCGTTCATGGACGATTTCATATTTTATTTTATTTTCATCAGAAAATTCTTTAATTGCTTGTCTTACTCCTAAAGCCTGACTTAAGTTAAGATCATCACATAGTATTGTTCCTTTATTTTTCAAAAGTCTATGACTATGAACTAAATCATTTTTAACAGTATTATATTCATGACCACCATCAATAAATATAAAATCTACTTTTTCGAGTTCGATATTTTTTAATACTTCGTTTGAGTTTCCTTTTAAGAGAGTTATATTTTTTTTAAATTTAGAAAGTAAGTCTTCTACAGCTTCTAAGCTATAAGGGTTTTGTTTTTTTATAAATTTAAAATAAAAATTTTTTAGAGGATTATTAAAAGTTTTCACTGGAGCAACTTCATCTTTGTATTCATCTCCCTCATCAAAAATATCTATACCTGTATAACTAAAATTTGGTCCATGATTTTTATTCATAAGCTCGCAGACATTTCTGGCTGTTACACCGTGGAATACACCAATTTCTAAAAAAGATTTAGGATTATTTTTTTGAATCTCTTCTAAGAAGAGATCCCCAATATTTTTTTGTTTAAGGCTTGTTTTTCTAAAGTACTTTTTATATTTCAATTTTATGAAAAAGCTTCAGTCCAATTTCCTTGTGTAGATGCTTTTGAATACTCTGTAGCTCTTCCCTCAAAAAAGTTCATGTGCTCGACAGCATTCAACATAGTATCAAGCCAAGTAAGCGGATTTTTTTCTACATCATAAATTGGCTCAAGACCTAACTGAACCAGTCTTCTGTTTCCAATAAATCTAATATAGTCCTTAACCTCTTGAGCTGTAAGACCTTTCATTGGTCCCATTTCAAAAGCTAAATCTATAAATGCATCCTCATGCTCTACAATTGTTCTACATGCATCATAAATTTCTTTTTTAAGCTTCGGAGTCCAGATCTCAGGATTTTCTTTTATAAATTCTTTGAAAATTCTGATCATTGAATTACAGTGAAGAGTTTCATCTCTTACTGACCAAGTAACTATCTGCCCCATACCCTTAAGTTTATTGTGTCTTGGAAAGTTTAATAAAATTGCAAAACTCGCAAATAATTGTAGACCTTCTGTAAAAGCACTAAATACAGCAACTGTTTTTGCGATATCTTCTTTTGAGTTAACATTAAAACCTTGCATGTAATCATACTTATCTTTCATCTCTTTATACTTCATGAAAGCTGAATACTCTGACTCAGGCATTCCAATAGTGTCTAATAAATGTGAATAAGCAGCCACATGAACTGTTTCCATTGCAGCAAAAGCCGTCATCATCATTAAAACTTCTGTTGGTTTAAATACTGTTGTGTAGTGTCTTAAATAACAGTTATTTACTTCAACATCTGCTTGAGTAAAAAATCTAAAGATTTGTGTTACTAAATTTTTTTCAGGTTCTGATAAATTTTTCTGCCAATCTCTAACATCATCTCCTAATGGCACTTCCTCTGGTAACCAGTGTATTCTTTGTTGCGTTAACCAAGCATCATAACACCATGGATATCTGAATGGCTTATAGACAGGATTTTCTACTAATAATCCCATTTTTTTTGGTTGAATGATTTTTCCTTTTTTCTCTTTTTTTACTACTGACATGATAGACACTCCTCGTATTTGTTTTCGTCGGTTTCTTGTTGTTTTGATTTATAAACATTCGCAGTAATGTCGGTTGATCTCGCATCATTAACATTTTCCGCTCTTTGTATTGATTTAGACCTGCAATAATAAAGACTCTTCAATCCTTTTTTCCAAGCTTGGAAATGAATTTGATGAAGATCTCTTTTATGAACATCTGCAGGTAAAAATAAGTTAATAGATTGTGCTTGAGAAATATGTGGAGTTCTATCCGCACTTAAGTCAACAAGCCATCTCTGATCCAATTCAAAAGCTGTTTTAAAAACATCTTTTTCTTCTTGTGTTAAAAAATCTAAATGTGATACAGAGCCTTGGTTAGTCGTAATTGTTGACCAAGTTTCATCTGTATCTTTTCCATGTTTTTCTAATAATTTTCTTAAGTATTTATTTCTGACATTAAAAGATCCAGAAAGAGTTTTGTGGGTGTAACTATTTGCTGCAATTGGTTCGACTCCAGGGGAAGTTCCACCGCAAATAATTGAAATTGAAGCAGTTGGAGCAATCGCAGTTTTATTTGAAAATCTTTCTTTAAAACCATATTCAGCTGCATCAGGACATGCTCCTCTTTCTTCTGCTAAATCTTTTGAGGATTTGTCAACTTTCTTTTGAATATTTTCAAAAATCTTTTTGTTCCAAACTTTGCTCATTACTGACTCAAGAGGTATCATTTTTTTCTGATAATATGAGTGAAGACCCATAACCCCTAAGCCTACACTACGTTCTTTTGCAGCTGAATATGTTGCATCACTAAATTCTTCTGGCGCATTGTTAATAAAGTCAGTCAGGACATTATCTAAAAATCTCATTACATCATCTATAAAGCTTTCATCGTCTTTCCATTCATCGTATTTTTCAATATTTAATGAAGATAAACAACAAACAGCAGTTCTATCTCTGCCCTCTTTATCAATACCTGTTGGAAGAGTAATCTCACTACACAAATTGGATGTTTTAACTGTTAAGCCAGCTAACTTATGATGTTGAGGTATTTGTCTATTAACTGTATCAATAAAAATTATGTAAGGTTCACCGGTTTCAACTCTTGCAGTTAATAATCTGATCCATAAATTTCTAGCTGAAACGGTTGATTGCACAGATCCATTTTTTGGACTCTTAAGTGCCCATTGTTCATCAAGTTCAACCGCTCTCATGAAAGCATCTGAAACAAGAACACCATGATGTAGGTTAAGAGCTTTTCTATTTGGATCTCCACCAGTAGGTCTTCTCATTTCAATAAATTCTTCAATCTCTGGATGATCAATAGGTAAATAACAAGCAGCAGAACCTCTTCTTAACGAACCTTGACTGATTGCCATTGTTAAAGAGTCCATAACTTTTATGAAAGGAATTATTCCGGAAGTTTTTCCAACTCTTCCAATTTTTTCACCAATAGATCTAAGATTTCCCCAGTAACTTCCAATACCACCACCTCTAGCAGCTAACCAAACATTTTCACTCCAAAGACCCAAGATACCATTTAAACTATCACTCGCTTCATTTAAGAAACATGATATTGGCAAGCCTCTTGTAGTTCCCCCGTTAGATAGAACTGGTGTTGCAGGCATGAACCAAAGATTACTAATATAATTGTATAGTCTTTGTGCGTGTAAATTATCATCTGCATAATGACTTGCTACTCTTGCAAATAAGTCTTGGAAAGATTCATTCTCTCCTAAATATCTATCGCTAAGTGTTGCTTTACCGAAATCTGTTAGATTTTCATCTCTACTTCTATCAATCTTTATTGTAATACCTCTGGAGTTTTGAAATAGCTCTGTATTATTGTTTAAAGAGAATAAATCTGGACCTTTGGTCTTAGTCTTCTGATCAACCTGAGGTTTAAATTCAGAGACAGCTTTCTTTATTGCCTGAGACAAGACTTTGTTCATTATACTCCCTTTTTAACACTATTTGTTAGTAAAACAACTATATGTTGTGTGCAGATTTCTTAATTACACTATATAAATTAAAAATCAACAGAACATTTATAGAACATAAAAAAAATAGTTCAATAAAAAAATCAAAAAAATGTACATATATCAACATGGAAGTGGAAAAAAAAATCGACCCGTTAGGATTTAGAGAATATGACGCTAGGTGGTTATACCCAAAAAGCATCAACTCGAAGGGAATCGAGGCCGTAGGAAAAGGATTCGGGACACAGGTTATTAACTCTGAAAAGAATCCTATTGTAATTGTAGGAAATGACTACAGATCTTATAGCGAAGAAGTTAAAAATAATTTTATAAAAGGACTATTATCAACTGGCTGTAATGTAAAAGATATAGGTTTATGTTTATCACCCACAGTTTATTTTTCTCAATTTAAAATAAAATCAAATGCTGTTGCAATGATAACAGCAAGCCACAATGAAAATGGTTGGACAGGAATAAAGATGGGAATTGAAAAAGGTCTAACTCATTGCAAAGAAGAAATGTCAGAACTTAAATCGATAGTAATAAATGAAACATTTAAAGAAGGTTCGGGTGAATATGAAAAAGTAGAAAATTTTAATAAAGTATATATTGATGAGTTATCAAAAAATAAAATTAAGAAAAAGTTAAAAGTTGTAGCTGCATGCGGTAATGGCACTGCTGGAATATTTGCACCTGAAATTTTAAGGAATATTGGTTGTGAAGTAATAGAGCTTGATTGTAACTTAGACTATAGTTTCCCTAGATATAACCCTAATCCAGAAGATATGAAAATGTTACATGAAATTTCAAAATGTGTAAAAGAAAATAACGCAGACGTTGGTTTTGGCTTTGATGGTGATGGAGATAGAGTTGGAGTTATTGATAATAAAGGGAATGAAATATTTGCAGACAAAATTGGTTTGTTAATTGCTAGAAATATTTCAGAATTGCATCCAAATAATAAATTTATTGTAGATGTAAAATCTACAGGATTGTTTAGCAAAGATGAAATTCTAAAAAAAAATAATTGTAAAACTCTCTATTGGAAAACAGGACACTCGTATATTAAGAGAAAAGTAAAAGAAGATAATGCGATTGCTGGCTTTGAAAAAAGTGGTCACTTTTTTTTTAATAAACCTTTAGGATTTGGTTTTGACGATGGAATTAATTCTGCAATTCAAATTTGTCATTTAATTGATAATCAAAATAAAAAATTGGATATTTTAATAAATGATTTGCCAAAAACTTTTCAAAGTCCAACTATGGGACCATTTTGTAAAGATGAAGAAAAATATAAAGTTATAGACGAAATTATCTCTAATATAAAAAAACTTCAGACTGACAAACAAAAAATATGTAATCAGGAAATAACTGACATACTTACGGTCAATGGTGTGAGATTTACTCTTGATGATGGATCTTGGGGTCTTGTAAGAGCATCTTCAAACAAACCATCACTTGTTGTTGTTACAGAAAGTCCGGTATCAGATAAAATAAAAACCGATATCTTTAGATTTATTGATGATCTACTTCAAAAAACTGGAAAGATAGGTGAATACGATCAAAAGATATAGTTTAAACTTTATTTCCTTTAATCAAAAAATAAAAGCCGCCAATAAAAAGAAAAATTTGCTCACTAGTAAATAATTTTTGAGTAATAAACCAATCTGGGTGAGCAATTATAAATATATTTGTCATGAGTATTACAATTACAAGTCCCGCAAATCTTGTAAGCGTATCTCCTATGGGATTTCTCAAAAAACCACTCACAATTAAAATTATTCCAGATAAGAGTTCACTTAATGCAACAAATGTTGCAAGTGCTGGAGGTAAACCAAAATATTCAACTAGACCTGCTGGTGGCAAAGGAAATTTAGCATAACCGTGAATGATAAAAGCTATTCCAATACCAAATCTTAGTAAAAGAGAAGCCAATGCTTCAAAGTTTAGTAAAAAGTTTTTTAATTTAGAAACCATTAATTAAAATTTAAATAATTTATATTTAAGTTCAAGATAAGTTTTTGAATTATCACCATTAAATATTAAAATATCTATAAAGAAATATTGTAGCAACTACATATAAAAAAATTCCAAAAAGTACTTGAACTTTTGACCTCTCAAGTTTGTGCACTGTATTAGCCCCAATTCTAGCCATTATTGTTGTAATAGGGACGAATATTAGAAAGGCAGGGATATTTACAAACCCAATGCTGAGGGGAATATCAACATTCTTAACTACTCCTGACAAGAAAAAACCAATTGCGCCAAACAATGAAATTATAAATCCAATAGCTGCAGCACTCCCTATTGCTCTATTTATCGAGTAACCAAAGTATCTTAAAACAGGTACATTAATCATAGCTCCAGTAATACCCATTGGAGCTGAAATTAAGCCAGAAATAAATCCAAATGAAAGACGGGGCAGCAAATTAAATGAAGGGTAAACTTTTTTATTTTTATTTTTTGCAAGGAGTAGATAAGCACCTAAAAAATAGACCATGATTGAAAAAAAAAGAACCAATGATTTAGTACTCATCATAGAAGCAATTATAGTCCCAGTTACGACACCAAAAACAACGAATGTTCCAAAAGTTTTAATTATACTTAAATCAACAGCACCATGTTTTCTGTGAGCTAATACTGATGAGAATGAAGTTAGTATTGTTATTGTAAATGCAGTCCCAACTGTAAGATGCATTAGATAATCTCTATCTATTCCAAAAGTTTCAAAAATAAAGAAAAGAAAAGGCACAGAAATTAATCCACCTCCAATTCCAAATAATCCCGCAAAAAAACCAACAGGAATAGCTGCAGCAATCATTAATAAAATGAAAAATATGTATTCGTTGAAAATAATCTGGTCCACAATTTTAATTTAATTGATACTTAGATATTCTAAAAATGATCTAATTGATACCAAAATTAAAAAAGTTCCAAATATTTTGCTAAGTATTTTTTTATCGATTTTGTAGACTGCTTTTGCACCTAACCTAGCCATTATCATAGTAACTGGCACAAATACTATGAAGCCGAGTAAATTTATATATCCCAAACTGAACGGTGTATTAACATTATCAATAATTTTTCCACCAGTGATCATTGTAACTGATCCAGTAACAGCAATAAGGAAACCTACAGCTGCAGCTGTTCCAATTGATTTTCTAATATCATAACCAAATGTTCTCATGAAAGGAACCATTAACGATCCGCCTCCAATTCCTAAAGGAATAGAAATAAATCCAATCAATATACCAGAAATATTTTTAACTAAATTTGATATTTGTTTTGGGTTATCAACTAATTTTTCTCTCAAAAAAATAAAAAAAAGTCCAACCATAAAAGCAAATATAGAAAAAAATAATACAAGCGCAGGAGTTTTCAAATTAACTGCCAAAAAAGTTCCAAAAAAAACTCCAATTAAAATAAAAATTCCAAATGATTTTACCATATTAAAATCTACTGCATCATGTTCTCTATGTGTTAAGGTAGATATAATTGAGGTTGGAATTATTATTGCTAAAGATGTACCAACTGCTAAATGCATCCTTGTTACAATGTCAAAGTCTAAAACTGTAAACGCGTAGTAAAGAGCGGGAACCATAATGATGCCCCCACCTACTCCAAGTAAACCAGCCATAAATCCTGCAACTGCTGCGGCAATAGCTAAAACAGTTAAAAGATAAAAAATTTCATTGATATTTAAATTTTCCATTAGGAATTTAATTGATTTGCTTTTTCATTGTTTTGCACAATAGTCATTATGTGTTTCGCTTTTTGAAAATCTGAGTCTCTAGCCATCATATTGTCACTTAAATATCTTTTCCAATCTTTAGAGCCAGGTTGGCCATGATAAAGACCAACTGTGTGTCGCATTATGTGATTTACTTTTGTACCAAGTTTTACTTCTTCCTCTAAATAACTAATAATCTGTTTTGCAATTTGTTCCCTTGATGGCACTTCATTTGTATTAAATATTTCTTTCTCAATATCAGTCAAAAAGTAAGGATTTTGATAAATTGCTCTTCCAATCATCACGCCATCGCAGTGTTCTAAATGTTTTTTAATTTCTTCAGTTTGTGAGACTCCTCCATTAATTATTATTTCAAGCTCTGGGTTTGCTTTCTTAATTTCGTAAACCATTTTGTAATTTAGTTTTGGTATATTTAAATTTTGCTTAGGAGTAAGACTTTTTAATAAAGCCTTTCTTGCATGAAGTATGACTGTTTTACATCCAGATTGTTTTATTTTGTTAATGAAATTATTTAAATATTCAAAGTCCTCAATTTCATCAACTCCAATCCTAGTTTTAGCTGTAACCGGAATTTTGCATGAATTAACCATGTTATTAATACATTCTGCAACTAAATCAGGTTCTTTCATCAAACATGCTCCAAATGAATTTTTTTGCACTTTTTTGCTCGGACAACCCAAATTAATATTTATTTCATCATAACCAAATTGTTCTGCTAGTTTAGCAACTTCTGCTAGTTCATTTTTGTCTGAGCCCCCAACTTGAAGAGCAACAGGTTTCTCTTCCTCTCTAAAACCAAGTATTCTTTTTCTATCCCCATGAATTGCTGATTTCGTTGCAACCATCTCAGAGTACAACATTACATTTTTGCTTATAAGTCTTAAGAAATATCTATCATGCCTATCAGTGCAATCCATCATAGGTGCAACAGATATTTTTCTATTAATACTTTTGTTTTTAAAATCCAATTGGTTTACCCATTAATTTGTCAGGTAACCAAGTTACTATTTCTGGGAAAATACACAATATTATAATACAAATGACCATCATTGCCATAAAAGGAATAGATCCTTTTAATATTTCAGAAAGACTTACGTCGGGTGTAATTCCTTTTATAATATATAAGTTTAATCCAACAGGTGGCGTGATCAATCCAATCTCCATATTAATCGTAAAGACAATTGCGAACCAATAAGGATCAAAGCCAAATTGAGTAATAATTGGAAGTAATATTGCAGAAGTCATGACTATGACGGCAACAGGTGGTAAAAAGAAACCTGCAATCAACAAGAATATATTTATGTAAAAAAATAGGACCCATTTATTTAATCCCATCTCTACAATAGTTTGAGCAATTGATTGTGTCACATAAAGAGTAGATAAGCTAAAAGCGAATATGTAAGAACCTGCAATGATAAACATTATCATTACGCTTTCTTTCATAGATACTTTAACGATATCCCATATTTTTTTTGGTTGATAAATTTTGTAAACAATTGCAATCATAACAAATACAAGAAATGCACCTACTCCAGATGCTTCTGAAGGAGTTGCAACCCCACCGTATAGAACATATAAAACTCCAACTACTATTAATAAAAATGGAAGGACTCTTGGGATGACTTCTAATTTTTCTTTGAGTGTTGGGGGTGTTCTATTTCTTAAAATTTCTGCTGATTGTTTATCAATGAAATAAGAATAGATGTAAGCCCATAACATAAACAATCCAGCTAAAAGTAAACCAGGTATGACACCACATAAAAATAATCTTCCAATCGAAGTACCGGTTGCTAATCCATAAACAATTAAAACAATGCTAGGCGGTATTAAAACTCCTAGAGTTCCCCCTGCTGCTATACATCCAGTTGCTAATCTCGCTGAGTATCCTCTTTTTCTCATTTCTGGAATTCCCATTGTCCCTATTGCAGCACATGTTGCAGGACTTGATCCACTTAAGGCTGCGAAAATAGAACAAGCTCCAATATTTGAAACAACAAGACCGCCAGGCAACCTCCATAGCCACCTGTCTAAACCTGTGTACAAATCTTTTCCAGCTGGTGAGTTTGCAACAGCCATTCCCATCAAAATAAACATTGGTATAGACAGCAAAACAAATGAATTTAAACCTGCGTAAAATGTTTCAGCAAAAACATTTAAAATTGAAAAACCTTCAGCGATAACTAAAAAGATTACCGAAATAAAACATAAGCCAAAAGCTATTGGTATTCCTGAGAATAACATCACTACAGTTGCTACTCCAACTACTAAACCTAATAATAAAGGATCCATTACTTAAACTCCTTTAATTTTCTTATATGTAAAATTAATTCAGATATATATGACATTGTCATAAGTATTGCGCCGATAAGCATTGATGAATAGGGTATCCAGAGTGGAGGACCCCATACTGTTCCAGTATTGTAATTTTTTATAAATGCTTCGTAAGTAATTTCATAACTTACGTAAAATAAAATTAGAAAAAAAACTAAACAAAGACTGTCAGTAAAAATTTTAAGTTTAGTGACATTCTTTTCACTTAAAAAAGTATATAGATACTCCATATTAACATGACCTTTTTCACTTAAAACATATGCGGCACCTATAAATGTAGAAGCAACCAATAACATTGTGACAAGCTCTGTTTGCCACGTAATTGCATTCTTAAATAAATATCTCTCGAAAACTAATTCTGTAATGATAACGATTGAAAGAAAGAGACAGCCAGCTGCAAAAATTCCGCAAGCTTTCGCAAGCCAGTTTGTCAATTTAATAAATTTATCAGTCATGAAAAATACCCCTGCAGAAAAAGCAGGGGTATAATTTTAATTTAATTATTTTACAGCAAGAGCCATATCAATCAATTTTTGACCGTTTGGCACTTTTTCTGCAAAGTTTTTATATGAAGATTTTTTAGCAATAGCTAACCAAGCATCAAAGTCTTCTTGTTTCATATAAGACAATTCAACTCCAGCTTTTTTATAAGCTTTTTCCATTGTCGTATCTAAACCAGCAGCTTCTTTAGTCATAAACTTCTCTGCTTTTTTTCCAGCTTTCATTAAAGCTTTTTGTTGTTTGCTATCTAAGGCATCAAAAGATTTTTTTGACATTAAAATTGGCTCATACATAAACCATAGACCAAATTTTCCTGGAGGTGTTGCACATTTTACTTGCTCATAAATTCTGTATGAAACAAAACTTCCTGAACTAGTATTTGCACCATCTAATACACCTGTTTGCAAACCGTTATAGATTTCTGAAGATGGCATTGATTGAATACCTGCTCCTGCTGCTTCTAACATTTGGTTAAATGCTTTACCTGCAGCTCTAAACGTTTGACCTTTTACAGATGCTGGATTTGAAATACAATTTTTCTTTGAAACAAATCCACCTGCAAGCCAAGCATCAGACAAAACAACTACTCCAGCATCATTGATGATTTTTTTAATTTCTGTCATCATTGGAGACGCATTAACTCTTAATGCATGTTTATGGTTTTTCACCATTCCAGGCATCAAAGTAATGTCAAACTCTGGATGGAATTTAGCAGCGTATGCTAATGGGAAAGCTGAAATATCCAGCTGACCTGTTGTCATCGGTTTCCATTGCTCTTTTGGTTTGTAAAGTGATTTTGCAGGGTAAATTCTTATATCTACTCCTACATTTGCTTTTTTCATTTCATCAGCAATAATTTGAACCATTTCGTGTCTTACGTCGAAAGACCCGTCGGCTCTTGGCGTACCTGGCCATTGGTGACTAGCTTTTAAAGTTACTGCAAAAGCTGATCCAATAGTTGTAGTTACGAAAACTAACGAAAGAAAATATAAAGATATTTTTTTTAACATTATTATTCCTCTCTATTATTATTTTATTGATGTATTAAATGTAACTTCTTGATAAGAGTCAATATGCTTTAAAATACAATTGACGCTAATTATGAACGGACCCTTAAAAGATATATTAGTTTTAGACCTAACTCGAGTGCTGGTTGGTCCTTATTGTACTATGATTTTGTCAGATTTGGGGGCGAGAGTGATTAAAGTTGAAGCACCTGAAATTGGAGATGACTCTAGAAAATTTGGACCTTTCATTGATGACCAGTCTGCATACTTTATGTCACTTAATAGAGGAAAAGAAAGTATAGCTTTAAATTTAAAAAATTCAGAAGATAAAAAAATTTTTGAACAAATACTAAAAAAAGCAGATGTGTTAGTTGAAAATTTTAAACCTGGAACATTAGAGAAATGGGGATTTGGTTGGAAGGATTTATGTAAAAAATATCCAAAATTAATTTATGCTTCTGCATCAGGTTTTGGTCAAACAGGTCCATTAAGAGAATTACCTGCATATGATATGGTTGTTCAAGGAATGGGTGGATTAATGAGTGTAACAGGTCAACCAAATTCTGAACCAACAAGAGTTGGAACATCAATTGGTGATATTACTGCTGGTTTGTTTACTGCAATAGGTGTTAACGCAGCGTTATATGACAGAAAGAAAACAGGTAAAGGAACTTACATAGACGTTTCGATGCTTGATTGTCAAATTGCAATTTTAGAAAATGCAATTGCAAGATACTTGGCAAAGAATGAAATACCTAAACCAATGGGGTCACGTCATCCATCAATAGCACCTTTTGAAGCTTTTAAAACAAAAGACAGTCACATTATAATAGCTGCAGGTAACGACAAACTTTTTGAAAAACTCTGCCAAGTTTTGAATATCAATAATGTTTTAAAAGATGAAAAATTTAAAACAAATTCATCTAGGGCTCAAAATATGGATGAACTAAAGAAGATTTTAGAAAAAGAACTTTTAACTAAAAATACAAACGATTGGGTCTCATTAATGGAAAAAGAAAAAATTCCTTGTGGTCCAATCTTTAATATAAAACAAGCTGTTGAAAATCCTCAAATCAAGGCAAGAAATATGATTGTAAATTCATATCATAAAAAAATTGGTGAATTTAAAACTGCTGGTAACCCTATTAAGATGTCAAATTACAAAGATGAAGAAAAAAGAGGACATATACCAGATTTAGATGAACATAGAGAAAAAATAATTAAAGAGTTTTGTAATTAATTTTTTCTATCTCCTGAGACATTTTAATTAATACTTTTTTTTTATTTAACTTATCTGTTCTTATCAAAATTGCATCACTCATTTTTTTTAATGGTGAATGTTTTCTTTTTTTATCAAGTTTAGTTCTTATACTTAAACTTTTCTTAACTTCTTTTAATGGGACTTTTTTCCTCAAATCTTTCCATCTTCTGACAGAGGCTTCGTTTAAATTACAAGTAAAATAAAAAGCTAAGTCATAACGGGGATTTTTTTTTAAGATAGTGCTAGCTATGTCTCTACCTTCAACACATATTCTTTTATTTTGTTTGATAATCTTTTTTTGAAATTTTTTCATTATTTCTCTAACACCTTTATTTTTAGCTAAATAACCAACATGATTACTAATTTCCTGGGAGTGAAGAGATTGTTTTTTTATTTTATTATAAGAGATGTTTTTAAATTTCCTCTTTAAAAAAGGAACTATTTTTTTAGGCTTATGCTTAATGATAACTTTGCTCGCATATCTGTATAGTAACCCAGAATTTATAAGAAAAAGTTTATATTTTTTTGAAATTAATTTTGCACCTGTGCTTTTACCGCTAGCAGCTTCTCCGTCACATGCAATTCTTAAAGACTTATTCATCAAAACTATGTTTAATTAAATAACTTATTTTGATTATGATTGAAATATTATTGTTATGAATTTTCTGAGTTATCAGCTTCTTGCTGATCGTTTTCAGCTATTTCATCAAGAGAAACTTCGTTACTTTCTTGCTCCCCACCCTCTTCAGCTGGAGCATCATTTGATTGAGGCGCATCAGCATTTTGTAGTTCAGCTAAATCTTCTTTTGAAACTTGAATTTTTTCAGGAACTTTTCTTGCTCTTTTAGACGGTAAAATAGGTGTTCCACTTTTTGAGATTTCACCTTTGTATAAATTTTCAAAATCATCTCCGATATCTTCATCTTCTTCACTTAGATCATCAACTTGTTCGATATGTTTTCTAAGTTTGTAAACAGCGCTATCTGTCAATTCACTTGTTTTAACATTTTCATTTGCAATTTCTCTAAGTGCGATAACAGTATTTTTATCGTTATCTTTTTCTACACTTGGTTCAATTCCAGAATTTAATTGAGTAGCTCTTTCCTTTGCAACTAAAACTAATTCGTAAGGGCTGTCTACTTTATCGATACAATCTTCTACAGTTACTCTTGCCATGCGGAGTATTTATACTCTGAGGTCTATAAAATCAAGGTGTTTTTATAAAATCGTTGGATTAAGTTTGTTTTTAATTGAAAACAGCAAAATTAAGGAAATTAAAATATAACCACCAGAAATCATTGCTATCTGCTCTATAGAAAAATCAAAGTCTATCATTAATCCAAAAAGAGCTGTTCCAAATGCTGTTGAAAACACCATTAATGCTGTGGTTAATGCTTTGATAGATCCTATAAATTTAACTCCATATAATTCAGCCCATGTTGATGATCCTAAAACGTTAGCAAATCCATTTGATACTCCAATTAATCCAAGAAAGAAAAATGAGGAAACCGGCGATTGAAAGTAAATTAAAATTAATAAAGAAATCAAAAAAGGGATATTCATATATATAAGTAGTTTTCTACTTGTAAATTTATCAATTAAATACCCTGCTACGAATAAAGTTAACACTGATGCTATTGAATAAACCATAAATGATTGAGCAATAGTATATTCCCCCCAATTTTTCGCAGACAAAATAAATGATTGGTAAACAAATATTCCTGTAGCGATCCAGGGCATTGCTAGCATATTTAATGCTATAATAATAAATCTATAATCTTTAATAACTTCAGATCTTTTCCATTGTTTTATGTTTTCTTTGGTAACTTTATTATCATCCTCTCTTGATGAAAGCTTAACCTCTTTAACTAAAAAGTAAGATACCAAAGGGAGAAATAAAATTATGGCAACTGAGATAACGATCCATATATTTCTCCAATCCAGTATAGTAAGGGCATAAATTATTGTAACTGGCATTAAAAATTCTGCAGTAGATAAGCCAAACCATCCAGTACTAAGTGCTTTTCCTCGAGTATTTGAAAAGTACCTAGATATTGTAGTTGTAGCTGTATGAGACATCATTCCTTGACCAGAAAATCTCATTAGCAATATCGCAACAAAAAGAAATACTACTGAATTAATTTTTGAAAAGGTAAAAGTTGAAATTGCAAGTAATGATATTACAAAAAAAGAAAATTTTAATACATCAAAGTCATCTATTTTCTTTCCAACCCAAATTAAAATTATACTACTTAATAACGTTGCTGATGCATAAATTGAGCCAAATTGTCCATGAGTTATATCTAATTCATTTCTTATACTTTCGTTGAACAATCCTAAAAAAAAACTCTGTCCAAAGCTTGAAAAAAATGTAAATATAAATCCAAAAATTATTACTTTAATACTTAAATTTTTTAACATTAAATTATGTCTTGTAACGTTGCTTTCATTGGTCTTGGTGTAATGGGATATCCCATGGCTGGTTATATATCAAAAGGTGGGCACAATGTAACTGTTTATAATAGAACCGGAGCTAAAGCTGATAAATGGCTAAAAGAATTTAAAGGAAAAAAAGCTGACACACCTAAAGATGCTGCGAAAGACGCTGATTATGTTTTTACATGTGTAGGAAACGACAACGATCTAAGAGAAGTTACATTTGGAGATAATGGAATATTCAAATCAATAAAAAAAGGAGCAGTATACATTGATAACACAACTGCTTCAGCAACAATAGCAAGAGAAATTTATTCACACGCTAAAAAAAATGGTTTTGGTTTTTTAGATGCACCCGTATCTGGGGGTCAAGCAGGTGCTGAAAATGGTGCGCTTACTGTAATGGTTGGTGGAGATCAAGAAGATTTTGATAAAGCATTAGATAAAATTGATTGTTACAGCAAAAAAGTAAAGTTGTTAGGTAAATCAGGTTCAGGTCAATTAGCAAAGATGGTTAATCAAATTTGTATTGCAGGGTTAGTACAAGGACTATCTGAAGCAATAAACTTTGGTCAAAAAGCAGGATTAAACATGGAAGATGTTATAGAAGTTATTTCAAAAGGTGCTGCTCAATCTTGGCAAATGGAGAACCGATATAAAACAATGTTAGAAGATAAATTTGATTTTGGATTTGCAGTAGATTGGATGAGAAAAGATTTAAAGATTGCAATGGAAGAAGCAAAGAATAATGGATCATTAATACCAATCACAGAAATAATTGATAAATATTATGCTGAAGTTCAAGACATGGGTGGTAAAAGATGGGATACTTCAAGCTTAATAAAAAGATTTAGAAAGTAAAAGTATGCAGCCTGCGTACTATGAAGACTTCACAGAAATAAAGAAGAAAATCTGGTCAATGCTGGATGATGCAGTGACAAATAGAAGTTCTCAATTTAGAATTCCAACTTTTATATGTGGTCATAATAACGATGTAGATGGAAGAATTGTTGTTTTGCGAAAATCAGATCAACAAAATAATTTAGTTCAATTTCACAGTGATATTAGATCAGATAAAATAGAAATACTTAAAAATAATCCCAACGCTGCTCTTTTATTTTATGATAAGGATGAAAAAATTCAGGTTCGACTTAAAGTAAACTGTATTATTAACCATGAAAACGACATTACAAAGAGTTCTTGGGAAAAAACTCAACATATAAGCCGTAAATGTTATTTGGTTGATAATGGTCCAGGAACAGAGTCTGATGTTCCAACATCAGGACTAAAACCTGAGTTAGATAATTTTGATTATACAAAGGAGCAAAGTGAAGAAGGTTATAAAAACTTCACTGTTATACAATGTAAAATAAAATCTATTGAGTGGTTATATCTTGCTGCAAAAGGTCATCGAAGAGCAAAATTTGATTTGGAAAGTAATAAAGATTCTTGGTTAGTTCCTTAAAAAATTGATTTAGAATATTTTTTCCAATTATCTTGATAGTGCTTAGTGTTTTCAAACACTGCTTTTTTCTCTTCTTCTGTTACTTGTCTAATGATTTTTCCTGGAGATCCTACAACTAAAGAATTATCGGGTATCTCTTTATTTTCTGTGATCAGAGCCTTGGCTCCTATAATGCAATTTTTTCCTATCTTTGCTTTGTTCAAGATTACGGCACCAATCCCAATTAAACTATTGTCACCAATTGTGCATCCATGAAGCATTACTAAATGTCCAATGGTTACATTTTTTCCAACTTTCAAAGGACAACCTGGGTCAGTGTGTAATACACAACCATCCTGAACGTTTGAGCCCTCACCAATGTGAATATTTTCAATGTCACCTCTTAAGGTTGCATTAAACCAAACACTTGTATTTTTATCTAAAGTTACATCTCCAATAATAACGGCATTAGGTGCTACCCAATTTTCGCCAGAGTTTTTTGGTTTTTTATTTTCCAAATCGTAAAACATAATTTATATATTCTAACATGGCACTTTTAAAAACTCCAATATGTGATTTCGGTCTGAATGCAGTAGATTTTAAGCTTAAATCAATTAATGGGGATTTATTAACATTGAATGATGTTAAGGGTGATAATGGAACTTTGATAATGTTTATTTGCAATCATTGTCCTTATGTAAAAGCTATAATAAGAGAACTTGCAGATGATTGTGCAAAACTTAAAAAAGATGGCATTAACTCAGTTGCGATAATGTCAAATGATACCATAAACTATCCTGAAGACTCTTTTGAAAATATGAAAAAGTTTTCTGATAGATATAATTTTTCATTTCCTTATTTAATTGATGAAACGCAAGAAATTGCAAAAAAATATGATGCGGTTTGCACTCCAGACTTTTTTGGCTACAACAAAAACCTTGAGCTCAATTACAGAGGAAGAATAAGAGAACTAAATGATTTAAAGCCTGTGGGTTCGGGTGACAGTGAATTGCTTAGATCAATGAAGTTAATTGCTAAAACTCAACAAGGTCCAAAAGAACAATATCCTAGTATGGGATGCAGTATTAAATGGTTTAAATAATGAATTTAATTATCACAAGAAATTTTCCACCTGATGTTGGAGGTATGCAAAATCTTATGTTTGGCCTTACAAAATCACTGTCGGAACATATGATGGTTAAAGTATTTGCTGATGAACATTATCAGCAGGAAAAATTTGATGAAGATTTATCATTTTCAATTGAAAGAGTCGGAGGGCCAAAAATCTTTAGAAAATTTAGAAAAGCTTCATTAATTAATAATTACTTACAAAAAAATACTAAAGTTAAAAATATCATCTCTGATCATTGGAAAAGTTTAGAAAACATCAATACCAAAATAAGAAAAATATGTCTTATTCACTCTAAAGAGATAAATCATAAAAAAGATTCTTTTCTTAATAAACGAGTTGTTAGAGTGTTAAACAACTGCGATCATATCATTGCAAATTCAAACTTCACAAAAAATCTTGGTGTTGAAATTGGTGTAAATGAGGAAAAAATCAAAGTTATTAACCCAGGGGTTTTTCCAAGAGAAGAAGTAAATCCAAAAATTGATGAAAAAATATTAAAGAAACTTGAAGGGAAAGAGCCAAGACTAATTACTGTTGCTAGATTTGATAAAAGAAAAAATCATGAAAAAATAATTATGTCTTTGAGAAATTTGAAAGAAATTTACCCGAACATTATTTATATTTGTATTGGTCAAGGCGATACTTTGGAATCTCAGAAAAAACTTATTAAAGAATTAAAACTTGAGAGTAATGTTTTGTTTTTGAAAAATTTATCTAAAGATGAAAAAAACTCTTTCTTAAAAAATTCAAATGTTTTTGTTATGCCATCAATTTCTTATAAAAAATCTGTAGAGGGATTTGGAATTGTCTATGTTGAAGCTGCTCAATATGGAGTTCCATCAATTGGTGGAAAGGTTGGTGGTGCGTCTGACGCAATTATCAATAATGAAACTGGCATACTTTGTGACGGAAACAATTTAGATGAAATCTATCAAAGTTTAGTTGATATATTGCAGAATAATAAATTTAAGGTTTTGGGAAAAAATGCAAAAGAAAATGCAAAAAAATTTCTTTGGCCAGAAATCTTAAAAAAATATTTAGAAATTTTAAAGAGCTAATCTTTCAAAAACTTTCTGTGCACTTAGGTTTTTTAAATCACTAACTTGTATTGCTTTAAAGTTTTCTCTTTCAATACTTACTTTATAAGCTGTCGTATGACTTCCAAACAACGACAGACCTTTTACATTCAAATGTGCTGCCATATGTGCAGGACCTGTATCATTAGCAACAACAAATTTACTTCTCTTTATTAAACCTGCCAGTTCTGAGATAGAAATTGCTTTGTCTTCACTTAAAATAGAAACAGCATCTAATTCTTTTGCTTTTTCTATTTCACCAGGTCCAGGTGCTATCACTATTTTTAGATTAGGATGATTTTGTTTTATAAGTTTTATTAATTGATCGTAATATGGCCATTTCTTTTGTTGTAAGTGTTCAGAGCAAAAAGGAAATAACAATATGTAATCAGATAAATCATATTTTGAAATAAGTTTATCTATATTTGAACAACACCATGAAAAATCTGGTCTCAAAGTGTGAGATGTTTTTAAACCAGATATCTTTAATTGATGATCAAATCTTTCTAATACAGGTTTTTTATCAAATTCTTTTTTTGTTTCATTGGCTGGAAGAGTAGTTTCTGAAGAAGACCATTTATAAGATCCTAAGTTAGGAAATAAAATTCTTTTATAAAATGAAGTCCTTGAGGAATTCTGTAGATCATAGACCTTTGTAAACTTATGTTGTTTAATTTTTTTCATTAATGAAAAAAGATAGATCAAATTAAATCTAGACAATCTTTTATCGACAATTACTTCTTTTATATTGGGATTTTTTTTGAAAAGATCTGAATATACTTGAGATGTTAATAGATAAATAAAATCATCTTTATGATTATCATAAATATCTTGAATTGCCCCACTCGCTTGAGCTATATCTCCTAGTGATCCGTGCTTTATGATTAATATATTAGACATATTTTTAACAATTTATCACACTATAAAATTTTATGAATAAAATATTAGTTGAAGTATCTGTTGGTGAGTTATTAGATAAATTAACTATCCTTGAAATCAAAAAAGACAAAATCAAAGACGCAGAAAAATTAAAATTCATAAATTTAGAATATGATTCTTTAAAGGAACAATATGATAAAAATGTGAAAGTTGATGAAAAGATAAAGAGTCTTTTCTATAAATTAAAAGAAATAAATGCTAAACTGTGGGATATTGAAGATAATAAAAGACAATGCGAAAAAGATTCAAAATTCGATGATCATTTCATTTTATTATCAAGAGAGATCCACTTCTTAAACGACAAACGAGCAAGTATTAAGTTAGAAATAAATAATCACACTGGATCTAAGATCAAAGAGATTAAAGAGTATACTAAATATTAATTATTTGTTTAGAGAAGATGCAAAATTCCAAGAACAATCAAAGCTTGGGATATAAACTCTATCTAATGACGTATTGCCAAAACTTTTTTCAAAAAGATTTAACCATTTATCAACTTGTTTAGGTTTTTTATCTTGGCTTCCAACTTGTGCAGTTATTGTTCCATTTGGCTTAAGAATTCTTTTTAAAGATTTGATATTTTTTGCAGCCAAATCAATACAATACTGATCATCGTTTAAGTCCACATAAATTTTATCATACTTATTATCTTCAACTGATTTAATACTTTCAAATGCATCTCCCCATACACATTGCACATGATTTTTTGTGGTTGCTTTCTTACTTACCTTAGATAAATATTTCTCACACATTGTTACAACTTCAGGATCTAATTCATACCAATCAATTAATTTAAAACCTTTAGATATACATTCTCTCGCAACACCTCCGTCTCCTCCGCCAATAATTGCTGTTTTATCATTTGATGGATTAAGTTTTAAACCAGAGTTAACAAATGTAGAGCTATATAAATGTTCATCGTTTTCCGCTACTTGAAGTTCACCGTCTATAAATAAGGATTTACCAAACTGTTCTAAATCTAAAATTTCAATATTTTGACCTACTTTTGAAGTGAAGTTTTCTAAAACATCTTTTACCATATAATATTTTTTTAAACCTGGTGAGCTATAAATATCATCATAATAACTTATTGTATCTCTATTGAATTCTTTTTTAACAATTCTTTTATGTTTAATTTCTTTTTTTAAAATATCGTAGGCAACATTAGGATTTATTTTACCGCATGTAAAAAAATCAAAACTAATAATTCCTCTTTCTGGGAAAGTATGAAAACTAATATGACTTTCGGCTAATAACGCTACAAGGGTAAAGCCCTGTGGTTCAAATTTGTACTTAGAGATCTCTAAAACAGTTACTTTTGCCTTTTTTGATATCTTATAAACAAGTTTTTCAAAAAATTTTGGTTCGTACTCTTTTTTAGTACCTATAATATCTAAAGTGACGTGCTCCCCAACCTTCGTCATAAAAAGTTATCCTTTTTTATAGTTTTTAACTTTTTCTAATATTACATCCATCTCACTTGATGAAAGAATCTTAGGTTCTCCTAACTTTATTGCATTTATATATTGATGGCAAATATTTTCAACTTCTTCTGCGAGTTCGAAAGCTGAGTTCAAGTTATCCCCATAAGCAACTTGACCGTGATTAGACATCAAGCATGCTTTTCTATTTTTTAAAGCTTCAACAATATTGTCAGATAATTCTTGTGTTCCAAAAGTTGCATACTTTGCACACCTTATATTTTCTCCTCCAGCTAACGCTATCATGTAGTGAAAAGCTGGAATGTCTTTGTTATGTGCTGATACAGCCGTTGCGTGTGGTGAGTGCGCATGAACGACGGCTTTTGCATCAGTCTTGTTTAAGTAAATATCTTTATGAAATCTCCACTCAGATGAGGGTTGCAAACCTTTTTCATCATAATTCCCTTTTAAGGATACAAATACGATATCCTCAGCTTTGAGACTGTCATACTTTTTGCCTGATGGAGTAATTAAAAACCCCTCTTCATTATTATTCTTAGCTTTAAGTGAAATATTTCCTGATCTTAACGGAGATAAATTTGTACTATTTAATTTTAGAGCAAATTTTATTATTTCCTCTCTACTTTTAACGTCCATAATCTTTCAAATATTTTATAAATAAATACCCAAAAATTACACCTACGCCTATTAGAATATACTGATAAAGCTTTAATAATAAAAACTGTGGTGGAAGCTCTCTTTCATAAGGGTTCTGCATAAAAAAGTTTTTTGAACCGTCTTCATACAAATCAACAGGTCCAATAACTAAATAAATTCCATAAATTGCTATATAAACGCATGGCGCTAAAGAAAGATAAATTAATGTCTTGTTATTTTTAACTATACTAAGCCAATTAGCTGAAACTCCAACTAATAAAAGACAAACAAGTGATAAAATAAGTGGGTTCATTTAAATAAATTTTTCAATCCTTTTTCTGATGCTTCACAAATTCCTTTTTCTGTTATTAAACCAGTTATATATTTTGCTGGTGTAACATCAAATGCTAAATTCATGGCCTTACTTTTATTTGGGTATATCTGTATTTTTTTCAATTTTCCATTTTCATCAACCCCTTCAATTTTTGATAACTCCTCTGAACTTCTTTCTTCAATTGGAATATCTTTAGAATTTTTAATTTTCCAATCAATAGTTGAACTTGGTAATGCTACATAAAAAGGCACATTATTGTCTTTCGCAGCAAGTGCTTTCAAATAGGTTCCCACTTTATTACACACATCTCCATTAGATAATGTGCGGTCAGTTCCCACAATACACATATCAACTTGCCCCCTTTGCATTAGAATTCCACCTGTGTTATCGGCAATAATTGTATTTTTAATGCCCTCTTCATTTAATTCATATGAAGTTAAATTCGCACCTTGGTTTCTGGGCCTGGTTTCATCTGCCCAAACATGAACTGGAATACCTTTCTTGTGTGCGTGATAAATTGGTGAAGTGGCTGTACCCCAATTAATTGTTGCCAACCATCCTGCATTGCAATGAGTTAAAATATTTACTGTATCCTTTTTTTTATTATATATTTTTTCAATTATTTTAAGACCATTTAAACCAATATTTTTACAAAACTTTATATCTTCCTCGCAAATATCGTTAGCTTCATTTATTGCGATATCTAAAATTTTATCACTGTTAAGACCTGAAATTTTGTTCATCATTCTATCTACTGCCCATTTTAAATTAATAGCCGTTGGTCTTGAATTAATTAGTTCTGTTGCTGATTTTTTCAAAAAAGATTGATCATTATTTTCTAATATTGCTAAAACTAAACCATATGCAGCAGTTGCTCCTATTAATGGGGCACCTCTTACTTCCATTGTTTTAATGGCATTGATTGCTTCTTTTAGTGTTTTTAAATCTTTTATTACAAATTTATGAGGGAGCTTTGTTTGATCAATTATTTTTACAACTTTATTTTCAAACCAGATTGTGCGGTGTTCTTTACCCTCAATTTTCATTAGTCTATTATCTTCTTTTTTGCTTTAGTGTATTCTTCTTCAGAAAGATGTCCATCCTCATATAAATCTTTTATAGTTTTAAGTTGTTCAGCTAAATTCGTCTCAACTACATTTTTAGGTTTATCTATTATATTTGCTTCTAAATTTTCTGCACCAGGACATTTTTTTTTTCTCATCACTTTAATCAAATGAAATGACCTATTATTAGCTGCAAGTATTGCGTCATCTGCATTGTTTAATGATTGCGCCCATGCTGGCCAGAATAAAAGTGCTCTTGCAAAATTACCGCCTGATGCTTTTGATAATTCAGCCTCTTGTTTAATTTTTTTTGCTTCTTCAATTTCTTGTTTTAAATCTGCGCAATTTAAAAGATCGTCTCCTGGCTGAATTGTCTCTACCACTAAAGGTTTGGCGCACGAAAAAATAAAAAAAACTATCAAAATTAAAATATTTTTCATTTATTAAAAATTAACTCTGATTCAGTAAAAATTATAGTTAAGCGTTCCATTAATAATTAAGATTAATTACCCGAGTAAAAAATTTTGCAAATGTGATATTTATGCAACAAAAAAATCCAATTTTTATGGGTTTTTTTTCAAATTCAACCTAAAAGCCTTATATTTTAAGCTCACTTTTCTATACTTTTAAGTAATATTTTGCTAAAGACACACTTGATATTAATTAATTAATAACAAAAGAGAGTACATTATGAAAAAACTAGTTTTAAGCATCCTTTTCTTGCTTGGCCTTGTGTCAAATTCATATGCTACTGGTTCTGTAGGATTTACTGTTAGTTCAGCTGATATTAAATCAACTGTAAAAGATGATATCGACAGCAACGGTACGACTGATACAACTAAGAACATTAGCAATGATGCTGTTTTTGCTTCTATTTTCTTCGAAAAAGCTATTAATGACAACATCAGTGTTGGTGTTGATGTAATACCTGGTACAGCAGAATTTGAAAGCAGATCGACTACACAAAGCTCTATTAAACAAAAGGGAAGCTCAACAACGACAGGAACTAACAAAGGTAACGTAGATGTTAGCAGACACGTAACATTATACGCACAGCCTCAAAAGGAAATCAGAGATGGCCTTAAAGTTTTTGGAACAGTTGGATACATAAGAGCAGATGCTGATTCAAGGTTGGTATCAATTTCATCAACAGATAAAGATGTTTCTGAAACTTTAAATGGAGTAAAATTAGGCCTAGGTCTTAAAAAAGAAACAGGTTTTGGTTTTATAAAATTAGAGTACAGTGAAACAGACTATGATGAAATTTCGGCTACAACAACAAATAGCACGAAAATTACAGCAGATATAGATACAGATGTTTTAGCTTTATCTGTTGCTAAATCGTTCTAAATACTAATCATAGAAAAATTAAAAAAACCCTCTTCCTCTGGTAGAGGGTTTTTTTTTATTTGTTCAAAACCCTGCCAGCAATAGTTTTAAGTTTATCTTTTGTTTTTTTTGTTCTTTTTTCAGGCGCTGTTATAATTGCTAAATCTAAACAATTATTAGTTGGATCTTTTGGGTCTATATGTTTTTCAAAATTTTCAATAAGATTTTTAATCATATTTTTTGCTTTTGCAGCATTTCCCATGAGAACTTTAATAACTTGTTGAACATCAACATTTTCATGATCTGGATGCCAACAATCATAATCTGTAACCATTGAAACAGATGCATATCTTATCTCGGCTTCCCTAGCTAGTTTTGCCTCAGGCATATTGGTCATTCCAATTACATCAGCTTTCCAGGATCTATATAAATTTGATTCTGCTAATGTAGAAAACTGTGGGCCCTCCATTACAACGTAAGTACCACCTCTTTGATAATCTATTTTTTCTTTTTTGATGGCATCTTCACAAGCGTTCATAAGTCCAACTGAAGTAGGACTTGCCATTGATACATGGGCTACAATTTCATCTTCAAAAAAAGTTTTGTTTCTTGCAAAAGTTCTGTCAATAAATTGATCGATAATAACAAATTTTCCTGGGGGCAAGTTTTCTTTAAGAGACCCTACTGCTGAAATAGATACAACGTCTGTAACTCCAAGTTGTTTAAGAGCATCAATGTTGGCTCTAAAATTTATATTGGATGGATTAATAAAGTGTCCTCTTCCGTGTCTTGGTAAAAAATAAACTTCTTTACTTTTATAATTCGTTTTTAAAATTTTGTCTGAAGGTTTTCCCCATGGAGTATTAATGTCTAATAACTCTCTATCTTTGAATTCTTCAACATCATATAGTCCACTTCCACCAATTATTGCTAATTTATTGTTTACCATATTCAAAAGATAGTTTATTAAATAATATAACACAAATTTAAATGGACTTAAAAAAATTTATTAGATCTATACCTAATTATCCAAAGAAGGGTATTTTATTTAGAGACATTACCACTTTAATAAAAGATGAAAAAGCTTTCGAAGAGACAATTAATCAAATAATTGAAAGATCTAAAAAGTTTAAATTTAATAAAATTGCAGCTATTGAATCAAGAGGTTTTGTGTTTGCATCCGCTGTTTCATATACCCTCAAAAAACCGTTTATAATGTTAAGAAAAAAAAATAAGTTACCAGCAGAAACTCACTCAATTGATTTTGAATTAGAGTATGGAACTGCGACTATTGAAGTACATAAAGACTCTATAAATAAAGACGATACAGTTTTAATCATTGATGATTTAATTGCTACTGGTGGAACAGCTGAAGCAGCTTCAAAATTAATTGAAATTTCAAAGGGAAAAGTTGGAGCATTCATTTTTGTAATAAATCTCTTTGATTTAGGTGGATCTGATAGATTAATAAAAAAAGGTTTTAAAGTAGAGAACTTAATTGAATTTCCAGGTCACTAATTTATTTTTGGTCTATACCAAGATTGCCTACCTAAAAAAGCATTAATAATACCTGACATTCTAGTCCTATAAATATTTTTTTTTTTGTTAAAAGTGAACAAGCAGAAAGAATATTTTAGAAAATTTCCTACTAAACTACTTAATCCTAAAAAAGATGAAATAAAAATCCCCCTATGTTTTTTATTAAAATAAAGTTTTGACCACATCCAATGCCAGTTTCTTGAAAGTTCTATCTCTTCACTGTGTTTGTCGTCAACAGCCTGAGCTCCAAGATGATGAACCTTGGAATTAGTAATGATAAAGATTTTTCCACCTTTTTTTTTTGTTCTTAAACATAGGTCAACATTTTCTAAATACATAAAAAATTTTTCATCAAAGAAAACGTTATTGTTAAAATAATCTTTGTTAATTATCATCGAATAGCCATCAATTTCTTCAACCTCATAAATTATTTTGTCATCATTTTTTTGTGCTTTATCAAAATTTAATCTATAATTTGGATAATGTGGATTATCTGACAGAGGTGATAAAAGCGCAAAATTTTCTAATTTAGAAATTGAGTTGTTTATATTTTCTATAGTGTCATGTTTTAACAAAACATCTGGGTTTAATATATAAACATATTTTGTATTAGATTTAATAATACCAAGATTATTTCCAGCTCCCATACCTACATTCTTAGATAAAATCACCTCAGTTTTATCATAATTTTGCTCTAATTCTTTTTTTAATTCTTCGTCAGATGAATTTTCAACTATTAATTTATTAAAATCCATTGGTAGAGAATTTAAGCAATCAAAGATTACTTTTCTACTATTAAATGTAACTATTACGAAGGTAAGATTATTACTTGTAAATTCCATGTGAGAATGAAGTATACTTAAAATAACTATTATTGTAAAAAAAAAAGTAATGAAAAAAATAATTGTAACTGGTGGTTTAGGATTTATTGGTAGTAATTTAATAAAACTACTAATTAAGAAAAAATATTTTGTTATTAATATTGATAAAGTTAGTTATGCCTCAAATTTTTACAATACAAGAGATTTTTCTACTAAAAAAAATTATAAATTTATTAAATTAGACATAAATAATAGATCCAAGTTAAAAAAAATTTTGAACTTACATAAACCTTTTGCCATATTTAATTTGGCAGCAGAAACGCACGTTGATAGATCAATTGATGGTCCTGCTGAATTTATAAGAAGCAATATAGTTGGTGTGTTTAATTTGTTAGAAATATTTAGAGAATACTCCAAAAAAAATAAGAAAGCTAAACTAATTCATATTTCGACCGATGAGGTTTATGGAGATGTGCTAAAAGGTCGAAGCAAAGAAACTGATCCTTACAAACCTAGCTCTCCTTATGCAGCCTCGAAGGCTTCATCTGATCACTTGGTATATTCTTATATAAGAACATACAATCTTAACGCTGTTATTACAAATTGCTCAAATAATTACGGTCCTCATCAGCACCCTGAAAAACTAATTCCAAAACTAATTTATAATATTATAAATAACAAACCCCTTCCACTCTATGGAAAAGGAAAAAATTCAAGAGAATGGATATTTGTAGATGATCATTGTGCAGCCTTATTTAAAGTTTTACAAAATGGAATAAAAGGAGATTTTTATAATATTGGATCTAATATTAATAGCAGCAACTTGGACATTGCACATCAATTAATCAATATTGCAAAAAAAAAATTCAACATAGGTAAAAATGTAAAAATTAAATTTGTTAAAGATAGACCAGGGCATGACTTACGCTATGCTTTAGATAGTAAAAAAATATTAAGAAAACTTAAATGGAAATCTAAAATTAATTTAAAAAAAGGTTTAGAAAATACATTTAATTGGTACTTTGAAAATATGAAATACTATACAACATTAAAAAAAAAGGATATCACAAAGAGACTTGGGGTAATAAAATGATTAACAAAGCAATTATTTTAGCAGGAGGAATGGGAACTCGTATGAGCCCATTAACAAAAGCAGTAAATAAACAATTGCTACCTATATACGATAAACCTTTAATTTTTTATCCATTGTCAATTTTAATGTTAGCAAAAATAAAAGATATTTTGATAATAGTTAACAAAGGACAATTAAACCAATATAAAAAAATTTTACCAGATGGAAAGCGACTTGGTATTAACATATTATATAAAGAGCAAAGTTCTCCTAAAGGTTTACCTGATGCATTTTTGCTAGGAGAAAAATTTATAAACAATAAAAACGTCGCATTAATATTAGGAGATAATTTTTTTTACGGTCAGAATTTAACTTCAAAATTAATCAATTGTACGAAACTTAAAAATGGTGCAAAAGTAATTCTCCATAAGGTTATTAAACCTGAATTGTTTGGTGTAGCAAAAATATCTAAAACTGGGAAAATTATCTCTTTAAAAGAAAAACCCAAAAAATATATTTCTGATCTCGCAGTTACGGGTTTGTATTTTTTTGATAAAAAAGTAGTCGAATATACAAAAAAACTTAAACCATCTTTGAGAAATGAACTAGAAATTACTGATTTGTTAAAAATTTATTTAAACAAAAAAAAACTTACATCCGATATTTTGGGACGAGGTGGTGCTTGGCTTGATACCGGTTCCATAGAGGACTTTTATAAAACCAGCGCTTTTGTTTCTGCGATAGAAAATAGGCAAGGTTTTAAAATTGCTTGTCTTGAGGAAATAGCTTTTAATAATAGGTGGATTGGAAAAAAGGAAATTTTGAATGCAATTCAATTTTATGGAAAGTGCGATTATTCAAATTACCTAAAAAAATTAATTTCTTAAATGAAAATTAAAAAAACGAAATTCAAAGGTCTAATTATTTTAAAAGGTGTTAAACATCAAGATAAAAGAGGGTATTTAAGGGAATTAATATTAGAAAAATTAATAAAAAAAAAATTTAAATTTCAAATACTATCTGTTTCAAAAAAAAACGTTTTAAGAGGTTTGCATTTTCAAGTTAGGAAACCTCAAGGAAAATTAATTTCAGTTTTGAAAGGAGAAATATTCGATGTAGCTGTAGACCTGCGGAAAAAATCAAAAACATATGGAAAATATTTTTCAATAAATTTAAGTGAAAAAAATTGTACATCGGTTTTTATACCACCAGGATTTGCTCACGGCTTTCTAACGCTTAAAAAGGAAAATATTATTTGTTATAGTTGTACTGAGTACAGATCACCGATCGATGAGAGATCACTTCTATATAACGACCCAAAAATAAAGATAAAATGGCCAGCTAAAAAGCTAAATATAAGTGTGAAAGATAAAAACGCAAAAAGTTTAGACATGCTATTTAAATAGTTTATTTTGTAAAGTTAGTTCTAAAAACTGAATCATGTCTCATTCTTTTATAATAAAAATTAAATTTTTTTTCTTTAATAATTTTTAGAACCTCTACAAAAAAATTTCTAAAGGAATTATCTTTTTTAAATTTAATCATTTTTTCTTTTTTTTTTGAAATTGATTTTAAAATTAAGTTTTCATCATAGGGGGGTGAAAAGACTCTTGTAATAAAACTTTTTGTTTTTTTATTGGTTATTATAATTTGATTTTTATATTTCCCACCAAATTTAAAAAAACCATTATAATCCCCTTCTTTAAAACTCATTAAAAATTTAATCGACATAATTAGTTTATCTTTATTTTTTTTTAATGTTATTCTTTTTTTTATTAATTCTTTTAGATTAAATAATCTTGGTATTGATGAAATATAAGGCCCCATATCCATTAAGACACCACCTTGAAGTTTTTTAGACATTAAGATACTTTTTTTATCTGGTTTCGGAATTACAAATTTTGCATTAATTTTTTTGTATGTATCATTTTTATACATTCTGACTATTTTTTTTATTTGGATGTGATAATTAAAAAAAGTGGACTCAACTAAAAGCCTCTTATTTTTTTTTGATAGCTTTATTAATTCATCCAACTGTTTCATATTAGAGGTGATAGGTTTGTCGACTATAGTATTGTATTTACAATTTAAAGATTTTTTGGCCCATTTGTAATGTTTTGAATTAGGCAGAGAAATATAAACAATATTAGGTTTACATTTCTTTAATGCTTGTTCATAAGATTGAAATTGTCCTTTTATACCAGGAATTTTTTTTTTATATGATTTTGAGGCTATAAATATTTTAATTTTTTTTTCTTTTAAAACACTTAAAACTCTTTTTTTTACAATATTTGAGTAGCCTAAAATTAAAATTTTCAATTAAATTGTTTCCTTAAAGTTTATAATACCAAAAAGCAATCTTGCTTCTATGTCAATTTTTTGCTTATGTATTAAATCAATTATTTGATTTTGAGATAACCATATATAAGATTCTGGTAACTCAACTTCTTGATCTTTATTCAGTTTACATGCCATATATTTAATTTGTGAATGATAAAATCTTCCTCCTTCATCGGATAAAGTATTATCGTAAATTTTATCTTTTGAATTTATAAAAAATTTAGAAATCAATTTTTTTTGAAAATTAGTTAAATCTTTACTTTTTTTATAACCGATAAATTGAGAGGTATTGACTGAGCAAGTGTATGTACCTGCTTTTGAACCTGGCTTTAGAATATATCTGCACAAATAATGGTTTGTATTTTTAAATTTTTTAGTTAAGAATCCGATGAAGGACATTTTTGATCCTTCAATAATTGGCTGACACCAATTGGTTATTTCTCTTTTGTTAGTTTCAACTTTTATTCCAATTACTGAAAAATAATTATTTGTTTTATGAGAAATTTTTTTTTTGTTTAAATTCCAATCCTTAATCAAATTAAGATTTATAATTTTATTTTTAAGGAAATATTTTTTATTTAGAGAATTTTTCCACTTAGTTATTTTTTTTTTGTTATTTAATGGAAAATCAGTTTTTCTCTTTTTTATAAAGGATGAAAAAACAGACAATGTATCCATGTTAATTAGATTCTTTTCTTTTAATAAATTCAAAATTTCAATTTTAGAAAACCATCTAAATTTTGGTTTTAAATCAATTTTTTTTGAAACATAGGAAATGATATTTGAATTTTTTTTATTATAATACCTAAAAGCTTGTTCAGTTTGAAGTGAGAAATGTTTGTTTTTTTTTTTAAAATAATTTAAAAATGGAATAGTTTCTCCTCCATGAATTCTTGAATAATTACTTCTTGTCGCTTGAACTGTGGGTGAGATTTGAATTTTGTTTATATTTCCTGGTTCTACTTTTGCTTGGAGTAAATATTTCTTAGTTTTGATATTTTTGATAATTCCCAAAATACCAATTTCATTTTGAACTATTATTGGTTGATCCCATCTTTTTTTACTATAAAAATTTGAGTTAATTCTTAAACCAACTATTTTAAAAAATTTTTTACTTTTATGATAAATTTCATTTTTTCCATAAACCCACTTAGCTAATTTTGATAAATCTTTTTTTTTAACACTCAAAAACTGTTTTCTTCTCTGATTACTTAGCCATTTTATTACATTTTTATTTATCATTTAGTGAGAGTCATTACTCTTGGAACATGTGTAATAAATTTTCCACCTCTTTTAAAAAAATTTTTTTCTTTTTTAAAAATTTCTTTTTTAAAATTCCAAGCACCTAAAAAAGCATAATCTACAGTATCGTTCATTCCATATTCTGGTGAAATTATTTTAATATGTGTTCCTGGTGTATACTTCCCTTGTTTATTGTGTGTGGTGTCAGTAACATAGTCAATCATTTTTGAATTAAAATTACAATAATTGAAAACTGTTGTAGATTTATATGTTGCCCCATAACTAATAATTTTCTTATTCTTTTTTTTTAATTTTTTTATTAAATTAAATAGTCTTCTTTTTGATATATTAACTCGTTTTGAAAATTCTAAATAACTTTTTATCTTATGAAGCTTGTAAGAAATCTCACTTTTTATAACTTTTTTTAATCTTGATGTATTTTTATATTTTCCATTTTCTTTACAAATATAATATCTATTAGATCCGCCATGAGTTGGTAAATTTTCAACATCAAAAAGTCTTAATCCATAATCTTTAACTATGTTGTTTACAGATATCGTTGAAAAAACATAAACATGCTCATCATAAAATTGGTCATAACTGTTATTTTGAAGAACTTTTAACAAAGAAGGGTCCTCTATTACAAAAACACCATCATCAGATAAAATATTAAAGATTCCTTCAAAAGTTTCTTTTAAATTTGGGATGTGGGAAATTGTATTTGCGGAGAAAATTAAATCAATTTCACCTTTTTTTTGTTTTATCAATTTTTTAGCAAGTTTTAAATTCCAAAATTCATCATATGTTTTAAATAATTTTTTTGTTAAACTTGCAAGATTTTTACATGGCTCCACAGCTATAACAGATTTTTTATTAAAATTTTTTAAAAAAACACCATCATTACTTCCTATCTCCATAATTTTTTTTGGCCTGAATCTTTTGATAAGTTTTTTTGCAACCTTTTTAAAAGCTGATCTCATAGTTTTTGACTCGGAAGCTCTATGAGCATATTTATCAGTATATTGTTTTTTTGGATTAACAGGCTTATCTATTGAAACTAAATAATTTTTCGTGTTAAAGCATATTTTTAAATTGTAGAAAAATTCATTACGTAAAGTATTTTTACCAATATCTTTTAAAAAAGAATTTGCGAGTGGTTGACGACCTAAGTTTAGAAATACTTTATTCATTGTGCTTTTGATAATATGCTTATATATATATAAAATAATTTAATCTAAATAAAATTGAAAAAAAATATAAATAAAATTGTTGTAAGCGGCGGAAATGGGAGATTTGCAAACGTATTGAAAAAGACTGTTGTTTCAAAAAATTACTACTTTCCTAGCAAATCTCAAATGAATATTCTAAATCTTGGATCCTTAGAAAAATACCTTAAATTGAAAAAGCCAAAATATTTTATACATGTAGCTGGATTATCAAGACCTATGAATATTCATGATAAAATAATTTCTAAGAGTATTGACATGAATATAATTGGCACATGTAACGTTGTTAAAATCTGTGAAAGACTTAAGATAAAGCTCATCTATTTCTCAACTGGTTATGTATATCCAGGAATTAAAGGGAATTATACGGAGGAAGACTCTGTAAACCCTATTAATAAATATGCAATTTCTAAACTTGGTGGTGAGTGTGCTGTTAAAATGTATGATAATTCATTAATCTTAAGAATTATGATGTGTGAAAAACCATTTATCCACAAATCTGCTTTTTATGATGTTAAAACTAATTTTATTTTCCAGGAAGATGTTGCGAAGATGATACCAAAACTACTAAATAAAAAAGGAATTATAAACATTGGGGGAAAAACACAGTCTGTTTATAATTTTGCTAAAAAGTATAATAAAAAGATTAAAAAAACTTCTGGAAAAAAAATCTTTCCACCAAATCCGTCAATGAATTTAACAAAACTAAAAAAGATTTTAAATTAATAAAGTAAATATTATGGTAGCGGGAAGTGGGATCGAACCACTGACCTCGGGCTTATGAGTCCCGCGCTCTAACCAACTGAGCTACCCCGCCACAAAATTATTATTGATCTATAATACTTTTTATTTTTGTGCAATCAAGAATTTGTCTACTTTTTCTTTTTATTGTGTCATATGTAAGTTAAAATATATGTATTTTGAGTGAGTCAAGATTTATAAACACATTAAGATATGAAAAATAAATTCATAAATAGATTTTTTCCAAAAAGGTTTGATAAGTATTGGAAAAAAATAGAGGACTCAAAAGACGTGAATGATACTCTTAGATATATTACTAACAATTTTATCAAATCTAAATCATACAAACTTGTCTCTAATTATTGGCATGTTCTAAATATTGCTAATTATAAATCGCTTTCTATGTTTGGAGTAAAAAAATATGGTTCTACGATAGCAAGAAATTACTACACTTTTACAAAAATTTATCATGATGAGTGGTTCGATGAAACTGTTAATAATTTAAAAGATACTCCATTTAAAATCGACAGTATAGAAGTATTTAAAAAACATGACGGATTTACTCTTGAGGAGAGCATAAGTTATAATTATCTTTGTTATTTACTTTTTTATAATCTTAAAAAAACTGATAATTTTCAAAATTTAAATAAATTAAAGGACCATACATATTTGGGGTTTAATGATCCTTACATTAAGATAGAAAATATCAATGTAACAACAGATAAGATTGTTTCTTTAATGGATTATGGAAAAATACGAAAAGCATTTGATATTACAAAATTAAACAAGATACTTGAAATTGGTGCTGGTTCAGGCAGAACGTGTGAAGCTATCCTTTCAATAGAAAAAAATTTGAAATATATTATTTGTGATATAGTCCCAGCAATATATATATCTTACGAAAGACTAAAGTTAGCATTCCCTAATAAAAAAATATCTTTATTGATTGATGAAAATGATAAAACTAAATTAGAGGAAAAAATTGAAAAAAGTGATATTGCTTTTATTTTTCCACATCAGTTAGAAATTTTAAATAGGAAAAGCTTAGACTTGATTTTGGCAATAGATTGTATGCATGAAATGGACAAATCTACAATACAATATTACTTCAAATTATTTAATCATATTTCAACAAGGTTTTATTTTAGCATCTGGAGCAAAACTGACGTACCTTATAGTAAAAATATTTTTAAGAAAAAAAATATACTCGATTATAATGCTGGAGACTATAAAATACCAAGTAATTGGAAGAATATGTTTCAAGAAAAAATTGATTTTCCTTCCAATATGTTGGCTCTAGGTTTTAAAATAAAAGAATAATTAAAGTCACGAAAAACTGAATATTTTGATTATTCAAATTTGTCTGGAATTTTTATATTTAATAAATCTAAGCTTTCTTTTGATAATTCGATTGATTTTTTTATAGTTTCTGAGTTTAAAAAATCTTCTCCAAAATTTAAGCTCCCTTTATCATAAAACTCTGGATAAGAACTTTTAGCCTTAAAATCTTTTAATGATGTGTTTTCTACTATGCTATTTATTGTAGGGTTATCATATTTGCAACCAATAAAATTAAAAACTTTTTTTATAACATCTGATTTTTTTGTACATAACAATTCATATGTTATAAATAACGAATTCTTATTTTTTTTTTCAAAAATTTTTTTAACTCGAGAATTCCACAAATTAGATTTGTGTATAACAAATTTATCAAGATCTAATTTGCCATCAATTTCTAAAACTTTGATATGACCATATTCATTTTCTTTCTTGTATAATCTATGATTATGATTCCATAGGGATATAGCTCTATCAATTGGGTTTCTGAAAATTATAATTGATTTACTGTTTGTAAAATTATCATTTAAAATATTAAAGTTTTCTAACAAAAAATTATTATCACTAATACCAACAAATTTTTTATCCAATTTCCTTTCTTCAGCAATATCATTTATTATTTTAAACAAAGCATTATCATAAACTTTAGAACTTACAGGTTTGACTTCTTTTAAACCTATTCTATCTCCAGTTTGCTTTATTCTTAAATTATAACCTCTATGAATTCTTATAAATTCTTGTAATAAGTAATTTAGATCATCTTCAAATTGACAGCTAATATCATTGTGTAAATTGAGAATTCTTTGAAGCAAAGTAGTACCAGATTTTGCTATTCCTCCACAAAAAAATAAATTCATTATTTAATAGTAAAATTAAATTATTTCGAAGTGATTTTATTTATGTTTATATTACCAATATAAAACATTAAAGCAACGTATTGTATTAAAGCATAAATTGCTATCGGTGTAATATATTCAATCTCATGAAATAATTGAGCTCCAACGATAAAGCCCATTGCACCATTTTGCAGCATAGCTTCAATCATAATAGTCCTTTTTACCTTAACATCCCTTAATGTGTAACTTGTTATTATATAAACAGATGTCAAAACTGAAATAATCACAACGAAAGCAATTGCCCCTGCATCTGCGAAATAACCACCTAAATTTCCTTGTTCAGTAAATATTGCTACTAACAATATGATAATAAATAAAGCTAAAGCTGCTCTATCAAATTTTAAATTATTTTGCTC
The DNA here is from genome assembly GCA_902582235.1 of uncultured Pelagibacteraceae bacterium. GTDB lineage: Bacteria > Pseudomonadota > Alphaproteobacteria > Pelagibacterales > Pelagibacteraceae > Pelagibacter. The sequence goes on from CACHQX010000001.1 coordinate 59,452, forward strand.
AGAAAATCTTTTAAAATTTCCCCTTACAAGAATTCCAACAAAAGTTGGTAAAGCTATAAATAAAAACATTCTGACTGAGAATTTTAAAAGATTCAGATCAAATTCTACTGATGAAAAGAATGCAGCATATATCTTCAAAAACATTGGGATCGTTATAAATGATATCAATCCACAAATTGAGGTAATGCTTATTGATAAAGCTACATTTCCTCTAACAAGTTTAGTAGCATAATTTGACATAACAGCAGAAGGCAGAATTAATAATAAGAATACTCCAAGTTGAAATTCGGCTTGCATTGGAAAAAAGGAAATAATGATAATTCCAATTAATGGAAGCATTATCATTTGACATATTAGTGCTACAATAAGATTTCTAGGTTTTTTCAATACCTCAAAGAAATCTTTATAAGATAGATTAAGACCCAAAGAAAACATGATAAAAATCATGCCAAGTGGTCCGACGGTTTTTACAAATTCCACAATTCCCTCACTCGCTTTATGAACGAAAAAAAATAAAATTCAAGGCATTTTTGTTCATTTTGGGGTTGCTAAATCAAAAAATTTAGGATTATTTGCGTTAATAATAAAAAATGTCTTTAAGAGAGCTAAAGTTTTCAGATCAAATTCAAGAAGAACAAGTTAAATCTGTCTATCATAAAAATTTTAATTATATCGTTACAGAAAGATTTTATTTCCAACAACAATGGCTACATGCTGCTTATAATAGATTTAAAGACTTTGATAAGTATTTAATCTTAATTCATCTAGTACACAAAACTTTTAAAGCATATGGAGATTTTCAAATTAAAAATTCATTTGATGAGTTTTATGCAAAAGAAACTTATGAAATACAAAAAATAAATGTAATTGATTTATCAAAGGAATTACTAATTTCAAAGGAAACTACTAGAAGAAAAATTTTAGAAATGGAGAGAGATGGAGCTATTAAGAAAGATAAAAAAAAAATAATGATTAATCGTAAAGGACAAGAGTACCAAAAACCAAAAGACTCGATACGAAATATGGCTAGATTACTTTCAAGATTTACTGAATTTCTAAGTCAAGCAGGATATTTAGATAAAAAAGTTGAAAATGCTGTTTTAGATAAAAAGATAAGAGATAATTTCACACAAATTTGGACTATCTTTTTTGAATTTCAAATACCAACTATTGTAGGTTGGAAAAAATTTTTTGGAGATATAGAGACCTGGGCTATCTGGGCTCAATGTGCTTATAATCAAAATCTTGTAATGAATAAAGGTTTTAAAGAAAATATAAGTCCGGAATTAACAGCAGATAATTTTATTGAAAAAATTAACAATTGGGGAAACCAAGGTTTAAATGCAATGACCATATCTGAGTTATCAGGAATACCAAGACCTACAGCTCTTAGAAAATTAAATACTTTGCTTAAAAGAAAATTGCTTAAAAAGGATAAAAATAATCTTTATCTTTTATTCGGGTTACCAAAATTAGATACAAATACTATTGAAAAAGATGTAACTTTAAAAACAGTTCGTGATATTAATAAAAGCAATGAAGAAAGATTTATTAGAATGTTAACGAAAATATTGAATACTATCGTATTTAATTAAAGAGAAGCAATAATACCAGTAATTACTATCACTGAACCAATCAAACCTAAGAATAAAAGATTTTCTTTTCTTTCTTTTTTCTTCTCGTCTCTAACTCTTGATAGTAAATCGTTGATATCAACTTTAATATTTGGCGTTTTTTTAAGCTCTACTTGTTGATCGTAATTTGATGTTTCCCCACTCATGAGATGTATTTAACACCAACCGATTCGAATTTTCAAGAAAATCCTTGTTCAAAATGAGTTGAATGTTTTGGGCAGTATGTTACTTTATAACATCTTTGTCCAAAATGGTCTTATAATGAATTCAGTTTTTTGTCGTTTAAAGGTCGGGTAATCACAGAAGCTTGGTATTTTTTTTTCTCAATCTCTATCTCAAAGGCTTCTTTATCTATCCCGTCACTGCTTAATCCAGAGTTTATATATCCAAAAGCTAAATTTTTGTTGTAATTAAAAGAGTAACAGCCTGAAGTTGTACGTCCCACAATCTTATCTTTTAAATAAATGGGTTCATCATGAAGCAACAATGGTGCTCCTTCTTTAGAATTGTTCAAAATGAGCATTTTAAATTTCTTATGATCTTTTTGATCTCGTTTTTTCTCTAAAGCAGCCCTTCCAATGAAATTTATATTTTTTTTAAAACTTACAGCAAAGCTTAAACCTGCCTCAAATTGGTTTTCTTCAGGTGAAATATCGTGGCCCCAATGTAAATAACCACTTTCCATCCTCATAATATCCATTGCATGCATTCCACAAAGAGAAATTTTGTAAGTTTTTCCTTTATTGATTAAAATATCAAAAAGTTTTACTGCATTTTCTTTTTTAACATAAAGTTCAAAGCCTAATTCGCCCACATATGAAATTCTTTGGGCCCATACTTCTACATCATTTATTTTAACAAATTTTGCTGTAGCAAATTTGAAGTTTTCATTAGAAAAATCATCTGAGCTGATTGAAGAAATCATTTCTCTGCTTTTTGGACCGAATAAGCCTAGACAACAATAATCTTCAGTAACATCTGTTAGTTTCACATCTTTAGAAATATGCTTTAAAATATGAAATTTATCGTGTTCTCTATTTGCGGCAGATGAAACAATTCTAAAATAATTCTTTTTAATACAAATAACAGTTAAATCAGTTTCAATTCCTCCATCTGAATTTAACATTTGCGTATATTTAATTTTACCAGGTTCATTTGGAATATTTGCTGTACATAATATTTGCAACTCTTCATGAACTTTTTCTCCTTTTAAATCAAATTTTGAAAATGGAGATAATTCAAATAAACCTATATTTGTTCTTGCATTTATTGTTTCAAACTTTGCGCTAGGATACCAGTTTTGATAATTGTAACTATATTTATAATCTTTATTTTTCTCGTCTTTTGAAAACCACATTGGTCTTTCATAACCACCAGATACACCAAAACATGCGCCATGATCTTTTAATCTATCATGATAAGGAAGAGTAATTACATTTCTTGAAGTGTTGTGTTGTTTATACGGCCAGTGCATTCCATATAAATCACCAAGTGTTTCCGTCACTCTTTCTTTAATAAAATTAATACTAGAATGAAATTTTTGAAATCTTTTAATGTCGTAACTAAAAATATCTTCATTAATATGACCATTCATCATCCATTCGGCTGTTACTTTACCAACACCACCAGCACTTGCTATTCCAATACTATTTAAGCCACAACAAACAAAAAAGTTTTTAACTTCAGGAACTTCACCTAACAAAGTATTTGTATCTGGTGTAAAAGACTCTGGACCTGCAAAAAATTTTCTTATTCCTGTTTTTTCAAGAATAGGAAATCTTTTCATACACGCATTTAAATAAGGTTCAAAATGTTCTAAATTTTCTGGAAACTCACCAAAAGAAAAATTTTCTGGAACTTTATTAGTTTTATCAAATGCTGGAATAGATTTTCCCTCAAATATTCCTAAAAGTAATTTTCCAGCATCTTCTTTAAAGTAAGTTCTGCTATCAAAATCTCTGATTACTGGTAAATCTTTTGGTACTTCTTTTACTGGTTCCGTAATTACATAAAAGTGTTCAGCTGGATATAATGGAATGCTAACACCTAACTTTTCTCCAATTTGTCTTGACCACATTCCTGTTGCTAAAACAATATATTCACACTCAATTTTTTCCCCATTAACAACTACACCTTCTATTCTTTTATTCTTAACTAAAATGTCTTTTACAGGTGAGTCTTCAAAAATTTTTGCACCTTCTGCTCTCGCAGCTTTAGCAAGTAATTGAGTTATTCCTGATGGATCTCCTGATCCATCTCCTGGCATTAAAATACCACCTAACAGATCATCATTTTTAATTAATGGAACCTTTTCTTTAATTTGATCTTTATTTAAAATTTGTACATCAACATCAAAAAGTTGAGCAGTTGTTGCTTGTCTTTTTAATTCCTGCCATCTACCCTCTTCTTGAGCAATTGACATTGCACCATTTAAACGAAGTCCTGCTGAGTGATCTACTTTTTTTTCAAGTTCTTTATAAAGATCTAACGAATATTTTCTGATTTTCGTAATTGTTGCAGAAGGTCCTAATTGACTAACCAGTCCTGCTGCGTGCCAAGTGGTACCTGAAGTTAGTTTATCTCTTTCTAAAAGGATAACATCTTTCCAGCCAAACTTTGCTAAATGGTAAGCACATGAACATCCAACAACCCCACCACCAATAACAACAACTTTTGTGCTACTAGGTATTTTTTTACTCATTTAATTAATTTTTGATTGCTTCACCTGCGCTAACATATTCGTAACCAAAAACATCTGCAACAGCTTTATAAGTCACATGGCCTTTGTGAACATTAAGTCCTGCCAAGAAATTCTTATCTTCGCCTAAAGCTTTTTGATAACCTTTATTTGCTAATTTTACTAAATATGGAAGAGTTGCTTTATTAAGTGCGAATGTAGAAGTTCTTGGCACTCCACCTGGCATATTGGCAACACAATAATGAACAATATCATCTACTATGTATGTTGGATCTCCGTGAGTGGTTGGTTTACTTGTTTCAACACATCCACCTTGATCAATTGCAACATCCACAATTACTGAACCTCTTTTCATTAATTTTAGCATATCTTTAGTAACTAATTTTGGAGCTTCTGCACCAGGAATTAAAACACCACCAACTAATAAATCAGCTTCAGAAACTAATTTATTTAAATCAACTTTATCACTTTGCTCTGGAATAATTTTATCACCAAACATTTTAACTAATTGTTTTAATCTTTCTTCAGACTTATCAACTATATGAACTTTAGCTCTCATGCCTGTTGCAATAATTGCAGCGTTTTCTCCAACTACTCCACCACCAAGAATTAATACATTTGCTGGCTCACCGCCTGGTGCTCCGCCTAATAAAATACCCCTACCCTTTTGATTTTTTTCTAAACAATGTGCTCCAGCTTGAACTGACATACGTCCAGCAACCGCACTCATTGGTGCGAGCAATGGAAGTCTACCGTTATCATCTGTAACAGTTTCATATGCAATATTAATACTTTTAGATTTAATCAATCCTTCAGTAAGTTCTTTTGCAGCAGCTAAATGAAGATAAGTATAAAGAATTTGATTTTCTCTTAACATATCTACCTCAACTTTTTGAGGTTCTTTTACTTTTACAATAATGTCTGCATCATTAAAAATATCACCAGCTGTTTTTACAATTTTTGCACCAGCTTTAGTATATTGATCGTTATCAAAACCAGCTTCGAAACCACCATTGTTTTCAACCAAAACTTCATGACCCTCACTTATTAAAGTTTTCACACTTTCAGGGGTTAAACCAATTCTTGTTTCTTGAGGTTTTATCTCTTTTGGGACACCAATTTTCATAAAGAAAATTAATTTTTTTTACTTTTACTGTAATTAGTAATTCCAGTTCTTAATTTTTCTATTATTTCATCAATATGTTTTTTCTCACATATAAACATAGGTGCAATAATAAGTGCATCACCAGTTGCTTTGAAATTAACTCCAGCATCATAACAATGTTTGAAAGTTGCAAGTCCTGCTTTACCGGGTTTTCCATCCATCTTAATATCAATTCCACCCATCATTCCGTATCCCCTAATATTTTCAACAACATCTATATCTTTTAGTGAAAACAATCCTTCTTGGAAGTATGGACTTAACTCTTTTGCTCTTTTAAAAATATCTTCCTTTTCAAAAATATCCTGTACTGCTAAAGCAGCAGCTACAGATATAGGAATTCCAGAATATGTGTATCCATGAAATAATTCTACAGCACCTTTAGGAGATGCATCCATGACTGCATCATAAATTTCTTCTTTACATGCAACAACACCAAACGGAACAATTCCATTAGTTGTAGCTTTTGCCATCGTCATAATATCTGGAGTTACACCAAATTCTTGTGCACCGAAAGCAGATCCTGTTCTGCCCCATCCTGTTATTACTTCATCAAAAATTAAAAGAATATTATGTTTGTCACAAAGTTCTCTTAATCTTTGTAAGTATCCAACTGGAGGAACTAGTGTTCCAGTAGAACCTGCAATTGGTTCTACAATACATGCTGCAATATTTTCTGATCCAAAGTTTGTACAAATTCTTTCTAAGTCATTTGCAATATCAGCACCAGTTTCTGGTTGACCAGATACAAATTTATGTTCGTCTAAGTGGGTATGTCTCATATGCACTACACCTGGCATCAAAACACTTGCATATGCTTTAACGTTGTTAATCATACCGCCAACAGAAGTAGCTCCAATATTCATACCGTGGTATGCTCTTTCTCTTCCAACAAATCTAAACCTTTGACCTTCACCTCTTGCTTTGTGATACGCTACACTAATCTTAATTGCAGTCTCTACAGCAGTAGATCCACAAATTGTATAAAAAATTCTATTTAAGTTTCCTGGAGTATGTTTTGAAATTCTAGTTGCTAATTCAAAAGATCCACCAAAACCTTGTTGAAAGGGTTGAGCATAATCTAATGTTTTTAATTGATTTGTAATTGCATCAATAATTTCCATTCGACCATGACCGAGTGGATTACAAAAAAGTCCAGAGCTTGCATCTATTTGAGTATTTCCCTCGTGGTTTTTTAGATAAACGCCTTTAGCTTCAGTAATTAATCTTGGTCTTTCTTTGAAATCTTTGTTGGATGTAAACGGCATCCAATGTTCATTAAGTGAATTTGGTATTGATGGTTTTTGACTCATTTTTATTTATCCTTAATAATTAAACTAATTAATATTAATTAACTATAAAAATCTATTATACCAGCACAACCAAAAATTGAATAGTCTATTTTGACACCCATTCCTGTTAACAACTTCATTTACTTTGGTTCTATTTTCAACTTAAATGCTGGTTATAAATTTAAATAAGGAGAGGAATAAATGAGAAAAATACTAAGTTTTATTCTTGGAAGTATATTAGCTCTTAACTTAACTATTTCAGTTGCTAATTCAGCTGCAAAAGAAGTTAGAGTTGCTTACTTTTTAGAATGGCCTAGTCCAAACCTGGAGGACATGCAGAAGAAAAATTTTGCTAAAGCTTTAGGTGTACCAGTTAAGTGGACTAACTTCACAAACGGTGGAGCAATGACTGACGCTATGTTAGCGGGCGACATCGATATTTCTTACTCACAAGGTTTAGTACCTTTCATAAACGCAGTTAAATCAAAAGCACCTATTAAGCTTGTTGATATAGCTATGGAATATGGAATGGGTGGAACAACTTGTGTAACTTCAAATGCTTCAGGTATTACGAAAGCTAATGCTACTGAACTTGAAGGTAAAAAAGTTGCTGTACCACTAGGAACAATGGCTGAATACGTTTTTGATGAAAGTATGAAAGTTGTTGGCGCAGACAGAAAAAAAATGGATATCATTCAAATGGACCCTGAAGAAGGTGCTGCTGCTTTAGTAAGCGGTGATGTTGTAATGGCATGTTTATTTGGTGGTAATTCAATTAAAGCTGCAACAGCTGTTGGAACAAGACTACTTACAGTTCAAGAAGCAAGAGACGCTGGTATATTAGGAATAGACATTACTTCAGTAACTACTAAGTTTATGAAGGAAAATCCTGAAATGCTAAGAACTTTTATTGAAGTTACTCATGAAGCTAATGCTAGATACAAAGCTGGTAAAAGCGACATGAATTCTATGTCTAAAGCTTCTGAAATGAAAGTTGGTGATATGAAAGAAACTTTAAGTGGTTTCAAATTTTTAACACCAGCAGAGACTAAGCAATCTATGACTAAAGGAAATCTTGATGCATTCTTAAAAGGAATGGGAACACCTAGAGGAAACGTAGACACTAGTTTCTTACCTTTATAATCATAAGGTTAAATATTTAAATAGGCGCCAATTTTTTTTAATTGGTGCCTATTTTTTTTATATAAATTTTAATGTAAGGTCTTGTTATGAGTGATTTAGTTTCTCAAAATCTAAATATGATCTTTAAATCTCCAAAAGGAGAAACTGTTCATGCATTAAAAGATTTAAATTTCACAATCAAAAAAGGAGAACTATTAACAGTTCTTGGTCCATCAGGATGTGGAAAAACAACTTTACTAAATATTGCAGCTGGTTTTATTAGACCTACATCAGGAACGATTACTTTGGGTTCAAATGAAATAAATGGTCCTGGAGTTGATAGAGGAATGGTATTTCAACAAGGAGCTTTGTTTGAATGGTTAACAGTTTCTGAAAATGTAAACTTTGGATTAAGAATGAAAAAAAAAGATCCAGGTGAAACTCAAAAAAAAGTTGATGAGTGGTTAGAAATAGTTGGTTTAAAAGGTTTTGGAAATACTCCTACTTATCAATTATCAGGTGGTATGCAGCAAAGAGTGGCGCTTGCAAGATGTTTAATTAATGATCCTGATTTAATTTTAATGGATGAACCTTTAGGTGCATTAGATGCTTTAACTAGAGAAAAAATGCAATCACTTGTTTTAAAAATTTGGAAAGAAACTGGAAAAACAATTATTCTAATAACTCACTCAGTTGAGGAAGCTTTATTATTAGGTGAAAGATTATATGTAATGGCGCCAAGGCCAGGTAGAATACATAAAGAATACAAACTTCCATTTGCAGAAATGGGACTTAAAGAAGATTTAAGAGAAATTAAAAAAAATAAAGAATTTTCATCAAAACGAGAGGAAATCCTATCCATGATATGGAACATGGAAGAAGAAATAATGGGGAAAGATAATTAAATGTTTACCCAATTTATTACAATACTAATACTGGTATCTATTGTTGGATGTATTCTTTATGGAAGAAGATTAATTCGAACAGAAAAAGTTGACGCTGTATTTGGTAACCCTGAAAGAGCTAAAGGTGGAACGCATTGGATTATTGTTGGGAGCAGTGCGATACTATTAATTTGGTTATATTATTCTTGGGATATAGCAAAAGGTTTTTATCCTAAATCTGCTAATGAATTGTGCCAAGTTGCTAAAGTAAATGAATCTCTTTTAGGTTTAAAGTATCAATTTCCAATAGAAGAAAGAGAATTTAAAAGTACTTCAATAATAAAAATTGAAAATAAAAACCTTCAAATAATCACTAACGAAATACAAAGCTCCCCAGACTTAAGTAGTCCACAGAAAACAACTTTAGTAGGATTTATCAACGAGACGAGACAGTTAATTCCATTACTAACGAACGAAAATTTAATGGAAACAGATACAAAAATTCAGATTAAAGAGATGACTGAAGAAATAAGGCTTTTAACTTCGAACTTTAAAAAGAACGATTACCCATTTGAAACTGATGAACAAAAAAATGAAAGATTAAAAGCAGTATCTGAAGAAGGTGGTTGGGGTATTACAAAAGTTCAATCTGGTACTGGTTCAATAGAAAACACAATTGAAGTTCCTTTAGTCCCAGCTACTAATAAAGGTCTTAAATTTGATGCTGCTGCAAAAGAACTTGAGATTATAAATGATAAATTCTTTAAGTTAAGAAATCATAATCCACAATTTAAAAATTCTATTAAAGCTTTAAAGGATAAAATTAAAGAATATAGAGGTGGCTTAGACGATACAGAAGAAGTAGCTTCTACCTTTGCCAAAAATATTGTTAAAATTGCAAGAAGAATAGAGTTTGCAAGTATTTATCCGCCTAATGCTCTCAATGAAATGCAAAAAGCAATTGTTGAATTCGATAATGTTCAAAAATCTGAACAAGGCGGATTACGATTTGTAGATATGTTTTTATTTCCTGCGGGAACAATTGTATCAAGTGGAACAAGTTGTTCTGAACAGGGTTCTGGAAGATGGTTACCTAAACCATCAGATACTCTTAATAAATTTATCTTAATGTCAAAACCAAGCGTCGGTTACAAAAATATACCTTTACTTTGGATTGATATGATGGATGTAAGTAAAATAATTGGATTTATTTTACCAGATTGGATTGCTGACGTTCTTCCAGGGGAATACCCTATTCATACCAAAGACGGTGTAGTTGAACAGAACTTTAAAGGTAGAGTTCTTAAAGTTGTAACAGGAGATTTTAAATTATTTAAAATTCCTGTTCCTTATGGACACATTTGGGATTCATTTTTAAGAGTATTTTTAGGACTTATCTTTGGAATTTTAATTGGAGTTCCACTTGGATTGTTTATGGGTTTAAATAGATTTGCTAAAGGTTTCTTTGATCCTTTAATTGAACTTTACAGACCTGTGCCACCATTAGCATGGGCTCCTCTAATCATTTCAGTTCTAGGTATAGACAATACAGGAAAAGTGTTTTTATTGTTTATGGTCTCATTATCAATCATGATTATTTCTGCACGAGCTGGTGCATCAGGAACACAACTATCAAAAATTCATGCAGCTCATTCACTTGGTGCATCCAAAAAACAAATTTTAAGATACGTAATCTTTCCTAATTCTTTACCAGAAATTCTCACAGGAATTAGAGTGGCGGTTGGTATGTGTTGGGGAACTCTTGTTGCAGCAGAATTTTTAGCAGGTACTACAGGAATTGGATTTGTTGAAAATGTCGCAAAAAAATATTTCCAATATGAAGTTATTTGGATAACAATTTTCATTATGGGTATGCTGGGACTATTATTCGACGTTACATTAAGAAAAATAATAGATAAAACTATTCCATGGCGTGGAAAAGGTTAATTCTATTTTTATTTATATTTTCAGTATCAGCTGAAGCAACAGAATTTAAAATAAATAAAATTGCAGATTTAGATGCTCCTTGGGGCTCAACTTTCATATCTGATAAAGAATTATTGATTACTGAGAAGTCAGGTAAAATTAAATTAATAGAATTGAGCGCTGGAAATGTTTCTGAAGTAATTCATAATCTTAAAATATTAGAGGACGGTCAAGGAGGTTTATTAGATATTTTATATAAAGATGATGTTGTTTTTGTTAGCTACTCAGAGGATCACGGAAAATTTAAATCTACTACTTCTATTGCAAGAGCAAATTTAGATAGAGGTGAATTAAAATTTGATAATATATTTGTTGCTCAACCTCCTATTAATTCAGGTTATCATTTTGGTTCTAGGCTAGCAATTAAAGATGAGTTTCTTTTTGCATCCGTTGGCGAAAGAGGTCAAGGGATGATAGCGCAAGATCCAACTCAACATCCCGGCAGTATAATAAGAATAAAATTGGATGGAAGTATTCCAAAAGATAATCCTAAATTTATAGACAAAAAAGATTGGTTACCCGAAATATTTCAAATTGGTGTAAGAAACCCACAAGGTTTAACGGTATCTCCTTTTGATCAAAAAATTTATGCAAGTAATCACGGAGCAAAGGGTGGTGACTGGTTTGGAGAAATTAAGAAGAGTGAAAATTATGGATGGAAAATATTAGGTTGGGGTGGAACAAATTATAGTGGAACTAAGATAGGACCAAAATGGATGCCTGGTTACACAAAAGCTATTAAATATTGGGTTCCTTCAATTGCAACAAGTGCAATAACAATTTATAAAGGTAATGAATTTAAAGAATGGAATGGTCAAGCATTAGTAACATCTTTAAAAGATATGTCTTTAAGAAAGCTTGATTTTTCTGACACAAAAAATGTGCGAGAAGAAATTATATTTCAAAATCAAATTGGAAGAATTAGAGATATTCAGGTTCATCCCGTCAATGGAAAGATTTATTTTCTTGGTCAGGACGGTTTATGGTTAATGGAAAAAAACTAAAAAAAATTCTTATTCAAATTTTCAAAAAACGAGGACTAAGTATATCTCATGCAACAATAAGTGCTGATGCTTTAATCAATGCTGAGTATGTGGGTGCATATGGTCATGGTATTTCAAGACTAAAAATGTATTGTGATAGAATAAAGAAAAAAGTAATTAATCCAAAGCCAAAGATAAAGATTAAGAAAATATCTAACTCCATATCTTTTATTGATGCAAACAATTCAATTGGATTTGTAGCTGCAGATACTGCTATTAAAACTTTAATAAAAAATACAAAAAAAACAGGAATTGGATTAGTTGGAGTTAAAAACTCAGGTCATTATGGCTTGTCAGGTTATTACGTTGAACAAGCAGTAAAAAAAAACTTAATGGTTTGGTGTTTTACTAATGCTCCGCCTGCAGTTGCACCTTATGGGGCAAAAAAGACTTTGTTTGGGACTAATCCAATTTGTTTTGGAACTCCTTCAGGAGGAAATGTTCCATTTATTTTAGACTCATCTGTTTCAATGATTAACAGAGGTATTATAAGAGTTGCTGCAAGACTTGGTAAAAAAATTCCAGTTGGTGTTGCCTTAGATAAAAGTGGAAACCCCACCACAGATGCTAAAAAAGCTTTAAAGGGAGTTCAGCTTCCAATCGCAGGCTTTAGAGGATCAGGACTTGCATGGATGGTTGATATTTTAAGTGGAGTAATTACTGGAGCTGCTCACGGTGGAAAGGTTAGAGACCCATTCGATGATTTTAGAGGACCACAAAACGTCGGACATTTATTTTTAGCTATTAAGCCTAGCATCTTTATTGGGAAAAATTATATCAAAAGAATAAAAGAAAATATAAGAATTATAAAAAAACTTCCGCGAGCAAAAGGTTTTGCCTCAATTTCTTATCCAGGGGAAAATAAAGCAAGAAGATTTTCAAAAAACTCTAAAAAGAAAATTAATTTACCGAGAGAAATAAAGAAAGATTTAGAAAAATTAATTAGCGCTTCTTCTTAATAAAAATACAAAAGTAAATCCAGTTATATACATTATAAGTGCATAAGCACCAGTTGGTATTGCAAATAATATATCAGAGCCAAAAATTTGTGTAGAAACAAACAGTGCTAAAGTTCCATTTTGTAAGCCACACTCTAAAGCAATACACTTAAGTTGTTTAACGCCTGATGCAAAAATTTTACCAAGATAAAACGCAATTATCATCATGGTAACATTTAAAAGTAAGGCAATAAGACCTGCTTGTTTCAATAAATTTATTAGGTTTTCTCTTTCTTCATAAAACGCAGCAAAGAAAAAAATTGCAAACAATACAATGTTGAGTTTATTAAATATTTCTACTTTTGAAGCTACAAAATTTTCTGCAAATTTTCTTATAATCATTCCTAATATAACTGGCACAGTAACAACTAAAAACATCTTAATTGCGATACCAATCATTGATATATTTTCTGCAATATTTGTAATTCCAAACAAATCAGCAGATGTAAAAATTATAAAAGGGACTGTAATAATACTTAATAAACTTATTATCGCTGTTAAAGAAATTGATAATGCTACATCCCCGTCAGCAAATTTAGTCATAATGTTTGAGGTAACTCCTCCTGGTGCTGCTGCAATAATCATTACACCAATTGCGATTTCAGGAGGTGTTTTTAAAATCATAATTAATAAGTAAGCAACGAGCGGAAGAATTATTAACTGTGAAACAAAACCAACAATAAAATCTTTAGGTGTTTTTAGTACTCTTGTAAAATCTTCAAGTTTTAAACCTAATCCTAAACCAAGCATTATTAATGCAAGGATTATCGGTGTTATTTTTGTTACGATTTCCACTCTTTATATTACCACAAATATGCTCAAATTCCTTTATACTCATTATAAAAACAAATATAAGATTTTAAATGATTTCAGATAAGCAAATAGTGTGTCCGAACAATCTTTTGGATGCAGCTAGCAAAAAGAAGGGAGTTAGTGCAGCAATTGTCAATGCTGGAAAGCCTTTGCCTATGCTTTCAGTCATGGACGCTGTTAAAGAAAATTTGATTAAACCAATTTTTATAGGGGATAAAGAACAAATTCAAAATTGTGCTGAAGAAATTAAATTTGATATTTCTCAATATGAAATTATTCATGAGCCAGTGGAAAATAATACTGCAATTGTAGCCGCTAAATTAGCAAAAACAGGAAAGATAAAAATTATTGTTAAAGGTCATATTCATACAGATATATTAATGAAGGAGGTTTTAAAAAGAGAATATCAGCTTTTAGGAAAAACTAGGCTTAGTCATATATGGCATATGACATTAGACAAAGAGGACAAACCTCTAATAATAACTGATGGTGCTTTAAATGTTTTACCTAACGTTAAAACTAAGATGCATATTTTAAAGAATGTAATAAATTTTTCTAAGAGAATTGGAAATAATAGACCTAAAGTTGCAGTCTTATCTGCCACAGAAGAAGTTCTTGATAGTATACAAAGTTCAATGGAAGCAAAAGAAATTACTGAATTATCAAAAAAAGAAAATTTAGATGCAGATGTTTTTGGTCCACTAGCATTTGATAACAGTATCTCAAAAAAATCAGCTTCTATTAAAGGAATTAAAAATATTGTTGCAGGTGATGCTGATGTTTTATTGGTTCCAAGTGTTGAGGCAGGAAATGCATTGGTTAAAATGATGATATATTTTATGGGAGCGTGCGCAGCAGGAGTTGTAGTTGGTGGGAAAGTTCCTGTAGTTATTACAAGTAGATCGGATGAGGCAGTTGCAAGATTAGCTTCTATAGCTGCAGCAGTAGTTGCATTAGATTAAGAATGAAATATAAATTTATATAAATGACAATTAAATATTTAAAAAAAGCAACTAAAACTGCTTCAACGGATGACACTAAAACAAAAGAGATTGTACAAAATCTTTTAAAAGAACTTGAAAAATCAAAAGAAGAAGGTTGTAAAGAATTAACAAAAAAGTTTGACAAATACGATGGTGAAATAATTGTTTCTAAAGAAAAAATTGAAGATATTAAAAAGAAATTAGATAAAAAGACTAAGGACGATATTAAGTTTTCTTATGATAGAGTTAAAAAATTTGCTGAAGCTCAATTAAAAAATTATGGGAAAGATTTTGAAGTAGAACTTTCAAATGGATTATATGCTGGACAAAAACTAGTACCAGTAAATACAGCTGGATGTTATATACCCGGTGGTAGATATGCGCACATTGCTTCAGCTGTGATGAGTGTAACTACTGCAAAAGTAGCTGGAGTAAAAAACATTATCGCATGCAGTCCACCAAAAGAAAATATAGGCGCCCACCCTTCTATAATTTATACGGCTGACTTATGTGGTGCAGATGTAATTTTAAATCTAGGTGGTGTGCCAGCTATAGCTGCAATGACTTATGGTTTATTTGGTAATGCGCCTGCAGATATTTTAGTTGGACCTGGAAATCAATTTGTTGCTGAAGCTAAAAGAATTTTATTCGGTAAAGTTGGTATAGATTTATTTGCTGGACCAACAGAGATTGGAATTATAGCTGATGAAACAGCAGATCCGGAGATTGTTGCGGTTGACTTAGTAGGACAAGCAGAACATGGTTACAACTCACCAGCATGGCTATACACAACAAGTCGAAAGTTGGCTGATGCTGTAATGAAAAGAGTTCCTGAATTAATTGAAGAATTACCAGAGGTGCCAAGATTAAGTGCTGAAGCAGCATGGAGAGATTATGGTGAAGTTATTTTATGTGATACTGATGAGGAAATGGTCAAGGTAAGTGATGATTATGCGCCTGAACATTTAGAACTACAGACAAAAGACTTAAAATGGTTCCACGAAAGATTAAAAAATTACGGATCATTATTTATAGGTGAAGAAACTACTGTTGCATACGGTGACAAATGTTCTGGTACAAACCACATATTGCCTACTAAGGGAGCTGGAAAATATACTGGTGGTTTATTTGTAGGTAAATTTATTAAAACATTAAGTTTTCAAAGAATGACTAAAGAGTCTACAAAAGAAGTTGGTGCTGCTGCTGCTAGAATTTCAAGATATGAAGGTATGGAAGCGCATGCAAGAACTGGTGATGTAAGGCTTAGAAAATACGGTTATTCAAATTAAAAGTTCATTTTAAAATTTACTGGATAGAGATAAATTGGCACTATTATTTTCTTGGTTTGAAAAATCATTTTCTAAATTAAACTCCATATTAAAAAGATCTAGCGCTTTAGAAATCCTAAAGTTTGAAGACATATCGTTATCAAGATCTAATACAAGCTCTGTTTCTTTTTTATATAAAAAGCCTGCTGATAATGTAAATTTATTAATAAAACCATGGCCCTTAATCTGTTGTCTTTCGTAATCAGTACTAATCGTTAATCCTTGTTCATGCTTTAAATCTAAACCAAGTCCTGCTGTGTATATATCTCTATTTTTGTTATCAGCTTGATATTCAAAACTTTCGCTATCTGATACATAACTTGTTACCACTTTAGAGTTTGAGGCAAACTCTTTACCATATTCAAGATTAACTCTAGATTTTACATTTGAGTTTTCTAAATTAATATCTCTATCAATTAGTACACCTAAAGAAGCCATTAAAGATTTAATATCTTGATCATTATAGCTAATAGCATTAGTGCCACTTTCGGTATAGCTATCAAGCGCTGTATAACTTCCGTCAATACTACCTATTGAACTAACAGTTAAGTCACTACCTTCATACTCTCTACCAATATCAAGTGAACCAAAAACTTGCTTACCATCACGGTCACTGGTATGAGTGTTGGTGTTTCCTTCGTCTTTCCTTACGATATCGCTATCTAAATAACTAACTCCAAAAACATGTTTTAAAAAATTCTTGTCTTCTAAACTATTAATCCCATAAACAGAAAAACTTAAAGCATTGGTGTCAACTGCAGAACCAAAGGTTCCAATATCAACATCAGTGTTACCCACTCTTACAGCTACTCCTAATATTTGGTCTTCATCCATTTTTCTATCGGCACCTACAGTTATACCAAATCCATCTATATCTTGTGCAGAGCTTAAGGAAGTCTCACCAATTTTTCCAAAACTAATACTACCTTCAGTCCATGCTTCCCAGTCATTAGGTAAAATTTGATCTAACTTTTGAATTGGATTGAATTTAGCTTGAGTAGAACTTGCAACATTATTCGATACTTTCTTAAATAATTCATTTTGAAAGAGCAACTCTATTCTTTGAGCGCTCGTGTTTTGATATTTATTTGCTCTTAATATATCTAGTCTTTTAAAAGTAGCCACTCTTGTATCTTCAGCAAACTTTTTAGCAGTATTAATTTGTGCATCATTTATACCTCTTACATCTTTAATTTTTGGTGGCTCTTCACATTTTCCTGAACTAGTAACTTTAAAAGCACAGCTTAAGGTATATTCATTTATATCATCTCCATCATTACTTACCACAAACATTTTGGTACCAGTAATATTAAAAGCTATACCTTGAGGATTGGTAGCTTGACTACTAATATCAAAACTACCTACATGAGTTACAGTTGATGTTAAATCAAAGCCTACTGATAATGTATATGAATTTATCTCATTACCATTATCACCTACCACAAACATCTTGGTTCCATCATTATTAAAAGTAAGACCCCTAGGAACACCATCTTGATCGGTAATATCAAAACCTGTTCCATCTCCATTTATGTCATTGAAAGTTGCAGTTGTTAAATCAAAACCTGTTGATAATGTATATACATATATCTCATTATCAGTATTACCTATGTAATACATTATGGTTCCATCATTATTAAAAGCAATACCTCTGGTTTTATCATCTTGAGCACTAACGTCAAAACCTGTTCCGTCTCCATTTATGTCATTGAAAGTTGCAGTTGTTAAATCAAAACCTGTTGATAGTGTATATTAATTTATATCATAAGCAGTATTACCTATCACAAACATCTTGGTTCCATCATTATTAAAATAAATATATATAGGCTTATCATCTTGAGCACTAACGTCAAAACCTGATCCCTCTCCATTTATGTCATTGAAAGTTGCGGTTGATAAATCAAAAGCTGTTGATAATGTATATTCATTTATATCATTATCAGTATCACCTACCACAAACATCTTGGTTCCATCATTGTTAAAAGCAATACCTCTAGGCGTAGTATCTTGAGCACTGACGTCAAAACCTGTTCCATCTCCATTTATGTCATTGAAAGTTGCCTCTGCTTGAACCTTACTAACAAAAGTTAAATTAAAGATTAGAAATAATATAAATATTCTTTTCAAGACGTTCATAGCTAAAAAAAGAAACTAATAACAAAGGTAAACTTTAAGAGAAAGCTTAAATAATGCCTGATTTATTTAAAAAATTTAGTGGCAAGCAATATTAAATTTTTTTAATCTCCAATAATTATAAGGCCAAGGTGTTACAAAACCTACTATCAACATTAATGGAACAACCCACCAAGTTAATATTGCTCCGCCTGTTAAAAGATAATCTGTTAGATTCATTGCAACTTCCATACTAATCATAGATATAAAACTCATCCCTATTGCAGTATTGAATGCTTTTTTAAAATCAAAATTTTGTCTCATGAGTATAACCGTTTCCAAAATTATACTTGTAATTAATCCATTGATTATTGCTAAAGTCATTATACCAAGAACTGGAAATGGAATTTTACTTAATTGAAAAAATAAAATTGTTCCAAAATCACCAATAGAGCATCCAAGTAAACACCAAGCTGTGTTTTTTGCACTTCTTTTCCACGTGTGTTTGCAAGACCAATTAAAGGTTAAACTCTCTGAGCTCATTTAAGTAAATTTTTTATAGAGTTATTCTAACTCTACTTTAGCTACCATACCAATTTGATAATGGCCAGGAACATTACATGCAATCTCAATATTCATAGCATTTTCAAACTTCCAAACTAAATCACCTTTTTCATTTGGAGCTAAAAGAACACTATTACTGTGTGAGTGTCCCATTGCCTTATCCATTTTTGCCATTTTTTTCATTTTTTCTTTATCAATCGAGTCTGCTAATAAAATTTCATTTTCAACCATTCTCTCCATCTCTGGCTGATGTTTTTTATGCATCATTGCATTTGCTATATTAAATTCGTGAACAAGGTTACCTGCATTAACTACTTCAAATTTAATTGTCTCACCCTTTTTAATATTAAATGATTTTGGTTCATAATAATTATCATACATCTTTACTTTAATTGTTCTATCTACTTCACTAAGTTTTCCTTTTGAACCTATCATCATATTTTTATCTGCAAATGAAGCTGATGTAAAAATAAAAAATATAGTCAATATATATAAATAAATTTTATTCATAATTTCCTTTTAAATTTTCTTTTGTTGTGATTTCTTTTTTAGATGTATTAACTTTTTCTTTTGTTTTTCTGTCGTCTATTACATCGGCAAAACTATGATTTACATCTCGATGTCCTGCCTCATCATCTCTAATAACTTTTACAACATCTTTTAGCGTTGCATGTAATGGTAAATTCCAATAATTAATTGCAACTTCAGGAGCAGGTTGATCTTTAATTTTGCCAGTTTCTAATTCATGTAAGTATTCTGTGTAACTTCTAACAGCTTCTTCCTCAAAATAACCAACAATTCTATGTGCGGTTCTTTGAGAAATTAAATAAATAATTGCATAAGTAATTATGAAAATAAATTGAGCAATCATAATAACTATTCTTTCAATAAAAGTTGGTTTCGCAATATGAATGAATGTCATTAAGTGCATTCTTTCATTTTCAGCTTCATCTAGAAGGATTTTGATCCATCCTTTGTCATCCTCCATCTTTCTAAGAGATTTTAAATGGATTAACATTCCGGCAACCATACCTGGAACTGCGGCTACAGTTTCTAATACTACAGCTCTATGACCGTACCTTTTTTTGAAAAAAGTATCTGCGATGAACCTTAAAAATTTTGTGAAAGATAAAGCTACCTTATCACTAAAATTACTTGGTCTGTAATGACTTTCTAAGTTACTCATAGGGACTATTTAATCATTATTTAAAAAAAACCAATGGGGCTAAATTGCATTCAAAAAACGTTATTTTTTCTTGTTTATTACTAGAGACAATTTTCGAGGAAAACTGCCCTCATCAAAATTTTCAATACTTATATTTATAAATCCATCTAAAAGATTCTTAATTTTGTTTTCTGAAAAATAATGAACAATAAAACCATTCATTTCATACATATCCTCTCCTCTATGCGTTCCCTTCTTAAAATCACCATCCGTATGATTTCTTACAGTGTAAATATTAAAACCGTCTTTTTTTAAAACTCTTAAGATTTCTTTATTTAAATCTTTTAAATCTTGATTTGTAAGAGCCATACAAAATAACATATGTGAGTAACATGCTTGAAAATTTTCATTATCAAAATTAAATTTTTTCCTGATATCGTAATTCTCAACTTTTACTAAAGCGTCTAAATTGTTTTCTTTAGATCTTTTTTTTATAATATTTGTTGCAGACAAACTGTAATCGATTGCGTGAACATGAATATTATTTTGTGCAAAATATATTGTGTCTCTTCCAAGACCTGCGCCAAGTTCAATAATATTTGTAATGTTATTTTTTTTAAAGGTTTCGAGGGCTTTCTTTGCTGAGAAGCTTGGTTCAAAACCGAACATCTCAGGCTTATTTGAGAAATTATTTTCCCAATGCTGAGATTGCTGGTTTAAAAGTTTTTTGTCCAATCTACTTAGATGGATCTGGAACTTTTCTTAAATAAGGTTTAATTGCATTCCAACCTTTAGGAAACAATTTTTTAGCTTCATCATCCTTTACAGCAGGTACAATGATTACTTCCTCACCTTTTTTCCAATCTGCTGGAGTAGCCACTTTATGTTTTGCAGTCAGCTGCATAGAATCTATTGATCTCAATAGTTCCAAAAAATTTCTTCCAGTTGCCATTGGGTAAGTTAAAAACAAACCAATTCTTTTATCAGGTCTTATAATGAAAACTGTTCTAACTGTTTGATTGTCTACTGCAGTTCTCCCCATTGAAGTTGTTCCCGCATCACCTTCTAACATATTATAAAGTTTTGCAATTTTAAGATCCTCATCAGCTATAATTGGATAGTCTGGTTTTTTTCCAGTTACATCTTTTATATCCTCTAACCACTTTACGTGATCTGAAACCGGATCAACACTTAAACCAATAACTTTTACATTTCTTTTTTCAAATTCAGGTTTTAATTTTGCAAGAGAACCTAATTCTGTTGTGCAAACAGGTGTAAAGTCTTTTGGGTGTGAAAATAAGACACCCCAACTATCACCTAGCCATTCATGAAATGAAATATCGCCAATTGTTGTTTTAGCTTTAAAGTCAGGCGCTAAACTATTTATTTTTAGAGTCATTTACATCTCCTTTTTAAAAACAAATTATATGCAAGATTGATTTGCTATGCAATTTTTTATAAGATGATAATTAATATGATTTTTAAACAACTATTCGATAATAAGTCTTCAACCTATACGTACATACTGTCAAGCGGTGAAGGTCGTGAAGCTTTAATAATCGATCCGGTAATAGAACACACTGAAGAATATATAAAACTTTTAGAAAAACTAAAATTAAAATTGGTAAAAGTAATTGATACACATATTCATGCTGATCATATTACTGGACTTAATGAGTTAAGTAAGAGAACTAGTTGCACAAAAATAATGGGTGAAAATTCTAAATCTGAAGTGGTTGACTTAAGGGTAAAAGAAAATGAAAAAATTAAACTAGATGGAGTAGAGCTTAAAGTTTTGTATACTCCTGGACACACAGATTGTTCGTATAGTTTTTTGATGAAAGACAGAGTTTTCACTGGAGACACTTTGTTGATTAATGGGACTGGGAGAACTGATTTTCAAAATGGAAATGCTAAACAACAATACGACTCATTATTTAATAAATTGCTTAAACTTCCAGAGAACACAATAGTTTTTCCTGCACACGATTATAATGGGAAAAAAAATTCTACAATTGGATACGAAATAAAAAATAATCCAAGATTACAAGTTAATTCAATAGATCAATATGTTGAGATCATGAACAATTTAAAATTAGCTAATCCAAAAATGATGGATGTGGCTGTACCTGCAAACGTAAAAGGCCTTACTTTAAATCAAATTTAAAGCGACAAAATTTGGGTTGATTATCAGGTTATTAGCTCTATAAATCAATTATGGCTTGCGACAATTCAAAATGTATTTGCACAAACTGCACTAACGATACGTGTGCTTGCGACGGGGATATGCAATGTAATTGCAAACCTGAAGGTGTTTGTTGTTGTTGCAATTAGTAAGCTAAATTAATTTCACAGTATACAGTATTATGAATGAATTTTTAGAATCGATAATTAAGAGAGATCCAGCTGCCAAATCAAAGTTAAGTATCATCTTAACCTATCCTGGTGCTAAGGCTGTTTTTTTCCACAAAATTGCAAATTTTTTTGCAATTGCAAAATTTCATTTAGTTGCAAGAATAATCTCTCAGTTTTCAAGATTTTTAACTGGAATAGAAATTCATCCAAAAGCAAACATTGGTAAAAATTTATTTATAGATCATGGGATGGGAGTTGTGATTGGTGAAACTTCAGAAATTGGAGATAATGTAACGATCTATCACATGGTAACACTTGGTGGTATCTCACCAAGCGTAAATTCTAATGAACAAAGAAATATAAAAAGACATCCTACACTTAAAGATAATGTTGTAGTTGGGTCTGGTGCACAAATACTTGGACCGGTAACTGTAGGCAAAAATGCAAAGATTGGGGCGAACGCAGTTGTCACAAAAGATGTTCCAGATAATGCAGTGATGGTTGGAATACCAGCAAAAAATGTTGGAGAAACTTCAGGCTCAGATGAAAACTTTAAACCTTATGGTATAACTCCTGAAAGTGATAAAAATTAATATGAAAAATGCTCAAAATAATTTTATTGAAGGGATTGGTAATACGCCATTAGTAAAATTAAGAGCTGCATCCGAAATTACTGGGTGCAATATTTATGGTAAAGCAGAATACTTAAATCCAGGTGGATCTGTAAAAGATAGAGCCGCTTTAGCATTAATTAAAGATGCTCAAGAAAAAAAATTAATTTCAAAAGGCGGGACGATTGTTGAAGGTACTGCAGGTAATACTGGTATTGGTCTTTGTCTTATTGGTAATTCAATTGGGTATAAAACAATCATTGTGATGAATGATAATCAAACTCAAGAGAAAAAAGATATGTTAAAGAACATGGGAGCTGACTTAAGGTTAGTTCCACCTAAACCATATAAAGACGAAGGTAATTATGTAAAGGTTGCTGGTAGACTTGCTGATGAATTAAAGAGCAGTAACAATCATGGTGTGGTTTGGGCTAATCAATTTGATAACACTGCCAATTCTAAAGGACATTATGAGACCACTGGACCTGAAATATGGATGCAAACAGATGGAAAAGTTGATGGTTTTGTTTGCTCGTCTGGTACGGGAGGAACAATTGCTGGTGTAAGTAGTTTTTTAAAAGAAAAAAATAAAAATATTAAAATTTATTTATCAGATCCTGCTGGATCATCCCTTTACAACTATATTGAAAATGGAGAATTAAAGGGTGAAGGCAATTCAATTACTGAAGGGATAGGATCAAGTAGAGTTACAGCTAACTTTGCTGAAGCAAAAATTGATGGTGCTTTCTCTATTGAAGATAAAGAGTCTTTGCCTGTCATTTATGACCTTATTCAAAATGAGGGACTAAGTTTAGGTACAAGTTGTGGGGTAAATATTGCTGGTGCTATAAGACTTGGCAAGAAATTAGGACCAGGTAAAACAATCGTTACCATTCTTTGTGACAGATCAGATAAATACAACTCCAAGCTGTTTAATAGAAAATTTTTAGAGGAAAAAGGACTACCGATTCCCGCTTGGATTTAATTTTTTTTAGCGCACACTTTAATAAATCTTTTACATAATAAAGATATTGTAGTTAAATAATTTTCTAATTTATACTATGAACGAACTATTTAAAAAAAATTTCTTCTCACTTTTATTAATTGTGCTGTTTAGTTTGTTTATTTTTTCCTTAGCATTAGCTGATCTAAACAAAAAAGATAAGGAAAAAGCTTGGGATTGTGTTGGAATTTACATGGCTAATTACTTTTTGCCATCCGGAGAAAAATTTGAATATGGTATGAAGGAAAAATCCATGGCAGCTGTAAAAGTTTGGAAAACTTATGCAATCGAAATTGGTATTAAAGAAACTGATTGGGACAAAGGTGTAAATAAAGCTGTCGATAAACA
Organism: uncultured Pelagibacteraceae bacterium; assembly: GCA_902582235.1. Classification (GTDB taxonomy): domain Bacteria; phylum Pseudomonadota; class Alphaproteobacteria; order Pelagibacterales; family Pelagibacteraceae; genus Pelagibacter. The sequence goes on from CACHQX010000001.1 coordinate 83,553, forward strand.
CTACGGCTCAAAATATAATGAAAAATTAACTAATCAGTGTCATAAATTCTTAGAAACAACTATTCCAAATGGCGAAAAGCGAGTGAAAAAAGTCGCTCAAACTCTTTATTAATAAATGAGCGGATACGTGATTGCTCAAATTAATATGACGAATAAAGAAGGTTTTAAAATTTACGCAGAACAAGTCCCACAAACTATAAAGCACTATGGAGGGAAATATATTATTAGAGCTGGCGAATATAAGTCGCTGGAAGGTAAATGGGATTACACTAGAAATGTAATAATTGAATTTCCTACTTACGAAAAAGCTTTAGAGTGGTATAATTCAGATTTATATAAACCAGTTAAAGAACTCCGCCAAAAAAATTCTGAAGGTAATTTAATTATAATTAAGGGAGTATAATGAAACTATTTAATGAAAGGATAAAAAAATGGAAAAGGAAATGTTAGTGTATCTTAAACTTAAAGAAGGTAAATTAGAAACTTTCATGGGTTGGATGCAATCAGATGAAGGTATGGGTGTCAGAAAAAGTGTTGCTTATCCAGAAAAAACTGTTGGGGCTATGATACCCGATAAAAGTGGGCTGTTGTTCAAAGTTAATGTTCATAATGAAGCAGGTATGAAAGAGTTCGTAACTGGAAATAATCCTACAGCAAAAGCAATTTACGCTGAGTGTGTAGAGAGTGCTCAGTTGTATGAATTATCTAAAATAAATCTATAAAGGAGAAAATATGAAAAACTATATGGTAACACACACTTTCAAATCTAAAGAAATGAAAGATAAGTTTACTGAAACAGTGGCTTCAATGAAAATGGAGGATATTGTTAAAAGTATGAAAAGCGATAATGCTGCTTGTCAGATGACTTGGAATACTCCAGGTGATACAATGGAAATGTATTGTTGGTGGAAGGGTAAAGATGAGGAAGCAATTATTAATCAATTAGGTCAAATGAACGATTTTTTCACTCCACATAAGTTTGTTGAGTGTACAGATCAAGTAATGGACTACAACGCATAGGATATTTATGATCGACAAATTTGGAAATATATTTTACTTAATAATTTACTTAGTTCACTTTATTATTGTTGGAAGCTACGCATTCCAATTAGTTTTCGGTACTCAAAAATTTCTTGAAGGTAGAGGCGTAGATAAAACGGCTACACTATTAACAAGATTTGCTGGTTCGTTCATGATTGCAATGGTTTTAATGGCAATATATATCGCTTTCATAAGATCGGGTGGTTTAGATGCTACTTGGGCATTTTTTAATTTAGTTTTTATAATTAATGTCACAATATTATGTGCAAATTTTTATACTTTAAAAATTGATAAAACTGGTTTGACTGAGAAAACTAGAAATGATGGAATATATGCTCCACTAGTTCTAGTGATTATAAGCGCACTTCTTTGTTACGGATTAGCTGATAAAATTTACGTATAAAAAATAATAAGAAAGGAGAAGCAAATGAACGCAAAAGAAAGAATACAATTAGGTTATGATCTTTTTAACAAACACGACATGGAGACTTTTTTTAAAGAGTTAGTTGATGAAAATACGACATGGACTTTCCCTGGAAAAGAAGGAGTCCATCCTCTATCAGGGGTGCACAAAGGTCCACAAGCAATGATGGGAGCATTTTCAAAAATTCCAGAAAAATGGTCAAATTTCAAAGTTGAACCAATTGAAATGATAAGTGAAGGAAATAAAGTTTTTGTAAGAGTAAAAGGGTCAGCAGATGGTATGGAAACAATGTTTGGTCATTACTTTGAAGTAAGCGATAGTGGAAAAATGGTCAGAATGATGACTTTCGACGATACACTAAGTATGTTCAACGCGATGAAAAAATAATTCACCAGGAAACATGAGCTACAAAGTTACGCTAACAATTTAATGTTTCCAAAAAAATATTCAAACTTACTATTTATTTTGATCATGGGTTTTGGAATGAGCCTTATGATGACACTAATAATTACATATATAAATACTGGAATGGATAGTGAATATATTAATAGATTTTTAAAAGCTTGGATGGTTAGTCTTCCTATAGCAATTGTTGCAGCTTTATTTGTTGGTCCAATAACAAAAAATTTTGTAGATAAAATAACTAAGTAGTTTTTTTATAATTTTTCATCCATTTTTCAAATTCTTTAATTGCTTTATTCATGTCTTTGGTTTTATGAGGATGATTTTTTGCTCTACCTAACATTGTTGCAATAACATTTACCTGATATTTTATAGTTCTATTTTTAATCTTATTTATAGTATAAATAGCCTTATCTTTATTTTTAAAACCTAATCCTGGGGTTGTCGTTTTTGGATTATAATCTGAATAAAGAGATAAATTTATAAGGTTATTTTTTTTAGGAGTTTTTAACTTTTTTAAAAAAATTAATAAATTTTTAATATTTAAATTTTTAAACTTTTTTTTTACTGAACCATCAAATTCGATAAATTCTATAAAAAAACTTTTTTTATTTATTTTAGTGATAAGTTTGATGTAATTTTTATGAAATCTTTTAATATATTTTTGATATATCTTTTTTGAATTTAGATATTTTTTTTCTTTATAGCTTGGAGTGTTAATTAATAGAACTCTACTTTTTTGTTTATATTTCTCCAAATTCATTAATTTATAGATTTAATTAATGATGGGTCGTTATTGTTCGGTTTATTTACTTCTTTTGATATTTCATGGAAAATAATCTGGGGTTTTTGAATATTAGCTAATAAATTTTTACCAGATTTTTTTAAGTCTAAATACAAATCTATTTCATCTTGGTTAAGAATCACAGGTTGTCTATGATGTATCTCAGATACATTAGAGTTTGCCTCCTCGGTTATTAAACAAAATTCATTTTTATCAAATATCCCTGCAACAAATAAGGGTAGATTATCCTGTCTTTTAAAATAAAAGGGTGTTTTTTTTTCTTTAGTTCTTTTCCATTCGTAAAAGCCGTCCATTACAGCAACACATCTATTGGCTTGGATTAATCTTTTAAATGATATTTTCTCATCAATTGTCTCTAGTCTTGCATTAATTAGTGGTCTGAAGTTTTTTTGTTTAGCCCAAGATGGAACAATGCCCCATTTAAGTAATTCTAAAGTTTTGCCATTAGAATAAGATTTTACTATTGGTAAACTCTGAGTTGGGTGTGCGTTAAAGTTTTCTTCGTCTTTAACGTTGGTTGTTGACTTTACTAAGAATGAAGTTTTTTCTTTAGCTTTTGTAATTACGTACCTTCCACACATCTAAGATGTTTTTCCTAAAAAATTTACCAGTATCACCCCAATAATAATAAAACATATGCCTATAATTCCATACATGTTTGGAATTTGATTATATTTTAATATTCCAAATATTGTTACTGCGGTGATGGTTAGCCCTCCATATGTTGCATATGTAAAACCAACAGGTATTGTCATCATTGCTTTTGCTAGAAAAAATATACAAAGCACAATTGTAACTACACACATTGTAGTTGGCACAAGATTTGTAAATCCATTAGTAGTTTTTAAAAAACCATTTGAGGTAATTCCTAATATTACGGCCAACAAAAGATATATATATCCAAGAAAATTCGTCATAGCTTATTTATAAATTTTGTCTACTTCAACTTGATAAGCTTCAACAAGTTTATTATTTTGATTAGCAATACCAACCACATCAATCATTTCTTTTATCATTTCATCAGTTGCACCTTTTTTTTTAGCAGCAAAAGTATGTGATCTAGTACAATAGTTACAGCTGTTTGTAATTGATACAGCAACATAAATTAATTCTTTAGTAACTGAGTCTAGCGCACCATCTTTCATAATTTGTTTAAGATTATTCCATGTTCTTTCTAAAAGTTGTGGGTTATGTGCTATAGATTTCCAAAAATTTGGAATTTTAGTAATTTTTCTGGTTTTCTTAATTTCATTAAAAATTCTTTTTACTTTTGTGTTAGCTTTTTTTTCGTTAATTGGTTTGAAAATTTCCATATTCCTCCTCTTTTTTAGTGCATTGTAATTTAGTTATTTACATAAATAAATATTTAAATTAATAGATAAAAAGCTAATGAGCTCAAAAAAGATAGTAATCACAGGTGGCGCAGGTTTTGTCGGTACAAACTTAATTAAATTACTTTTAAAAAAGACAAATTATAAATTGATTTCAATTGATGATTACAGCTCTAGTACACGTAAAAATCATATAAAAAATTCTAGAGTAAAATACATTAAGGCTCATACTAAGAATATCTCTACAGTATTAAATCCAAAACAAGTACAATCAATTTTTCATTTTGGAGAATTTGCAAGAATTTATCAAAGTTTTTTACAAATGGATAAATGTATTGAATCTAACTCAATTGGAACAAATGCAGTTTTTAATTTCTGCCTTAAAAATAAGATTAAATTAGTTTACAGCGCAACATCTGCATCACTTGGCAATAAAGGAAATGACAAAAACCTATCTCCTTATGCATTTACAAAAGCAAAGAATTTGGAGTTATTAGAAAATTTAAAAAAGTGGTTTAAATTTAAATATGAGGTGATTTATTTTTATAACGTATATGGTCCTAATCAAATAAGTAAAGGGAACATGGCTACTGTGATAGGAATTTTTGAAGATTGTTACAAAAAAAATAAAGCTTTACCAGTAGTTAAACCGGGCTCTCAATCAAGAAGATTTACACATATAGATGATACAATTAATGTTTGCTATATAGCTTGGAAAAAAAATCTATGTAGACATTATAGTATTTCCCATAAGCAAAGTTTTACGATTTTAGAAGTTGCAAAGATGTTTAAGAGACGAATTAGGCTTTTATCAAAAAGACCTGGTGAAAGATACGCATCAGCTCTTACCACAATGAATTTATCAAATAAAGTTTATAAACATTTTGGTAAAATAAAACTTAGAGATTACATTAAATCTTTTATTAATAACAATTAGTTAAGAGGTCTAAGCATTTTAAGCATCTTAGAGTGTAAAATTTTATTTGGAGAAACTAAAACATTTCCACTTTTAAAGTTAAATTGATTTTTCCAATTTGTAACTATTCCACCTGAAGCTCTTATTATTGGTATCAATGGAAAAATATCCCAAATTTTATTTCCACATTGAAAAACAACATCAATTTTTCCTTCACAAAAATGAGAATAACTTAATGCATCCATACAAGGAAATTGCATCATTGGGAGAATTTTTTTTACTTTCTTAAGCTTATCTAAAGAAAAATGACCATGAAAATTTCCAGAAAGTTTTATCTTTTTGAAATTTTTTTCTTTCGAAGATCTTAATTTTGTCTTTTTATTATCCCTAAATAAAAAAGCCTCTTTAGTGTTTTTGTTTATATAAAATTTATTTAGTTCAGGAAAGTTTGCTAACCCAAAAATCGGTTGTCCTTTATAACAAATAGCTACAAGATTACTCCACGAAGGGTTTCCAATTACAAAAGATCTTGTCCCATCAATTGGATCTATTACCCAAGAGTAGTCACTTTTAGTTTTTTTCTTTCCAAATTCTTCGCCAACGATAGAGTGAGACGGGTATTTTTTATTAATCTTTGATCTTATGAATTTCTCAAATTTTTTATCAGCTATAGTGACTGGGTCATAGTTAGAGCCTTTGCCTTTATTAATGGCCTTAAAAGGTTTGTTCAAATTCTTTTTGTAAAATCTATTTAAGTCTTTAGCTAAAGAGATTAAAAATCTATAAAATTCAATATTTTTCATTCGTTTTGATTTATCTTAAGATCTTATTACTATTTAATTTTGCTTGATTAAAGCTATTTTTTGTTGAAATGTTAATTGTAGATATGAAAATACAATTAGAAAAAAATAACAAAATATTTGTGTTTCTAGGATCAGAAAAGAAAGAATTACATCCTATTTGGTTAAGAGAAAGAGTGTCTGAAAAAGAACATCTAGATGCTAATACCGAACAAAGATTATTTGATCCGTCTTTTCTAAAAAATATAACAATAAAAGATGTTAAAATTGATAATGATCTTTTAAATCTCGAGTTTAGTGATGGAGTAAAGTCTAAATTTGACATTAAAAAAATTGAGAAAGAGTTTTCTTCAGATGAAGAATTAGAAAGATTAATGCAGCCAACGCTTTGGAATTCTAACCTTAAGAATCTAAAGAATTTTAAATATAATGATAATTTTTTAGAAAGCGGTGAGATGCTTGAGCTTTTAAAATCATTCTATAAAAATGGTTTTATTATTATTTCAAATGTTCCAACTAAAGATAATTTCATTGTAAATTTTGCTAATTCAATTGGTAGCATTAGAAGAACAAATTTTGGTGAATACTTTAATGTTAAGTCAAAACCAAATCCAAATGATTTAGCTTATACACCTCTTCCTCTATCACCTCATACTGACAATCCTTACAGAAAACCAGTTCCCAATATTCAGTTACTACATTGTATTGAAAATGATGTTAAAGGTGGATTTTCTACTCTTGTCGATGGATTTTCAGTGGCAGAAAATTTAAAAAATGAATTTCCTGAATTTTTCAAAATACTTACAGAAATAAAAGTGAAGTTTAGATTTGCAGATAAAAATGTTGTTTTAGAAAATTATGGGGAACTTATTGAATTAGATCAAAATAAACGAGTTAAACAAGTAAGATTTAGTACCAGACTAGATTTTGTTCCAGCCTTAGAAAAAGATAGGCTAGACTTCTATTATAAAGCAAGAAATAAAATTTCAGAAATTTATAACTCAGATAAATTTTTAATAAAATTCAAGTTAAATCCAGGTGACTTGCTGATGATGGATAATTATAGATTACTTCACGGTAGGACAGAATTCAATCCTAATGAAGGTAATAGATTTTTACAAGGTTGTTATATAGATTACGACTCTTCAGAAGGTAAACTAAGACACTTACTAAGAAAATTTAACTAATTAAATTTTTTTGAAAGCTAGGCTTTTAGAAAGATAAGCATTCTTAGAATAAAAAAGTTCTAATCCACTTTGTTTAGCAACACTAGCTAGATCTTCTCTTATATATTTTGGATAATAAGGTTCATGTGTAGAATAAGGAAAAAATTCTAATAATGGATTTAAAATTGGATTGTCATCCATTTGTAAAGAGTCTGTTAGAATAAAGATTCCTCCTTTTCTAAGTACTCTTGAAATTTCACTAAAAATTTTTTTTCTTATTGCAGAAGGAACCTCATGAAAAACATAGGTAGAAGTAACAATGTCATAAGACTTCTCATCAAATGGGAGCTCTTCCCCTTTGCAATTTACATAATTAATATCTGAGAATTTCTTTAATTTTTCCTTTGCAACGTTTAAATACTCTTCTGATAAATCAGAACAAGTGACCTCTAAATTTTTAGTATTTAATTTATACGTTGCAATTATATCTCCAGTGCCAGTACCAATGTCCAATAACTTTGTTCTTGGTAAATTTTCATCTTTAATAAATTTAATTAGCGGTATCATTGAGAATCTTCGCATGGTTGCGGCACAACCGGAAAATAAAGTCTCGACTTGAAACTCATACAATCTTGCAGATTTTTCACTTAAATATCCATCTGTTTGGTAATGGAAATTTCTTAAGAAATATTTTGGCAAATCTTTATTCGTTTTAACTTCAGAGAATTTTCCTGATGTTCTTCTTTTGTCAATTTTTGGTAAATCAAGAAAAAAGTCAAAGCTCCCTTTGGCTGTATTTATTAAATCTTTTAATTCTGTTTTTGGTATTTTATAAAATTTTGAGTTTATTAACTTTCTTTCTTCATTTAAAAGCTTCATCATTTCAAAAAATAGTTTTTTACCTGATGGCATCTTTCCATAAAATGGAGGTGGGTTAGACTTATCTATTTTAATAGGTGTCGCATACTTAAACGAAATTATGTAGTGCGCAGAGTACCAGATAAACTTACTAGATTGATTTATTAAATAGCTTAATGACATATTTTGATTATACCAAAAAAGATGATTTTTTTAACCCAGATTTTGTAAAAAAGGTAAAGATTTCAATAAATAAAAACCCACTGCTTGAAGTTGATTTGTAAGTATTAAAATACCCGTTCCCAATAAAATAAATCCACCAGTTTTTGAAATAATATTGATATTTCTTTTTAGATTTTTTGAAACAAGCATAAATTTTTGTATCAAGAAACCAGATAAAATAAATGGGATCGCCAGCCCTAAAGAATAAAATAATAATAACATTACAGCTTTGAGAAGTGTTTGTTCAACTGCTGCAAGAGCTAGTATAGAACCTAGTATAGGTCCAATACATGGAGTCCATCCAAAACCAAAAGCCATTCCAACTAAAACAGAGCTAAAAATATTAGCACTTTTTTGTGTTTGGAATCTTTTTTCAAAGTTAAGGAAATTTAAATTTATTATTCCAATTATTTGAAGAGAAAAAAAGATAATAACTAAGCCAGAAAGTATTCTTAACTCTATTGAATTATTTAACAAAATTTTTCCAATAAGAGAACTAGTTGCACCAAATGCAATAAAAATCAAAGAGAAGCCAACTGTAAAGAGAACTATTGGTAAAATATTAACTTTTTTTTCCTCAAGAAGTTCATTTAACGATTTTCCTGAAACGTATGATATATAACCAGGTATCAAAGGTAAAACACATGGAGATAAAAAACTTAGAAGGCCTGCACCTAAAGCCAAAATTAATTCTGTCATCTAAATTAACCTTTTAAACCAAGGTGAGTGTACTTAACATTAAGATAATCTTTTATTGCCATAGAACCACCTTCCCTTCCATATCCCGCTTGTTTGATACCTCCAAAGGGGGCTTCTGCTAAAGCTACTAAAGGTGTATTGACTGCTACTGTTCCGGTTTCCATCAACTCTGAAGCTCTATGTGCTTTTTCCATAGAGTTGGTACAAATATAACTTGATAATCCTAATTCATGATTATTAGCTCTTTCAATTACTTCATCGAAACTTTTAAAAGATAACATAGGAACCAAAGGTCCAAATGGTTCTACTTTCATAATTGTATAATCATCTTTTACATTATCAAAAACTGTAGGTTCATAGAAATAACCTTTGTTAAAACCTGATGGTCTTTTCCCGCCTAGTAAAACTTTTGCACCCTCTTTTTTTGTTGTTTCAACTAATTCTTCAATTTCGTTTAGTCTTTTTTTAGTTGTCAAAGGTCCAAGTTGAACTGAAGGATCCATGCCATCACCAATTTTTAATTTCTTAGTTTTTTCTACAAACAAGTTAACAAATTCATCTTTTTTATTTTCTTGAATGTAAAATCTATTGGGTGAAATACAAACTTGACCATTGTTTCTAAACTTTGCAGCGATTGCCATATCGGTTGCTTTTTTAATGTCTGCATCATCAAAAACTATAAATGGAGAATGACCACTTAATTCCATTGTAACTCTTTGAACTTTATCTGCTGCCTGTTTTAAAATTAATTTTCCGACTCTTGAAGATCCTGTAATTGAAATCTTTTTAACTATATCAGAGGCAATTAATTGTTGGGCGATACTTGGAGGATCCCCTGATAATAAATTTACAACACCTGGAGGAACTCCACATTCTCTGCAAATCTCAACTTGTTCCATTACAACACCAGGAGTTATTACATCTGGTTTTACAATTACTGAACATCCAGCTGCTAGTGCAGTAGAAATTTTCCTTGCAGATAAAACTAACGGAAAATTCCATGGGACTAATGCTGCTACTACTCCAACAGGTTGATAGTAAACATGAACTCTAGTATCTTCAAATCTGCTTTCAACTGTTTGGCCATAAATTCTTTTTGTCTCCTCTGCATTCCACTCATAAATATCTGCTGCACCGTTAACTTCACCCTTTGCTTCTGCAAACGGTTTTCCAACTTCAAGGGTCATCCATTTAGCAAGTATGTCTTGCTTTTCTCTCATCTTGTCAGCAATTCTTCTTAAAATATAAGCACGTTGCCATGGTGGTGTTTTTTTCCATACCTCTAAACCCTTTTGAGCAGACAACAAAGCTTTATCAACATCCTCAGATGAAGCTTTAGATGCTTTACCAATAATTTCCTCGTTAGCTGGATTGATAACTTCATAAGTTTCGCCTGTAGAAGATTTGTGCCACTTACCATCTATGAATTGACCGTATTTTTCGTACATAATTTAATCTAACATGAGCTTTTAAAGTGTCTAGTGTGCAAATAAATCATATCAACAAAACCCATAAACTCGATACTATTAACCTTAATATAAGGAGTATAACATGAAAGCATATATAATGGGAAACTACACAGAAAAAGCTTTTCAAGGATTTTTGAAAGATCCAGGAACTGACAGAAAAGCAGTTGTAGAACAATTAACAAAAGCAATGGGTGGTACAATGCATAGTATGGACATTGTAAGAGGATCTTATGATTTTGTTGTTGTTGTAGATCTTAAATCGTTTGATGATTTTGCTGCAATTAAACTTGTTGTAGAAGGATCAGGTGCTGTTAAAAATTTAACAATACTTGAGGCGATTGATTTTTCAAAAGCCACAGCTAAAGCAGGAAAAATTGGCTACAAAGCACCTGGACAGTAAAAGATTTATTAATTTTTTTTGTCGTTATCAACGACTAAGCAGATTTCTGATTTAGTCAGAAATCTGCGACCTGTTCCATTATCTAAAGAGAACATTCCGCCAATACCATTTACAGCATCGATAGTTAGATCAGTATGTTTCCACTTTTCATATTGGTCATCATTCATATAAAAAGGAACCCCACCAATCTCACCAAGTTTTACATCGCTGTTACCAACCATATACTCTTTTCTAGGATAGCACATGGGGGCACTTCCATCACAACATCCGCCTGATTGATGAAATAAAAGCTCCTCACCGTGTTGAGCTTTAATATCTTCAATTAGTTTTAATGCTGATTCTGTTGCTTTTACTTTCATAATAATATGGCCCGTGATTCCTCACGGGCCATTATATATTAATTATCTTTTAAAAGAAGCCTAATTTCTTTTCACTGTAAGACACGTGTAAGTTCTTCACTTGTCTGTAGTGGTTAAGCATCATTTTATGAGTTTCTCTTCCGATACCAGATTGTTTATATCCACCGAAAGCAGCGTGAGCAGGATAAGCGTGATAACAGTTTGTCCAAACTCTACCAGCTTGTATCTCTCTACCCATTCTGTATGCAAGATTTCCATTTCTAGTCCATACTCCTGCACCTAAACCATAAAGAGTATCATTAGCAATTTCTAATGCTTCTTTCTCATCTTTAAATTTAGTTACAGAAACAACTGGTCCAAAAATTTCTTCTTGGAATATTCTCATATTGTTTTTACCCTCGAAAATAGTTGGCTCAATGTAGTTTCCTTTTTCTAAACCACTATTGATTTTTGCAACATTTCCTCCACACAGAACTTTGGCACCCTCTTTCTTACCTAAGTCTAGATAAGATTTGATTTTTTCCATTTGTTCTAATGAAGCTTGCGCACCAATCATTGTCTCCATTTTCAAAGGATTGTCTTGTTTTACAGCTTTAGTTCTAGCAATAGCTTTTTCCATGAATTTGTCATAGATAGACTCTTGAACCAGTACTCTACTTGGACAAGTACAAACTTCTCCTTGGTTTAATGTAAACATTGCAAAACCTTCTAGACACTTATCGAAGAAGTCATCGTTTTTATCCATGACATCTTCAAAGAAAATGTTAGGAGATTTACCACCTAATTCCAAAGTTATTGGGATTAAGTTTTGCGATGCATATTGCATAATCAATCTACCAGTTGTTGTTTCACCAGTGAAAGCAATTTTCTTAATTCTCTTAGAAGATGCTAAAGGTTTACCAGCTTCTAATCCAAAACCGCTTACAATGTTAACAACACCTTTTGGTAAAAGATCGCCAATCATTTCCATCATTACCATAATAGACGCTGGAGTTTGCTCTGCAGGTTTTAATACCACACAGTTACCAGCAGCTAATGCTGGAGCAAGTTTCCAAGTTGCCATTAGTAATGGGAAGTTCCAAGGTATAATTTGTCCAACTACACCTAGTGGCTCAGGTATGTGATAAGAATATTCATTATTGCTTATTTCAGCAACTGAACCTTCCTCTGCTCTTATTACTCCTGCAAAATATCTCCAGTGATCTATTACAAGAGGTAAGTCAGCAGCCATACATTCTCTGATTGGTTTACCGTTATCTAAACATTCTGCCACTGCTAATGTATTAAGATTTTTTTCTAATACATCTGCAATCTTAATCAAAATGTTAGATCTTTCAGTGATTGATGTCTTTCCCCAAGTTGGGAAAGCTGCGTGAGCTGCATCTAATGCTGCATCCACGTCTTTTTCGTTAGATCGCGCAACTGAACAGATAACTTCATTTGAGATCGGAGAAGTATTATCAAAATACTTTCCAGATTTAGGCTCTACAAATTTTCCGTTTATGTAGTTTCCGTATTTTGCTTTGAACGGAAATTTAACCTTCAAATGAGAGGTATCTAGAACAGAAGACACTTTCATCTCTGCACTCATTTTTCCTCCATTTGTTTTACGTGTTGATTTTGACTTCGACTTAATCTTTTTTAGCTTTTTTCTAGATTTAGAAAGTTTCTTTGTCGTTCCGCTTTTAAGTTTTCTTCTTTTTTTAATCGACTTTTTTGTTTTCTTTCTTCTTTTCTTAACAGCTTTTTTTTTCTTAGTCTTAGCCATTTATATAAATCTAATTAAAGACCTTTTTAGACATGATGTAAATGCGCAAAATATATTTCAATTTAAAGTTGAAATGTTTTTTTTCAATAAATAGAATAGTTTAAGATTTTCTTGTTGCGATAAATACGCCAAGTGAAGCAACAATGAAGCCAAATATATCAATTAAAGATAATTGTTCATTAAGAAATATCCAAGCAATGATTGCCGAAGTTGCTGGTATTAAAAAAAATACAGTAACTGTTTTACTTGCTGAATTATTTTTGATTAAAAACATTAATATCGTGAACGCCCCAAATGATACAAGAAAGATTTGATGACCCATTGCTATTAAAAAACTTTGATTAAATTCAATGAATGGATCAACAAAAAACATAATAAATATTAAGTGAAAGAAACAACCTCCAGCAGCTTGGTAAGTATTGCTAACTGGTAAAGGGATATTACCGCTAAATTTTTTCTGAAAAAGAGTTGCTGATGTAATTGACATTAAAGCGATGAATGAAGCTATTATACCTACAGTTGGAAGAGTTCCACCAATATCTACACCTAATACTAATGCTGACCCTATAAATCCCAAAACAACACCTATCCATTGTTTCCAACCAACGCGCTCTTTAAGAAAAGGTCCGGCTAAAGCATTTGTTAAGATCGGCTGCATTGTAACAATAAGTGCAGTTATACCTGTTGGAATGCCTTTCGATATAGAAAAAAAAACACCTCCTAAATAAACTCCATGAAATAAAATGCCACTTGAAAAAGATTGGACAAAGTCTCTACTATTTAATTTAAACGATAAGTTTTTGTAAGTACAATAAATAAAAAAACCTATAGCAACTATAAAAAATCTAAATGCTAAAGCTGCAAAGGGATCGCTATTGTCTACGATGGGTTTTGTTGTAACAAATGCTGAAGACCAAAGTAAAACAAAAATTAAAGGTAAAAATTTATTCATGAATTAAATAAACCTATAGTATTTTCACGTGAAACCACAGAAAAACCTCAAGTTGAAAATATTAATAAATTATGAGACGACAACAACATTTGGTATGTTTTTTTAAAATTATTCCATTATAAATTGAAATACAAAAATTAATTAAATTAAATTTATTGAAATAAATATAAGCTATTTCAAACTGATGAACAAAATTTACGAGGATATAACAATTGTTACTGTACTTTATAACTCAGCACAAATTAATGAAATTTTTTTTAAAAATCTAAAGAATTTTAAAACGATAGTGGTTGATAATGGGAAAAACGAGGAAATTCTAGATAAAATAAAAACTTATAAAAACATTAAAATAATTTCAAAAAATAAAAATCTTGGCTATGGAAGTGCAGTGAACTTTGCTTATAAGAATATAAGTACAAAGTTTTTTTTAATATTAAATCCAGACATAAATATCGATGAAAATTCGATAGATACTCTTTACAACATCTTAGACCAACAAAATGATTGTGGAATTGTAGCACCGATAATCTATCCTGATGAAGATTTCTACGGAGCTTTTCCTGAGAGAAATTTAAAAAAATTAACTTTAAAAAATGCTTTAAAATCTAGAAATTTTTTGTTAAAGCCCCAGATTGAAGGGGAAATTTGTGTTGATGTTGCTAAGTGGGCCTTATTGATTAAATCAAAACAGTTCGAAAAAGTTGGGGGATTTAACGAGAAATTATTTCTTTTTTGGGAAGAAATCGACTTGTGTAGGCGGTTTAGATCAAAAAAATTGAGTGTAATTATAACACCTAAATCCAAAGCTGAGCATAAACAAAATAAATCATCAGATTCTAATTTTCGAAATTTCTTAATAAAAACTTACTATCATGAATATTCCCCTCTTGTATATTTCAATGTGCAAACATTTTCTTTTTTCTATCTTAAAAGGATGATGAAATATCTTTTTAGGGGGATAAGTTACCTGGCGATATTAAATCTTAAAAAATCTTTAATTTATTTTTTAAGATTAAGCGCAAGTATAAGATATTTCATTAATTTAAAATTTTCTTCAATGAGGTAGATTTTTTGACAAAATATATCCCTATTACGATTGCAATGAGTGCGACTAATACTTTAAATGTGATCAGTTCGTCTAAAAAAATATAACCTAAAATTACCCCAAAGATTGGAATTAAATAAGCTACTTGTGACTGAAAAACTAAACCATTATCTTTTAAAACTTTAAACCTTAAAACCCAAGCCAAACCTGTAGCTATAATTCCTAAATACGTGATTGAAATTACTGATATTAATGATGGATTGTAATTCCAGGGTTTTTCAAAATAAAAACAAATTGGTAACAAAATTATTGTTGCCCAAATTAAGATTGAAGCAGTGACATTTTCATTTTTTTTATTACTAATCTTAAGTGTTAAAATCCCTCCAATTACATATCCTAAAGAACCAATTAAAATACATAAAGCTGAAAACAAGTTATTTTCGTTAATCAAAAAGTTATCAGAAAATAGATAAACTATTCCCGTAAAACCAATTAAAACTCCAATTACCTTAAGAAAATTTATCTTTTCATTTTTGATAAAAAAATGGGCTAGTAATGTTGATGTTAGTGGAGAAGTAGACATCAATATTGCAGCTAAATTACTTTGAACATTTTTGACGCCATAGGCGATTAAAAAAAAAGGGAACACTAAGTTTACAAATCCTATCGCTGCAAACCATGGCCAGTCTTTTGAAAAAACTTCAATTTTAATATTTTTAAATACGCATAAAATTATTAAAGGTAGTGATCCTAATAAAACTCTTATAAATGCTATGGTTACAGGGCCAAATGAGTCTGTTGCTAATTTAATATTAAAAAAAGCAGAGGCCCAAATCACTGCTAAAAAAACTAATAATGAATAATCTGTTATAGTAGGCTGTCTCATTCGGTAATATCCTCAACCCTTCCTTTTGTTAGGTCTTTTAATTTTGAAATATCTATTTTGAATATACTATTTGGATGTCCCGCTGCAGCATACACAATTTGAAATCTTTCAAGAGTTTTATCAATAATTATATCTAGGTTATTTATATGACCTACAGGTGAAACACCACCAATAGTAAAACCAGTTTGAGCTTTTACCTCATCCGCACTTGCCATTGAAACATCTTTTTTGGAAATAACCTTTTTAAGCTTGTTTAAAGAACATCTTTTATCGCCAGATATTAAACAAATTAAAAATTCCGTCTCTGTTTTGAAAACTAAACTTTTAACGATAGCTCCCTCCTCACAATTTAATACATTGGCTGCTTCCTTTGCTGTTCTCGCAGTTTTTTCCAAAATTTGAACCTTGAGGTTTTCATTAAACTTATTTAAAGCTTCGATTACTCTTTTAACAGGCGCTTTGTCTAATAAGTCATTCATTCAACTAATAGTTGTTTGTAAGATATTAATAACTTAGGTATCAATCCATGTTTAAATTGCATATGAGATATCAATATAATGAACGATATTAATATATTTTTATTTGCTATTAAACGTTAAAAATTGAAAGGTCAAATTATATGAGTGCAAAAGACATATTAAAAAAAATTAAAGAAAAAGAAATTGAATATGTAGATTTAAGATTTACTGACCCTAGAGGTAAATTACAACACGTAACACAAGATCTAATTACAGTAAATGAAGATATGCTTAACGATGGTATTTTTTTTGACGGTTCATCAATTGCTGGTTGGAAAGCGATTAATGAGTCTGATATGATTTTAAAGCCCGATTTATCAAATAGTTTCGTAGACCCTTTTTTTTCACACTCTACATTAGTGCTTTTTTGTGATGTAATGGATCCGATTACCAAGACTTTTTATGAAAGAGATCCACGATCCACTGCAAAAAAAGCTGAGGAATATTTAAAAAAAACTAAAATAGGAGATAAAGCTTATTTTGGACCAGAACCAGAATTTTTTGTATTTGATGATGTAAAATTTTCTAACGATATGAATAAAACAGGTTTTGAAATTGATAGTATTGAAGGTCCTTACAATACAGGAAAGAAATATGATAATGGAAATATGGGACATAGACCTAAAATTAAAGGTGGTTACTTCCCAGTTCCTCCAGTTGATGGAGGTCAAGATTTAAGATCTGAGTGTCTTAAAGCAATGAGAGATATGGGTGTAAAAGTCGAGAAACATCACCACGAAGTTGCACCAAGCCAACACGAACTTGGAACATTATTTAATACTTTAGTCAATCAAGGTGACAGTATGCAAATTTATAAATATGCAGTTCACAATGTGGCTCATTCATTTGGTAAAACAGCTACGTTTATGCCAAAGCCAGTTAAAAATGATAACGGCTCAGGTATGCATATCCATCAGTCTATTTTTAATGGAGATAAGCCTTTGTTCGCAGGAGACAAATACGCCGGACTATCTGATGAATGTTTGTACTACATTGGTGGAATTATAAAACACGCAAGAGCACTTAACGCTTTTTCAAACGCTTCTACTAACAGCTACAAAAGACTAATTCCAGGATTTGAAGCTCCAGTGCTATTAGCTTACTCATCTAGAAACAGATCTGCAAGCTGTCGAATACCATTTAGTACAAGTAAAAAAGGTAAAAGAGTTGAAGTAAGATTTCCTGATGCTTCTGGGAATCCTTATTTAACATTTTCAGCAATGTTGATGGCAGGTTTAGATGGAATTAAGAATAAAATCAAACCTGGTAAACCAATGGACCAAGACTTATATGCTTTAAGTCCTGAGGAGCTAAAAGGTATTCCGACTGTTTGTTCATCATTAAGACAGGCTTGTGTAGCTTTAGATGAAGACCGAAAATTTTTAACTGAAGGTGGAGTGTTTACTGACGATCAGATTGATGCTTACATTGACTTGAAAATGGAAGAAGTAAATAACTTTCAAGATACTCCGCATCCTATTGAATACGAAATGTATTATAGTTGTTAAAGTATTAAGTGAGTTTTAGAAAAATCAGTTAATTAAATCTTTAAGATAATTAATAACAGATTTTCTTTTTTCTCTTTTAGCCTCATCTAAAGGTGTAGCACCCCATCTATCTCTAACGAATAAAGGGTGTCCATGTGTAACCAAGTACTCAACTACGTCTAAGCAGCCTTCAGCAGCTGCAAGGTGTAAAGCTGTTCTAGAGTCATAATCTCCGGCATGCACAGGTATTCCCTTTGCAACCAAATTTCGTATACCTTCAACGTTGTTTTCGGAAGCTGCGAACAATAGTTCAATGACTGCTAATTCATCATCATAAATTGCCATCTTGTCGGTTTTTCCATTAGGATCTTCAATTAAGTGTGATGCTTGAGTGTAATCAATATCAAGTTTTTCAAATTCCTTTACAATTTCTTTATGATTATTATTTTTTGCATCAAAGTATCCGTAACCGCCCCAACGATCTGGTATCGGTTTAACACCCTGTTTAAGTAAAAATTGAACTGCTTCTAGTTGACCTTCAGCTGACGCTAAATGCAATGGAGTTCTCATATCATAGTCTCCGTTTTGAAGATCTCTTTGTTCACTAACTAAACGCTCCAATGTTCTAATATTTCCATTGCTTGCAGCCCAAATTGCCTCTCCACAGCTATTCGCACGCCACTTCGAAATTGGTATTTTTGGATCAAGACGATCTGTATCTGTCATTGTACCATCAAAAGTATGAACTAAATATTTTGATGTAATTCGTCTCGCCATTTCAATTCCTCTAACACTATTTCCTTGTTTGTCTAAGCGAGGTGAAAAAATACATATTCCCATCAGTCTTGGAACTATTAATATAACTCCACCACCTACTCCGCTTTTTGCTGGTAATCCCACTTGTTGAAAGAATGTACCACTAGCATTATACATCCCACTAGTTTGTAGAACTGGTAAACAATTTCTTACAGTTTTCTGACTTAGTACACGATCTTGAGTTAGGGGATTAACGCCACTATTAGCAAGCGTGGCTGCGGCCGTTGCAAAATTTACAGAAGTCATCTCTAATGAACATATGCTAAAATAGAGCTTGAGTGCTTCAGTAACTGCGGGTTCTGTGTAAAAGTCAAATTCATCCTCATCAGGATGTATGTCATTGTGCAGCTTGGTTTTGGTATGGGGTAAATTGCCTGTAGCCATCAAAAGATAACCCATTGCAATATTATTATATCCCGTAAAATTTTCTTGGCGAGCCATATTTTTATTGAATCTTGGTAACTCAGCACCAAAATCATCTTTTGGAGACCATCCTATTAGCCTGCCAAACTGTTGTCTTATGTATCTTAATCTTTGACTGTGAGACTCTTCAGGACCTATTAGACCAGCTGTCATTATCGCACCAGCGTTGACCATTGGGTTAAAAGGAACGCGACTAGATTTTCCGTTTCGATTATCTTTAGCATGCTCTCCTTGCAGGTCACCTATAGCTGTTTTTGCTAATAAAGTTAGATCATCGAATTGTCTACCAGATGGTTCTTGACCAACATGTTGATGAACTTTTTCTAAACCCAATCTTTCCATTGCAAAACAATAGTTAAAAGGTTTGCACATAGATTGAATTGAAAAATCAACATTACTATCACCCTTTTGATATATTTGACCATCTGCTGTTACAATTGCAACACCAAATTGATCTGGATCAACTTCAGCTAGTGGTGGGATGTATGATGCTAATTCCCCTGTTTTAATTTTTTTTACTTCATCAAACATACTATCCAAATTTTTTGCAAAATAGCTAAAATCTGGTATTGATAATTCACCTCTTAAAGATTTTTCAACAATTAATTCTGAACTTCGGATAATATCAATAAAGTCTTCAAAAACAATTTTATCACCATGAGCGTCTAAATTCTGAAAAAGGTTATATAATCTTTTATCATTGGCTTTTAAACCTGAGTTTAATAAAACTTCCTTGAATTTTTTTGTGTTTACTATTTCACTATCGTCTTCACACAAAGAAAAAAACAAATTTGCTTCTCGTTTAGACTTGGTTTTTAATTTTTCTAGAAAAGTGGCCTTGTTTTTATAAGTGTCCTTTTTCATATAAGAACAATTAGGTTATTAACTTAATTTAAAAAAAACAACCCTTAATATATATGATAAAAGTTACTCTATTTTAAAAGACTCTCCGCATCCACAACGCTCAGTTTCGTTAGGATTATTAAACACGAAAGATGATGAAAACTCCTCTTCTTTAAAATCCATTGTAGTACCTAACAAATACATAACGGCACCAGGATCTATAAATACTTTTACACCTTTTTCCTCAATCATTTCATCATTTGGATTTTCTGATTTTGCATATTCCATAACGTAAGACATCCCAGCACATCCACCACTCTTAACACCAATTCTTACTCCTAAAGATGATTTATCATTCGATAAAATCGACTTAATTCTATCAGCAGCTTTATCACTAAGTTTAATTATCTGACTCATAAATTTAACTCCAATTTAGCAGCCTCTGACATCATTGATTTATCCCATGGTGGTTCCCAAACTAATTCTAACTTTGCATCCTTAACTTCCTTAATACCTTTAACACTGTCCTCTACTTCTTTTGGTAGACTTTCAGCAACTGGGCAATTTGGAGTAGTAAGTGTCATTTTAATTTCTACAACATTTTCTTTGTCAACTTTAACATTATATATTAAACCTAGATCGTAAATATTTACCGGTATCTCAGGATCATAGATTTTCTTTATTTCTGCTATAACTTTATCTTTTAACTCCATTTAATCTTCCTTTTCAGTATTTACTTCTCCAGGTTTATCTGTCATAGCTGAAACTAAAGTATGCCATGGTAAAGTCGCACATTTTACTCTCATTGGATATTTTTTTACACCTGATAGAGACATAAGCTTAGTTTTTTCATCCTCACTAATAATTTTAGAACTAAGTTCAGGGCTATCTTTTATCATTTTTAAAAAGTCATCAATCAATTCTTTTACCTCTGGTTCTTCTTTATTTTTCATTAATTCAGTCATTATTGAAGCTGACGCCATGGATATCGCGCATCCTTCACCTTCAAATTTGATATCAGAAATCTTTTTATTTTCATCCAATTTTAAATAAACATGAACTTTGTCACCACATAAAGGATTATGACCTTTGGCATCTTTATTAAAGTTTTCAAATTTTCCAAGATTTCTAGGGTTCTTCCCATGATCTAGAATTAATTGTTGGTATAAATCTTTTAAGTCCATTATGAATTAAATATTTTAATACATTTGTTAATTGAGCTGTTTAATTGATCGAGATCATCTTTAGTATTGTAAACACCTAAAGATGCTCTAGCTGTAGCTGCTAATCCTAATTTTTCATGAAGGATTTGACAACAATGGTGTCCAGCTCTTATTGCAACACCATCTTCATCAAGTATAGTTGCTATATCGTGTGGATGAACTCCATCTAAAGTGAATGATAAAACTGACCCTTTATTTTTTGGGCTCCCGATTAGTTTTACAGAATTATTTTTTCTTAAAATTTCTTCGCCGTATTTTGTCAATTCTCTCTCGTATTCTTCAATTTTTTCTATACCAAGTTTGTTAATGAAATTAATTGACTCACCGAAAGCGATTACTTGTGCAGTTGCCATTGTACCTGCTTCATATTTATTAGGAAGATCTCCAAAAGTAATTCCTTCTTTTTTTACTTCACCAATCATTCCGCCACCGCCTTGGTAAGGTGGTAACTCTTCTAGCCATTTCTTTTTAGCATACAAAACACCAAGACCAGTAGGTCCATACATTTTATGGCAGGATATTGCGTAAAAATCACAATCAAGATCTTGCATATCTAATTTTAAATGTGGAGCTCCCTGACAACCATCAACAAGAACCGGAATATTCTTTGAATGCGCTAATTGAATAATTTCTTTAATAGGAAGAATTGCACCTGTAACATTAGATAGATGAGTGATAGCCAAAATTTTTGTTTTAGGAGTAATTTTCTTTTCAATACTTTCAATACTAATATCACCGTTCTCATCTATATCAGCAAAATTAATCTTAACACCTTTAGATTTCCTTAAATAATGCCAAGGAACATAGTTTGAATGGTGTTCTAATTCTGTAATTAAAATTTCATCACCTTCTTTTAAATATTTTTGACCGAAAGTATTTGCTACTAAATTTATTGCCTCAGTTGCACCTTTTGTGAAAACTATCTCGTTTGGATCTTTTGCATTGATGTATTTCTGTACTAAAACCCTTGTATTTTCGTATAAATTTGTTGCTGCCACAGCTAAGTAATGAACGCTACGACCCACATTTGAAAATTCTTTAGTATAAAAATCGTAAACTCTATCTACAACAACTTTTGGTTTTTGAGATGAATTAGCACTATCCAGATAAACCAGATCATTATTATGAACTTTATTATCGAATATCGGAAATTCTTTTTTAATATCTTTAATATTCATTTTTTAATCCATATAAATTTTTTATAAGTTTTTTAATAGGTTCATCTGTTATTTGATTGATTACTTCCACAAGAAAACCGTTGATTAATAATTCTCTTGCCTCTTTGTAACTTAGGCCTCTAGACATCAAATAAAATATTGAATTTTCGTCTAAACTTCCAGAAGCAGATCCATGTGAACATTTTACATCATCTGCATAAATTTCTAACTCAGGTTTTGCATTAAATTCTGTTGTTTCATCAACCAATATAGCTTTACTTAATTGATAGCCATCTGTTTTTTGTGCTTTCGAGTCTACATATATTTTTCCTTGATAGACTGATCTTGATTTATTTTCTAAAACACTTTTCACTAACTGATAGCTTTTTGTATTCTCAACTAAATGATTAATTTTTGCTTTAATCTCGTGGTGTTTGCTTTTATTAAGTGAAAATATTCCATTTACAAAAGCTGAAGAGTGTTCTCCTTTTAAGTCACAAAAGATCTCGTTTTTGGAAAAAGTTGAACCTTTAGACAAATAAAATGTTTCTGAAACACTATTGGAAGATTGTTTAATGTTATTAAACATATATCTAATATTATCATTTTCAAACTGATCAATTTTGTAGTTTTTTAAAATTGAATTTTTTTCTAAAGAAAAATTGTAAAAAATATTAATAAAATTTTTATTACCTTTGTCTTTAACAAGGTCAACTAATTTTAAAGAACTATTTTCCTCTAACTCAAAATTAATTTTTGAATTTATATTTTGCGATGTTAATTCACTTTTAGTCGTGTGGTAAATAATAAGAGGTTTTTTTAGTTGGTAATTTTTTTTAACTAATAATTTATAACTTTTATTTGATAAGGCATTATTCAAATTTATTAAAGAATTATCTGCTAACTGTTCATCTATATTATTTTGATTATCTAAAAACTCTATTTTACCTTTATCCTCAGAATTAAAGTCAATCTGTACTAATTGACCATTTATAAAAATCAATTTGTTATGCTCTATTTCATTTAGTAAAATATCTTTATTTATCTCACCTTTCTTTAATTGTTCAGTGTAAAAATTTAATTCTCCAATTTCTTTTTTAATAATTTGATTGATATCTGAAAATTTCCAATCCTCGTCTTTCCTGTTTGGGAATCCGTGGCTTGAGAATTCTTTTGCGTTAAAATTTTTGAAAGCAATTTCCTTTTCAGATAAATTGTTATTTTTTAACGTTTTCTCAAAGTCTGTTTTAAAATTTTCCATTAGTTTATGTTTTCATAACCTTTCTTTTCTAACTCTAGCGCTAACTCCGGTCCTCCTGATTTAACTACTTTTCCATTCATTAAAACATGAACAAAATCAGGTTTTATATAATTTAGTAATCTTTGGTAGTGGGTAATGATCAAAAAAGAATTATCTTTTTTTTTTAATGAATTTACTCCATCTGCAACAATTTTTAATGCATCAATATCTAATCCTGAATCTGTTTCATCTAAAATTGATAATTTTGGCTCTAAGATAGACATTTGTAAAATTTCATTCTTCTTCTTTTCTCCACCTGAAAAACCAACATTTAATTGTCTACTAAGTTTATCTTCATCAAATTTAAGATTTTTGGCTTTTTCTTTTACTAATTTGAGAAACTCTAATGCGTCTAATTCTTTTTCACCACGCGCTTTTTTAATAGCATTTAAAGAAGTTTTCAAAAAGATGTTTGTATTTACTCCTGGAATTTCTAAAGGATATTGAAAAGCTAAAAATATTCCTTTGTGCGCTCTTTCCTCTGTTTCAAGATCAAATAAGTTCTTATTTTCAAATAAAACATCCCCTGTTACGTCGTACCCTTTTTTTCCAGATAAAATATTAGACAGTGTACTTTTTCCTGATCCATTTGGACCCATGATTGCATGAACTTCTCCAGGTTTAATTTCAAGGGAGAAGCCATTTAAAATTGATTTGTCCTCGATTTTTGCGTTAAGATTATTAATTTTTAACATTAACCAACGCTCCCTTCTAAACTAATACCAACAAGTTTTTGAGCTTCTACTGCAAATTCCATAGGTAACTGCTGAAGAACTTCTTTACAAAAACCATTTACAATCAAACTTACCGCTTCCTCAGAATTTAGTCCTCTTTGTTGGCAATAATGTAATTGTTCATCACTTATTTTTGAAGTTGTTGCTTCATGCGCAATATTAGAATTAGCATTTTTATTTTTGATGTAAGGAATTGTATGTGCGCCACATTTATTTCCCATAAGCAATGAATCGCATTGAGTATAATTACTAGAGTTTGATGATTTAGGTGAAATATCAACTAATCCTCTATATGTCATATCAGAAAAACCTGCACTAATACCCTTTGATATAATTTTACTTTTTGTGTTTTTACCCAAATGGATCATTTTTGTACCTGTATCTGCTTTTTGATGATTGTTTGTAATTGCTATTGAATAAAATTCACCAACTGAATTATCGCCTTGTAATATACAGCTTGGATACTTCCACGTGATAGCTGATCCAGTTTCAACTTGTGTCCAAGAAATTTTAGAATTTTTTCCCTTGCATAGACCTCTTTTGGTTACAAAATTATAAATTCCACCTTTTCCATCTTTATCTCCGGGATACCAATTTTGAACAGTTGAATATTTTATTTCTGCATCATCTAATGCAATCAATTCAACATTTGCAGCATGTAACTGATTTTCATCTCTCATCGGCGCGGTACATCCTTCTAAATAACTTACGTAACTTCCTTTGTCTGCAATTATAAGAGTTCTCTCGAACTGACCTGTGTCAGAAGCATTAATTCTAAAATATGTTGAAAGCTCCATCGGGCATCTCACACCTGGTGGGATATAAACAAATGACCCATCGGTGAAAACTGCCGAGTTTAATGTTGCAAAGTAATGATCTGTTATAGGTATTACAGAACCTAAATATTTTTTTACTAAATCAGGATGTTTCTGAATTGCTTCAGAGATAGAACAAAAAATAATTCCTTTCTCAGTTAATGTATCTTTAAAAGTTGTAGCTACAGATACTGAGTCAAACACTGCATCAACAGCTATACCATTTAATCTTTTCTGTTCGTTCAGCGGAATACCAAGTTTGTTGTAAGTCTCAATAAGTTTTGGATCTAATTCATCTAAACTTTTTGGTTTTTCTTTAAAACTTTTAGGTGCAGAGTAATAATATAAGTCTTGATAATCAATTTTTGGATATTTTGGTTTCTGCCAATCCGGCTCTTTTAAAACTTTTACTCTATTGTAAGCTTTTAGTCGCCATTCCAACAACCACTTAGGTTCTTTTTTGATATTAGATATAAATTTAATTACATCTTCATTTAAGCCTTTTGGAGCTTTAAAGTTTTCAATATCAGTTGAAAAACCATATTTATAATCTTTTAATTTTTCTAGTTCTTTTTCTCTCATTAATTTCTACTTTCTTTTTTCTTCACTAGATCACCCAATTTTTTATTTTCAAAAAATGAGTTAATATGTAAATCAAGTTCATCCCACAAATTGTGAGTTATGCATTTTGAAGATTTACCGTTACAACCTTTCTTTGACTCTTTTTTACATCCAACTGTTTTAACTTTTTCGTCTAAAGCATAAAAAATATCTGAAATTTTCAGGTCGTTAATGTTTTTAGATATAATATAGCCACCATTTGTACCTCTTACACTTTTAACAATGTTATTTTTTTTTAATCTTAAAAAAATCTGTTCCAAATAAAGCAAAGATATACTTTGTCTTAGAGATATATCTCTTAAACTAACTGGGTTTTTCCCATCAAATCTTGCTATATCAGCAAGTGCCATTACCGCATATCTTGATTTTGTATTAAGCTTCATAATCCGCAATTTATGGGACTTATATATATACCCGACTAAAATAGTCAAGATTGTATTAAAGAAAAAGACTCGCAAATTGACACTGCAATATGATAAATAAAGTTTTTTAGTGAGAATAATAATCATTTACAAACATGGAAAATAAAATTTTAGAAATCTTCATTCCTGGACCTGCGGGAAGATTAGAAGCAAAATATTTTAAGAATCATAAAGTTACCTCTCCTATTGCATTAGTTCTTCAGCCTCATCCACAGTATGGTGGCACTATGAATAATAAAGTTGTTGTGGATACTTTTCATACTTTTATGGATAATGGTTTTTCTGTTTGTAGGGTAAATTTTAGAGGAGTAGGTAAAAGTGATGGAGAGTTTGATAATGGTCAGGGTGAGTTGGCAGATGCTGCAGCAGCACTTGACTGGTTAGAAAGGGAAAATTTTGATAATTCACAATGCTGGGTAGCTGGTTTCTCTTTTGGCTCTTTGATCTCTATGCAATTATTAATGAGACGTCCGGAAATAAATAGATTTATCTCTATATCTCCACAACCTAATGTTTACGATTTTTCTTTTTTATCACCATGTCCTACATCTGGGCTTATGGTTTATGGAAAAAAAGATGAGTTAGTTCCTAAAGAACATATTAATGAACTTGATAAAAGACTCTCTTCTCAAAAAGGAATAAAAGTTGAATTTGAATCTGTTCCTGATGCAAATCACTTTTTTACAAAATCTGAGGAAAATTTAAAAAAAGTTTTAGATAAGTATATTAAAAAAGAATCTGCCCTATATTAAAAATTTTTCACAACTTCGCCACCTGTAGTAGGACTTTTACATCCCGTAGTATCAGGAAACGATATTGGCAAGTTCAAGAAACTTCTAATTGCTAAAAATGCAAATGCTTGGGACTCTACGTAGTCTCCATCTACCCCAAAATCATCTATTAGTTCAATTACTAAGTTTTTTGATATTGTAGAGTTTAGATTTTGAATTAAAGATTTATTCTTTCTTCCACCTCCAGATACTAAAACTTTACATGACTTGTTAATTTTATTACTCAATAAAGAAGATAGACCACCTGCAATTATTGTCCCGGATAAGTCTGTTAAAGTTGCGGCTCCGTCTTCAAAACTTACACCTCTTAAAAAGTTTATATCAAAGTCTTTAGTGTCAAAGGAAAGTCTATTCTTATCAGGTCTATTATCAAAATTATCTAGAGCTTGGTTTAACATTAAATCATTTGTTTTACCCATTGCTGCATAAGCACCATCTTTGTCAAAATTTCCCTTTTTGTTTTTTCTGACCCATGCATCAATTAAGCAATTTCCCGGTCCTAAATCTCTACTCTTTAGATTATTTTGCTCATAATCCTCAATTATTGTAACATTGGAAATTCCGCCAATGTTCAATATACATACAGGTAATTCAATTTTATTTTGTTTTACTAATACATTGTGAAAAATAGGTGCTAGTGGTGCTCCTTCACCACCATTTTGAATATCCTTTTGTCTAAAATCATTAACGACGGTTGTCTGTGTTAGCTGTGATAAAAGTTTACCATCTCCTAGTTGTTTGGAGATTTTCTTAGATGGATCGTGAAATATTGTTTGGCCATGAAAACCTACAAAATTAATTTTTATCTTTGTATTTTTAACTATATCCATTACTACTTTTGAGTGAAAAATGGTTAATTCTTTTTCCAAAGCTTTAAGCTCAGTGGAATATGTTTCAAGATCAGTGACAGTATTAATTTTATCTTTGAGTGAGTGTATTTTTTGACTTAAGTTATTTTCATATTCATAATACTTATTAATTTCTACTTTATAATTTGAATTACCATCAGAATTTATTAAAGATGCATCAACTCCATCGCCAGATGTACCACTCATTAACCCAAGACTATAGTAATTTTTAGACATAATATTTATTTTTTAATTAAGTTAATATAGGTATATTGAAACTGACTTATTTTATAAAAAAATGAAAAATTCATTCCTTAAAGAGTTTAATGAAAGAGAATATTTTAATCAATGTACTAATTTAGAATCCCTAAACGGGTTAATGGATAAGAAAAAAATAAGGGCATATATTGGTTTTGACTGCACCGCTCAAAGCTTACACGTTGGAAGCTTGCTTCAAATAATGTGTTTAAGATTGTTACAAAAACATGGACACCAACCAATTATATTACTTGGAGGGGGAACTACAAGAATAGGCGATCCCTCAGGAAAAGAAGAAACAAGAAAAATTCTTACGGAAAAAGAAATCGAAAAGAACATAAAAAATATCAAAAAAGTTTTTTCAATATTTTTAGACAATAAAAATTCAAAAACACGTCCTATTTATGTAAACAATTATAAGTGGCTTGGAAAACTAAATTATATAAAATTTTTAAGAGAAATCGGAAAACATTTCACGATTAATAAAATGCTAAGTTTTGATAGTGTTAAACTTAGATTGGAAAGAGAGCAGTCTTTAAGCTACATGGAATTTAATTATATGATACTGCAAGCATATGATTTTTTAGAACTTAACAAAACTAAAAATTGTTTAATGCAAATTGGTGGTTCTGATCAATGGGGTAATATCGTGAATGGTGTAGAGTTAGTAAAAAGATATTCAAGTAAGCAAGTTTATGGTTTAACAACACCATTAATTACTTTGGCGTCTGGAGCAAAAATGGGGAAAACTGAAAAGGGAGCTGTTTGGTTAGATAAAAAACTTTTATCATCTTATGACTACTGGCAATTTTGGCGAAATACAGATGATAGAGATGTTGTTAAATTTTTGAAGATGTTTACTGATAAGGATGTTTCTGAAATTGAAAGTATTAAAGAAAAAAATATAAATGATTTAAAAACTCTTTTAGCAAATGAAGCCACTATCCTTTTACATGGCAAGGCAGCTGCATTAAAAGCTTCAGAGACAGCAAAAAAAACATTCGCGGGTGGCTCAGGAGATGAGTTACCAGTAATAAAAATAAAAAAAGATCAAATTAATAATGGCTTAAATATAATTGATCTCTCTATCAAAACTAATTTGTTTAGTTCAAAAAGTGAGATTAGAAGAACAATAAAAAATTCTGGTTTAAAAATAAATAACTCTACAGTTACTGATGAAAATTTAGTAATTAATGTATCTGACTTTGAAGATGACGTTTTAAAACTTTCTCATGGTAAGAAAAATCACGTTTTAATAAAAATTATTGGCTAGATTTTTTTATTTTCTCTAAAGTTCTCGTAATAAATCTAGGAGTTAAAGTTTTAATAGGATTTACTGTTGTTTTTAAATCATCTGGATAGCCTTTGATCTTAAAACTAACTCCAAATACGCCCTCTCCTGCTTTTTTGCCAACAAGTAAATCTCCAATAACTGGAATTGAACCTATAACTTTATTTACAGTAGTTGCGGGTACCAATGTACCTCTTAGACTAACCAAATCATCTTTTTGAATATACCCATCCATTAATATAGATATCGAAGGCCCTAAAGAATAGATTTCCTCAATCGTCATAAGCCCATCTTTGTTATTAAAAATCATTTCAAATTCGTTAAACCTAATACCTTCTCCTGTCAAAAGATCTGCAATTCCTTGTAAAGATGCTAGGGTAAGTAATTTTGTTAATGCAGGTACTTCTTTTAATTTAAAATCAAAAATTTTTAAATTTGAACTTGAAACTTTATTTTTTTCAATAGAGTCAAACTTTAAATAACCACCCTCAAAGCCTTTTATAAAATCATATTTTTTTACTAAAGGTTTTGCATTACCCGCAAATAAGTCTGTTATCCTTTCATTGTTTGAATTTGTCTTTATTGAAAGTTTTAAGTCTTCTTTTGTTAAAAATTGAGAGGATAAAACTAAATCTTTTATTTGATTATTATTAACAATTATATCTGCTTTGAAACTAGTTAAATAATCTTCATTCGTAATATAAATGGTATCAAAGTTTAATAAAATTTTAGAGTTTAATTTTTCAAAAACATCAAAAAAATTTCCCTCACTCTTTGAAAATAATATTCTATCAAGGATTTTTGCTCCATCAAATATTTTACTACTGATTGAGTAATTACTTTTTTTTCTTTTTATATTCAATTGACTGACTTGATCATTATTATTAACGAGATTAACGTCAACTTGGTCAATTCTTTTTAATCTTTTATTAGAATTTAAATTGATATTTTTAACTTTAATAAAATTTTTAGTCTCAGCGAAGTTTATTTTATTAAAAAAGACCGAATTATTCTTGTTTACAACTCCTTCCGCAATAAGATTGCTTTTAACACCTTTTTTTTTTGTATAATTCAAAAGTTCAAGATTTAACGCGTTACTTTTGACCTCAAAATCTGTTTTAAAAAAAATTTTATCTTTTTTCTTCTCAATTGAATAACTTAGGCTATCTGTATCTTCATTAATATTTAATTTACTATCTCCTGATATTTTATAATTTCCATTTTGATAATCTAAATTTACAACATTATTTTCAAATTTTACTCCATCTTTATAACCTGGAAAAAATTCCTTTAAGCTAAAGTTCGGGTATTCCAAGCTTTCTATATTAAATTTTGAATTTGCTTTAATATTTGAAAATTTAAACTTTTTACTTAACTCAAAAGAAAACTTGTTATTTGAGGAAAATACAATTTTGTCATTTTTAATTCTCTCAAAATCAAGTTGGAATATTTTTGATATCGTTTTAAGACTAAGATCATCTTTAGATGTGGAAATGTTGCCGTTAAATAAAAAGGCGTTGTCTTTTTCTTTTATTCGAATTTCGTCTGATTTAAATTTTATATCTTGATAAAAGGATGAAGCATTGTAAATGATGTAATCATTATTTTTTAAGATGAAACCAAATTTAATATTCTCAATAATATCTTTATTTAGTAATCTTAATTTAACATTTTCAAGATCACCATCTATTACATAATCTTTTAAGATGCTGCCGTCCTCAGAAAAGTTTATCTTAGCTTCTAAGGAAATATCTCCAGATTTCACCATCTTTTTTAAAATAAATAATTGAGGAGTATTTTGAAAGCCTCTGCCAAACTCAATTAAATCTTTTACCTTATTTTTTTTTGTAATAAATTTAAGATTTTCTATTTTTGCTTCTTGAGTAAAAATAGATAACAAAGGTAAAGCAGTGCTTATACTTTGTAACTCTATTTTGTTTTTTTTATAGAATATTATTGGATTTTTTGTTTTAGCCTCTAATTTAAAACTTCCTATATCTAGAAAAATCTTAATCTTATTTAATTGTACGTCGAAATCACTATCTCTCTGTGATATTTTCTCATTGATAATTCCATTAAGCTTATCAGTATTTATTCCGTAAAAGCTTAAATAAACACAAAATGAAATTATTAAGAAAATTGTGATAAGTAATATTTGAGAAAGTTTTTTAAGCATCTAGTTTAAATAGAGAGTTTTCTAAAAAGCTATCTATATCTCCGTCTAATATCTTTTGTGGATCACTTGATTCATGATTAGTCCTATTGTCTTTAACTAATCGATATGGGTGCAAGACATATGATCTTATTTGATGACCCCAACCTATGTCTTTTTTAGAGTCTTGTTTGTTTTCGTTTTCTTTTTCTCTCTTTTCCAATTCAAAATTATATAATCTTGCTTTAAGCATTTGCATACAAGTTTCTTTATTTTTATGCTGGGATCTTTCATTTTGACACTGTACGACTATTTTTGTTGGAAGATGCGTAATCCTGACTGCGCTGTCAGTAGTATTTACGTGCTGTCCACCCGCTCCACTAGATCTGTATGTATCAATTCTTAGGTCTTTTTCAAAAATTTCAACATCAATATTCTCATCAACTACAGGGTAAACCCAAACACTTGCAAAACTTGTATGCCTTCTAGCACCGGAGTCAAAAGGCGATATTCTTACTAATCTATGAATTCCAGACTCTGTTTTGAGCCATCCAAAAACATAATCGCCAGATATTTTTATTGTTGATGATTTGAGACCTGCTTCATCACCTTTATGTTCACTAATAATATGGTTTTTAAATTCTTTTGACTGAGCCCATTTCATATACATTCTTCTAAGCATCTCTGCCCAGTCTTGACTTTCTGTTCCCCCAGCACCAGCATGAATTTCTAAAAAACAATCATTGCTATCAGTTTCTTTTGAAAGAAAACATTTAATCTCATTTTTCTTAACTGTATTTTTAAGGTTTTTAATATTTTCTAATGTTTCTTGAATTAAATTCTTATTATTTTCCTCTAAAGCTAGATTATAAAATTCTTCTAACTCTTTTAAATATTTGGTGGTTTCTGTATAAGAATTTATTAAAGTTTCATGGAATTTTTTTTCTTTAAGAACTTTTTGAGCTTCAGATTTATCCTTCCAGAAATTTTCCGATAAAATTAAGTTATTATAATTTTCTATTTTTTTTTCAAAGTCATGCTTTTCAAAGATACTCCTTTATTCTTTGATTAACTTTGATGACTTCAGTCTTATTTTGAAAGAATTCTTCACTCATTAATAAAATCTTAATATATTATTATTGTTAAATCTATTATTAATTTTTTTCGATATATTAGTTTTTTCTAGATCTTTATTGCTCTTAAAAGACTCTATTAATGTTTTCTTAGAAGCAAAGCTTACTTTTTTTCCAGTTTTAGAATCAACAACCATCATAGTAATGTTTTCAGGTACTTTAAATGGTCTTGTGTTTTCTTTTTTCAAAGCTGATTTTATAAAACTTTTAAATATTGGCATCGCTGTTTTAGCTCCAGTTTCAAATTTTCCAAGTGATTTTGGTTCATCATAACCTACATAAACACCTATAACTAAATCTGATGTAAAACCTATAAACCAGGTATCTGTATTTTTGTTTGTTGTTCCAGTTTTACCGGCAAGATCCATTTTTAAATCTCTTAATTTTTTTGCTGTCCCAGTTTTAGTTGCTCCCTCTAAAATTGATGTAATTTGATATGCGGTCTGGGGTGAGAAAATTTGTTTGGAGTCATCTTTAATTTCAGGCACATCATTACTTTGTATAGATACATCCTCACAATTTTTACATTTTCTTACCTCAGTTTTATAAATTGTGTTTCCTTCACTGTCTTGAATTCTATCTATAAGCTTTGGTTCTATTAATTTTCCACCATTTACAAATGAACAATACGCACTTGTTAATTTTAGCAATGTAGTCTCAGCAGATCCTAAGGAAATTGATAGTAATTCATTTGGATTTTCATATATTCCAAGTTCTTTAGAAATTTTGGTAATCTTTTTAAGACCCAAGTCCTGTGAAATTCTCACAGTCATGAGGTTTCTTGATTTCTCAAGACCCATTCTTAAAGTTGACGGACCATAAAATTTCTTTCCATAATTTTCAGGTTTCCACATTTTTAAATCTGTTCCTTGTTCTAAGACTAATGGTGCATCTAAAACTAATGTTGATGGAGTATAGCCATTTTCTAAAGCAGCTGCGTAAACAAAAGGTTTGAATGCAGATCCTGGCTGTCTTTGTGCTTGGGTTGCTCTATTAAATTCACTTTGATTAAAACTAAAACCGCCACTCAGAGCTAGAACTCTACCGTTGTATGGGTCCATTACTACGATTGCTCCATTTGCAGTTGGAAGTTGTTTTAAAATGTACTCATTAGACCCATCTTTTTTTTTTACATAAATAATATCCCCTTCTTTGAAAGAGGTATTTTTTTTTCTTGTCCATTTAATATTTTCATTAGTGATATAACCAGTGTCTCCATCTGAAGTTACTATTTCAAAGTTTGAAATACCAATTTTCGTAACTCTTGCAATTTTCCAATTTAGAGTTTTTTCAAGTTTCTTTAATTTTATCTTACTGGGCCAATCTTTTATGCTAAGATTTATATTTTGAATTGGTCCCCTCCATCCTCTTCTTCTATCATATTTCTCTATACCCTCGCGCAATGAATTTGTTGCTAATTTTTGAAGTCCTAGATTTAGAGGTGTTTTAATATTTAATCCCTCTTTATAAACTTTGTCATAACCTAACTGTTTGATTGTATTTTTTCGTATTTCTTCAACATAATATCTAGAATCCTCTAAAAAAACTTTTTCTCTTTTCTTTAATTTAATCTTGGAACTTTTTAATTCTTCATATTTTTTTTTTTCTATATAATTATTATCAAGTAGATTCTTTAAAACTAAATCTCTTCTAAATTTGGCAAGTTTTTTGTTTTTGTATGGATTGTATCTGCTTGGCGCTTTTGGTAAAGCTGCTAATAAAGCAGCCTCTACGTATTGAAGCTCATCTACAGATTTATCAAAATACTCTAAGCTTGCAGATGCAATACCATAAGTTCCTTGACCTAAATAAATTTGATTTAGATAAAGTTCAAGAATTCGTTCTTTGCTCAAACTTCTTTCTATTCTGAATGCTAATATGGCCTCTTTAAGTTTCCTATTTAAACTGACTTCATTAGATAATAAAAAATTTTTCGCTACTTGTTGGGTAATTGTTGAAGCGCCCTCTAACCTTCTTGAATTTAGTATATTTGAGAAATTCTTTATAACTGCTCTTAAAACACCCTTTGCATCTACACCAGGATGATCAAAGAAATTCTTATCCTCAGCTGAAAGAAATGCATTTATAACTTTAGGCGGAATCGAATTATAAGGTATGAAAATTCTTTTTTCTGATGAAAAATCTTGAATTAAATCTCCATCTCCTGAGTAAACTTTACTAGATACTGGTGCTTTATAATTTTTTAAAAACTTATAATCAGGTAAATCATTAGAAAAACCCCACAATATTGAAACTGTTACAATCAATAATAGTAAAATTGATGAGAGAAAAATCGTTAATGTTTTTTTAAAATACTTACTCATTTTAGTTTCATTTAATTCATGAATTTGTTAAAGATAAGGCATCAGAATTTAAAAAAAAATGAAAAATTTAACTCTAATACTATGGAAAAGAATTTATACATTGATGCTTCGCATCCGGATGAAACACGCGTTGTTCTTAAAGAAAACGGAAATATTGAAGACTATGAATATGAAGGTATAAAAAATACTCTCATAAAAAACAATATTTACTTAGGAAAAGTTAGTAGAATCGAACCTTCACTCCAAGCTGCTTTTGTTGATTTTGGTAGAGATAGACATGGATTTTTGTCATTTAATGATATTCAATCAGATTATTACCAAATACCTTCAAGTGATTTAGAAAAAATAAAAGAAGAGGAAAAACAGGTAAGAGAAGAATTAGCAAAACAAAGTGAAAAAGAAGAGTCAGAAATTGATAATGATAAAAATGATAATGAGGCTGTTGAGAAAAAGCCAGAAGTAGAAAATCAAAATGAAGGACATTTTAGGCAAAGCAAAGCTCCTTCAAAGAGATATAAAATTCAAGAGGTTATAAAACCAAATCAAGTTATATTAGTTCAAGTTTTGAAGGATGAGAGAGGATTAAAGGGTGCGGCTCTATCAACTTTTATATCTATCGCAGGGAAATACATAGTCTTAATGCCAAACACACCAAAAGGAGGTGGAATTTCAAGAAAAATTTTCAACACTGGTGAAAGAAAAAAAATTAGGTCAATATTAAATGAAATAACCATTCCGAAAGAAATGGGATTGATTGTTAGAACTGCTGGATCAAATAAAAGTAAAAATGAAATTAATCATGATCTGCAAAGTTTAATTAAATCTTGGGAGACAATTAAGGAAAATGCAATGAACTCAATTGCGCCTAAATTGATTCACCAGGAAAGTGACATCATAAAGAGAACTCTGAGAGATATTTACGATGATGAAACTCAAAATATAATTATAGATGGTAATGAAGGATATCAAAAAGCAAAAAACTTTATGAAAATTTTAATGCCTAGTCACGTCAAAAAAATAAAAAAATATAGAGATAAAATTCCATTATTTATAAAAGAAAATATTGAGAATAAATTAAATGATATTTATGATACGAAGGTTAAATTAT
This sequence comes from uncultured Pelagibacteraceae bacterium, assembly GCA_902582235.1. Lineage (GTDB taxonomy): Bacteria > Pseudomonadota > Alphaproteobacteria > Pelagibacterales > Pelagibacteraceae > Pelagibacter. Next base: position 119,360 of record CACHQX010000001.1, read on the forward strand.
CTTCGGGTGGTTATTTAGTTATTAATCCTACAGAGGCTTTGGTTTCGATTGATATTAACTCCGGAAAGTCAATAAGACAAAAAAATGTTGAAAGCACTGCGTTAGATACCAACCTTGAAGCGGCGGAGGAAATTGCAAGACAAATTAAAATAAGGGATCTCTCCGGACTAATTATAATAGATTTTATTGATATGATGAGCTTCGGTAACAGAAGACAGGTAGAAAGACGTTTAAAAGAGAGGTGTAGAAAAGACAGGGCGAGAATTCAAATTGGAAGAATAAGTAGTTTTGGATTGCTTGAAATGTCTCGTCAAAGATTAAGAGAAAGCAGTGTTCAGTGGAATATATCCCTCACAAATGAGTCATTTGCTCAAAAAGTTATTAAAATTATTGAGATTAACGCGATAAAAAATAAAGCGAAATCTGTTGAGATTACTATACCAGAAAAAATCAAAAATTTTCTAAGTGAAAATTTCAAAGAAGATTTACTTTATATTGAAAAAAAAAATAAAATTAAAATAACTTTTAAAGGAGATTTATCCCTTTTGGTACCTGAATATAAAATTGAATTTTTAAATAAAAGCAAAAAGATTCTTGAGAATATTGAAAATTCGATAGAATTAAAAAAAATTACCGTTGAAAAGAAAATAAAAAAAAATCTTAAAATTAAATCTAAATATAAATCAAAAAATTTCAAAAAGAAAAAATTCTTTAGGAAAAATAGAAGTAAAAAAAACTAAATAATCCCTTTATTTGTTGTTGAAGCAGATCCATGTAAAGTTTTTAAAATTCTACCAGAAATAAAAGACTTTCTTCCAGCGATAACTGCAAATTTCATTGCTTGAGCCATTTCAAATGGTTTTTTTGCTTTAGCAATAGCTGTATTAATTAAAACTCCATCACAACCCAATTCCATAGCGATAGCGGCATCTGAGGCTTGACCAATTCCAGCATCAATTATAACAGGTAGTTTTGTTTGAGTTCTGATTATTTTTATATTTGTATAATTTTGAATTCCCAATCCAGATCCAATGGGAGCTGCTAATGGCATAATTGCTACTGCCCCTGAATCCTCTAAACGTTTTGCCATTAGAGGATCATCACTACAATAGACCATAACTTTAAATCCTTCTTTTGTTAAAATTTCTGTTGATCTTAACGTTTCAATCATGTCTGGAAATAAATTTTTTTTATCACCTAAAACTTCAAGTTTTACTAATTTCCAGCCCCCTATTTCTCTCGCTAATCGCAAAGTTCTAAGTGCATCCTTTGAAGTGAAACATCCGGCTGTGTTAGGAAGATAAGTTATTTTTTTTGGATCAACATAATCCATGAGTAAAGGTTTTTTTTTATCAACTATATTTACTCTTCTAACTGCTACAGTTACTATTTCAGCGCCTGAAAACTTAATTGCTTTTGCACATTCTGAAAAATTTTTATATTTTCCAGTACCTACAATTAGTCTAGACATAAATTTTTTGTTAGCAATTTTTAAAAAATCCCTCATTACCCTCCTCCAATAAAATGCACGATTTCAATCTTGTCTTTATTTTTTAAATATAAGTTTTTTATTGATCTTTTATTTATTATTTCTTTATTCAATTCAATGGCGACTTTGTCGGTTGATAATTTTAAAGATCTTATTAAATCATGAACTGATATTGTCTTTTGTAAGGATCTCGACTTTCCATTCAAAATAATTTTGATTTTTTTGGTTTTTTTCATTATGTATAACTTATGAGTTTAAATATACTTTTTCTTAACGGCCCAAATATTAATCTATTAGGTCAAAGAGAACAATCACAATATGGTTCCATAACCTACGAAGAACTTAAAAAAAAATGTGAGGAAAAATGTAAAGAACTTGATCTTAAAGTTGAGTTTATTCAATCGAATGTCGAGGGTGAAATGGTATCTGTAATTCAATCAGCAAATGAAAAATTTGATGGGATTATAATAAATGCTGCAGCATTCACTCACACCTCGGTAGCTATTAGAGACGCATTGGAAATATACCAAAAAAAGAAAATAGAGGTTCATATATCGAATATTTATAAAAGAGAGGAATTTAGACAAAAATCACTAATTAGTGACGTGGTAAATGGTGGAATTTTTGGTCTTGGAAGCGAAGGATATATTTTAGCCATAATAGCAATGCATAAACTTTTAAAAAATGAAAATAAATAAGAAATTAATTAAAGAGCTTGTTGAAAACTTAGAAGAATTTGGACTAACTGAGCTTGAATACTCTGAAAAAGATACAAAAATAAAAGTATCAAGACAAATTCAAACTAGTCAAAATATCTCACCAACTGTCATAACAGAAAAAAATAGTAAGAAAGTTGAAACTGTATCTGGAACTGAGGTAAAGTCACCAATTATAGGAACAGCTTATTTAGCACCTGAACCAGGTGCAAAAAAATTTATTGAAATTGGAAAAAAAATTAAAAAAGGTGATACTGTAATGATAGTTGAAGCAATGAAAACAATGAATCATGTTCCTTCTCCAAAAGATGGTGTTGTAAAAAGTGTAAATGTTGAAGACGGTCAGCCTGTTGAATATGGGCAGACTCTTGCAGTAATCGATTAAAAATGTTCAAAAAAATTTTAATAGCTAATAGAGGCGAGATAGCTGTTAGGATTATCAGAGCATGTAAAGAATGGGGAATTCAAACAGTAGCAATACATTCAGATGTAGATAAAGAAAGTATGCATGTTAAACTGGCCGATGAAAGTGTTTGTGTTGGCTCTCATCAGCCTGCTAATAGCTATTTAAATATTCCTGCAATATTATCAGCGATAGAGATAACAAATTCTGAGGCAGTTCATCCAGGATATGGATTTTTGTCAGAAAATTTTAATTTTGCCAAAATGCTTGAAGAAAACAACATAAAATTTATTGGACCGTCTTCAAAACTTATTAGGATGATGGGTGATAAAATTGAGGCAAAAAAAATTGCAAAAAAATATGGTTTGCCGGTTATTGAAGGTTCTGAGGGAGGTATCTCAGATTTAGAAAGTGGTAAAAAGTTAGCCAAAGAAATTGGTTTTCCTATCCTTATTAAAGCCGCTGGTGGAGGTGGTGGAAAAGGAATGAAGATTGTAAGGTCTGAAAAAGAATTTGATAACTTATTTTTAACCGCTAAATCAGAGGCCAAGAAGTTTTTTGCGAATGATGAAGTATATATTGAAAAATTTTTTCAAAATCCACGTCATATTGAAGTTCAAGTGCTTTCAGGAAAAAATCATACTGTCCACTTGCATGAAAGAGACTGTTCTGTTCAAAGACGACATCAAAAATTAATTGAAGAAACTCCAAGTCCTGTTTTAACTAATGAAATTCGAAAAGATCTCTTCGATAGGACAGTTAAAATGGTATCTAAAATTGGTTACGAAGGAGCTGGAACAGTAGAATATATTTATGAAGATGGTAAATTTTATTTTTTAGAAATGAACACAAGGGTTCAAGTTGAACATCCTGTTACAGAGATGGTCACTGGTATAGATATTATTAAAGAACAAATATGGATTGCATATACAGGAAACACTGCCTTAGAACAGTCTGACATTAACCCTAGAGGTCATGCTATTGAGTGTAGAATAAATGCGGAAGACCCAAGCAGAAATTTTCAGCCATCCCCAGGATTAATTGGAATGTGTCACCAACCGTCAGGGTTTAGAACCAGAGTGGATAGTTCGATTTATCAGGGTTTCAAAGTAACACCTTACTATGACAGTATGGTATGTAAATTAATTTGCCATGGCAGAAACAGAACAGAGGCAATACAGCGAACTTTAAGATCTTTAGATGAATTTGTTATAGAGGGAATTACAACAACAATTAAATTACACAAAAAACTTTTAAATCACGAAAAATTTATTAAGTCAAAATTTAACGTGACTTGGCTGGACAACGAAAAAATTGTTTAATAACACTTTAAAATCCATAAGTCGTAAACTGGGTGATCAAAAACTTGGATTGACGGACTAGATGAAAAAGTCCATCCATTAAAAACAAAAACCTCATCATTATTAGAATTCTTATTATCCTTTACTTGAAGATATGTGGTTATATCTGGATTATCATCAAATTTAGAATTTTTACATTTCAAAACTTTAATTTCTAAATTTTTATATAAAAAATTTTCACCAATATTTAAATTTAATAATTTACTTTTTGAACTAAGTTTGTCTAAAATTCTAATATCAATTTTTTTTCCAAAGTAATCAAGGTCATCAGCTTGAACACTACTTATCATCAGAAGATAAAAGAAAATTGGAATTATTGAGATTTTACTCTTTCCAAGATTTATATTTTTTATTTTCATTTTCACTTTTTTTAGGATGATAGGCTTTGTCTGTTCCAGTAAGATTGGGTTTGTGGGACTTTTGCCAAGAAAATTTTTTTTGATCTTGGACTTTTTCTATTTTATTTTTTGTAAAATGAATCCAAGAAAACCATTCATTTGGTATTTTTGTTGAATCTACTTCTCCATTATATATAACCCATCTTCGTCCATTTTTACTCTCATAGTATTTGTTACCGTTTTCATCTTTGCCAACAAATTTTCCTTTGAAAAAAGTGTGAAGTCTTGTACCTAGAGTTTGATGATTCCACCAAGTGAAAATTTGTTTAAATAGAGTCAACATAAAAATTTGTTTTTTTTCAATTTTAAATTGTAAAAAATAAATTAGACTAAAAATTAATTTTGTATATACAATAGAATCTCTAAGACTCAAAATAAATAAGGAAATTATTATGGCAAAATATCTCGTTGAAACCTTTTATACATGCACTTTTAAAGTCAGTCACTACCTAGATAAAATAGACGAAAAAGAATTAGAAAATCTTGAAAAAAAAGAAGATGGAAAATTTGAAATATTAGACATGAAAATTGATAATCGAAAAACTAAGAATTTAGACAAGAATCTTAAAACAGTAGATAATCTTAGTGATAAAGAAAAACAAATTAAGAAAGTAAACAAAATTGATGATAATAAAATGAATAATACTTTTGTCAAAAATCTAAATGAATCAGTAAATAAAAGATTTGGTATGCCCGACAGAAGAAAAGGTTATATTCAAAAAGCTACCATAGGAGATCACAAGGTTTATTTGCATACAGGTGAATATGAGGATGGTAAGATTGGTGAAATTTTTATCGATACCAGTAAAGAAGGTGAACTAGTGAAAGCTTTAATGAATAATTTTGCAATAGCTATATCTTTGGGTTTGCAGTATGGCGTTCCTTTAGACGAATTTGTTAATGCTTATGTAGATACAAAATTTGAACCATCGGGAAAAGTTTACGGCAATGATAGAATTCTTTCTGCCTCATCTATTTTAGATTATATTTTTAGAGAACTTGCTATTTCATACTTAAATAGAGAAGATCTTGCTCATACTCCATCAATTGGAAGAACAGACAAGATGGATGAAAAAAATGCAGGTGCTATGAATGATGAAAATAATGAGTTAATTAAAATTGTTAAAGATATTACCAGTAAGGGTTTTGTAAGAAACGATTATAAAAGAAAACTTATTGACCTATCCGATATCAGAATAAATCTTAAGGGAAAAAAGTGATTACTTTTTTTTGGTAATTGAAAGCTGAAGTTCTTTTAATTGATCTTCGCTGACCTCAGATGGTGCCATCATCATTAAATCTTGAGCGTTCTGGTTCATTGGAAACATTGTAACCTCCCTGATATTGGACTCATTTGCAAGTAACATCACTATCCTGTCAATTCCTGGAGCTATCCCGCCATGAGGAGGTGCACCATAACTTAGTGCATTTATCATTCCGCTAAACTTGCTATCTACATCTTTTTTTTTGTATCCAGCTATTTCAAAAAGTTTATACATTAATTCTGGAATATGATTTCTAATGGCGCCAGAAGATAACTCTATTCCATTGCAAACAATATCATATTGGTATGCTTTCATTTCTAATGGTTTGGAAAAATCAATATCTTTAATATCCCCTTGAGGCATTGAAAAAGGATTATGACTAAATTTAATTTTTTTTGTCTTTTCGTCTAATTCATACATAGGATAATCAATTATCCAACAAAATGAAAATATATCATTAGATATTAAATTTAAATCCTCAGCAATTTTATTTCTTGCTAAAGAAAGAATTTTTTCAACATCTTTGTTTTGTCCACATGACATAAAAATACTGTCACCAATTTTTGAATTAGTTAATTTCAAAATTTTTTCACAAGCTTCTGAAGAAAAAAATTTTCCAACAGGACCTTTGCCCACAATTTTGTTATTTTCTTCTATAAAGGTGAAATATGCTAAACCACCTGAGCCTTCTTTCTTGGCCCAATTATCAATATTATCAAAAAAACTTCTTTGTTTTTCTTTGGTATCCTTTGTAATGATTGCTTTTACAACTTTTCCTTTTGAAACTTCTTTTTTAAAAATATCAAATTTAACGTCATCTCTGGTAAAAATTTCTGTAATATTCGAGATAATTAGTGGATTTCTAAGATCAGGTTTATCTGTTCCATATTTTTCAATTGCTTCTAAATATTTTATTCTAGGAAACTTTTCACTTGCTAGTTTTTTATTCGAAAATTCCTTAAACAATTTTAGAAACAGATTTTCAATTACTGAAAAAACATCTTCTTGTTCAACAAATGACATCTCTATATCTAGTTGGTAAAATTCACCAGGACTTCTATCTGCTCTTGCATCTTCGTCTCTGAAGCAAGGTGCGATTTGAAAGTATTTATCAAATCCTGAAATCATAATTAGTTGTTTAAATTGTTGCGGTGCTTGGGGCAAAGCATAAAATTTTCCAGGATTTAATCTACTCGGAACAAGAAAGTCTCTTGCTCCCTCAGGACTTGACGAAGTTAATATGGGAGTTTGAAACTCTAAAAAACCCATCTTCTCCATTTCTTTTCTAATAAAGGAAATTACTTTTGATCTTAAGATAATATTATTATGAATTTGTTTTCTTCTTAAATCTAAAAATCTATACTTAAGTCTTATCTCCTCAGAATATTCTTGGTCACTAAAAACTGGGAGAGGCAACTCTTTTGTTTTTCCGATAATTTCGAATTTTTCAATAGCAACTTCAATATCCCCTGTTAAAAGGTCTTTATTAATTGTCTCTTTGCTTCTTTCTATAACTTTTCCGTTTATTTTTATAACTGTTTCAAGTTGAAGCTTTTCCAATTCTTTAAAAAATTTATTTTCTTTATCAATTACACATTGTGTTATCCCATAATGATCCCTTAGATCGATAAAAAGGAGATTTCCATGATCTCTTTTTTTATTTATCCAGCCAGATAACGTTACATCTTTTTTAGTAAATTTTTTTGTGAGTTCACCACAAGTATGTGTTCTAAATTTTTTCAATTTGATACTCCTAAAATTTCTTTAATTATTTTTAAATTAATAGGTTTTTTTTTTTTTAAACTAATTTCATCAATTGTACATATAAATTCCGATATTTTATCATAAGATCTAGCAATTCTTTTACAGATAAAATTTATTAGTTTTTTATCTAAAATTATTTGGCTATCTGAAAAATTTTTAACTATAAGAGCGTAAATTAGTTCATCATCTGGTTTATCAATTTTGGCTGTAAGAATATTCTTAAATCTTGAATTTAAATCTTTAAGTTTTGTCTCCATCTCATTTACAGCTTTCACAGATGTTATTAATAAATACTTATTATCTTTTTCAATCATATCAATTAAAGAATAAGTTGTTTTCTCATCACATTTTTCATTAAAATCTTCAATCACAATATTTTGATATCTTTTAATTTTATCGAATATTTTCTCATTCAAGTCTTTAAATTTAAATTTGATACCTTTTTCATTTTCTAAAAAAATTTCTGATAAATGAGACTTGCCTGATTTCCGTTCACCATAAATATTTAATATTTTTTTTTCCCAATTAGGCCAGCTTTTAATCAAATTAAATGCAAAATAATTACATTCACTCACGAAAAAATCGTTTTTATCAAAATTTGATAATTGCTCAAACTTGAATATTTCTTGTCTTAAGTCTCTTATCTTACTTTCCATATTTCTTGATTTGTATCGATGTCGATATCTTTCTCTTTCATTAAGGTTAAAAATTGATTTGGATTACCATTAAAAATTATTTTATAAATCGTATAATTATTATTTAAACTTGTAACATAAAAGTTTGAAACCAAATCAAGCTGTGCTAAATAATTTTCAATTAATTGAATTTGTTTAACTTTTTTTGAATTAATTGAAATATTTATTGGAAGTTTTATTGAAGTATTAATTTGGTTATTTTGTTTCCAAATATCCTCAAAAAAAATCTTGGTTTTTTCTATAATATTTAATAGTTGTAAATCATCCGAAATATCAACTTTTTTATAAGTTTGATTTGAAATTTTTACTTTGCCTTCATAAAACATTTTTGAAAGCACTCTTAGATTATTCTTGTTCTTAAAATATATTGCGACTATGTAATCCTCTGTATCATATTTTTTTACAATTTGATCAAATTTAAAATTTTCAATAATATCCTTATTTTCGTTAATAAACTTTAGGTCGAGAATATCTTCTTCATGTAACACGTAATTTATTTGGGAAAAATTTTTTGTATCATCATTCCATTTTGTATAGAAGGGATTTCTATCAAATAAAAAAACTTTGTCTTCGTCATTGTCTATAAGTATAAGTAAAGTCAGAAATTCTTTTTTTTTATACATTGATGGAAATATATTTTTCTTTTCAAAAAAACTTAAAATTTTAGGCTTATCAAAATTTACCTCGAAATTTGCCTGATAATTTTTATTTAGGAACTGCTCATTATTAATAGTGAAAGAATCTATAAGATATTTGATATCTTTTAATTGTGTATTTTTAATTCTATTTTTATCATTAGAGGTTATTAGGCTGTTCAAAAGAATATCAAAAGCTTCACCAAATGCTTTATTAATAACTTTTTCTTTATTAAAATTAGAATTAAAAGGCTCCTCAATTTCTATGTCTTGAATTTTGAAAATTTTACTAAAAGTATAAGTGTGAATAAAACAAATAAAAAAAACTACAAATATAGTAAAAACTATATAAGATGAAGACTTCAAAAAATTTTTTTTTAAAAACATTTTTAAATATGAAAAAATATAAATTTACATATCAAAAAAGCGGAGTAAACATAAATGCTTCTAATCATTTCATTAAATATATATCTAAATTAACTAAAAAAGGAAATTCTAAAAATAAATTTAAGAATATAGGCAGTTTTGGTTCAATTAATGAAATTCCAAAAAAGTTTAAGAATCCTCTATTAGTAAGTAGTACTGATGGTGTCGGAACTAAACTTGAAATAGCAAATATTTTGAAAAAGTTTGATACAATTGGAATAGATTTAGTTGCAATGTGCGTAAATGATATTTTGGTGCTTGGGGCAAAACCACTTTTTTTTTTAGATTACATTTCAATTGATAAAATTAATTTAACAAAATTAAAAAATATTATTAAAGGAATACATCACGGTTGTAAAATAAGTGACTGTCAATTAGTAGGAGGAGAAACAGCTGAAATGCCAGGAACTTATTCTAAAAATAAATTTGATTTAGCGGGATTTTCTGTAGGGATTGTAAGTAAGAATAATCTTTTGAAAAAGGAAAGTATAAAAGAAAATAATTTAATTTTAGCAGTACCTTCCAATGGATTACATTCCAATGGATATTCCTTATTAAGAGAAGTTTTAAAAAAAAGAAAAATTAATTTTAAAAAAAATAAATTTTTACGAAATGAAGTATTAAAACCCACAAAAATTTATGTGAAAGAAATTATGAATTTAGTCGACAGGAAATTGATCAATGGATGTGCGAATATAACAGGTGGAGGTATTGGTGATAATATTGAGAGAGTAATACCAAAAAATCTTTGTGCAAGAATAGATTTGGACAAAATAAAAACACATAAAATTTTTAGTTGGATAAACAAAAACGGTGTTTCTCAAAAAGAAATGCTAAAAACCTTTAACTGTGGGGTAGGTTTTTGTTTGATCATTAAAAGAAATAATTTTCATAAAACTTTAAAGTTTTTTTCGAAAGAATACCGCCCCTATATTATTGGAGAAGTTATTAAAAATAAAAGTAGAGTAAAATATACTAGCCATATACGTTGGTAATGTGATCAAGGAAAAAACTAATATTGCGGTGTTTATCTCGGGAAGAGGAACAAATCTCAAAGCATTAATTTTAAGATCAAATAACAAAAATTGTAATTATAGAATTAGATTTGTTGTCAGCAACAAAAAAAATGCTGTTGGATTAAAAATTGCAAAAAAAAATAAAATTTTAACAAAAATTATTTCTCAAAAATTTTTAAAAGATGAACAAAAAAAACTAGCAAAAATCCTCATTAATAAAAATATACAGTTTATTTGTTTAGCGGGGTTTATGAAAATTTTAAGTCCATATTTCCTTAATTTTTTTAAGAATAAAATAATTAATATTCATCCATCTTTATTACCTAAGTACAAAGGGCTTAACACACACCATAGAGCTTTAAAAGCTAAAGAAAAATTTTCAGGATGTACAATACATTATGTAAGTAAAAAATTGGACTCCGGTGAGATCATTGCAAAAAAAAAGGTTAAGATCTTAAAAAAAGATACTATAAAAAAACTGGAGAAAAGAGTACTAAAGGAAGAGAATAAACTTTATCCTCTAGTTTTAGAAAAAATAATTAGGTCTTAAAAAAGAAATTAATTTCTTTATTAGCGTTTTCAATACTGTCAGAACCATGAACTGAATTTTTATCAATGGATAACCCATATTTTTTTCTTATTGTTCCCTCTTCTGCTTTAGTGGGATCAGTTGCTCCCATAACTTTTCGGTTTTCGGAAACTGCGTCAACTTTTTCAAGTATCATTGCAACAATAGGTCCAGAAGAAAGATAATTACAAAGATCATTATAAAAAGGTTTTGTTTCATGTACTTTGTAGAAAATCTCAGCATCTTTTTTTTCTAATTTAACCTTTTTTTGTTTAGCAATTGTAAAGCCAGATTTAATGAAAAATTGTTTTATTTCCTCTTCTAAATTTCGCTCTACTGCATCAGGTTTAATCAACGAAAGAGTTTGTTCAACTTTACTCATAATTATCTTCGATAAACTTGTTCAACAGTCTAACCCCATAACCTGTAGCACCACTTGAATTAAGAGCTCCGGCATATTTTGAAAAGGCCATACCTGCAATATCTAAATGAGCCCAAGGTGTTTTGTTTAAAATAAATCTTTGCAAAAATTGGGCTGCAGTAGTCGACCCTGCTCCACCAACATAATTTATATTCTGCATATCTGCATTTTTGGAATTCATAAGTTTATCGTAATTAGAGTGTAATGGAAGTCTCCACGCTTTTTCCTCAACTTTTTCACCAGCTTCATGAATTTGCTTTGATAAATTGTCGTTATTAGAAAACAATCCAGCATACTCAGATCCCAATGCAACTACAATAGCGCCAGTTAGTGTCGCTAAGTCTACAATCAAATTTGGTTTAAATTTTTTTTCTGTAAAAGTTATTGCATCTGCTAAAACTAGTCTTCCCTCTGCATCAGTATTTAATACTTCGATTGTTTTTCCGCTAAATGATTTAACAATGTCTCCAGGCCTTTGTGCATTTCCTCCTGGCATATTTTCTACTAATCCTACAACACCAACGGCGTTAACTTTTGATTTTCTTAATGCTAAATTTTTCATTAGACCCACTACAACAGCTGAACCAGCCATGTCATAAGTCATATCTTCCATAAACCTTGCGGGTTTTAAAGATATACCTCCAGTATCAAAACAAACCCCTTTACCTACAAAAGCTAATGGTTTTGAATTTGATTTAGTTCCTCTCCATTCAAGAGTTACTAAATACGAGCCTCTAATGCTTCCTTGTCCAACACCAACCAATGCGTTGCAACCCATTTTTTTTAATTGCTTTTCATTATAAACAGAAACTTTAAGACCAATTTTTTTCAATTGAGTTAGCCTTTTAGCATATTCATCTGGGTGCAATATATTTCCAGGTTCCGACACTAAATCTTTTGTGTAGTTTACTCCTAATTCGATTGCTTTATATTTGTCATAAATTTTCTTATTAAATTTTTTCGACGAAGCTATGTTTACTTTTAGGGTATCAGACTCTTTTTTTGATTTATATCTGTCAAAAGAATATGACTTTAATCTCATACCGTGTAAAAATTCGTAAATGGCATCTGGTTTTAAATTTACAGATATTGAGTCTGAAACAATGTGAATAAGCTTTGCACCCTCACTAATTAAAAAATCAGTGAGCTTAGCTCCACTTTTTTCTGTTTCATTCGGTTTCTGATTTTTTTTAGAAGGAATGAGAATTATTTTTTGATTGGGGTTAAGATCGAAAGATAATAAACCTTTTTTTTTATTCTTATTTTTTAAAAGTACATTTAGGTTTTTATAGTCAGCAGAACTCAGATACTTTTTTAAATGAGCGATTTCTGACTTTTCGTTGGCAAAAAAGGCAATACATCCAGAAAGCTTTGAGATTTTTGTAAATTTTAAAAAGGTGTCTTTTATAATCATAATTTTTTATTCATTTTTCTACCAAAACGTGTATATGTTTATTTTAAGGAATTTCAATGAAAAAAATTATTTTTAAAAACTTTTTACGGGAAACAACAATATTTTTTTTACTTTCTTGTAGTTCTGTCGCACTTATTGTTTGGGTAATTCAAGCTGTAAACTATTTAGGTTTCGTGACTGAGGACGGTCACGGTTTTAAAATTTATTTTCTATATACTTTATTATCTTTACCAAAAATCATTAATGAAATTTTACCATTTATGTTTTTCCTGGCTATTTTTTTTACACTTGTAAAATATGAAGATCAAAATCAAACCCTTATATTTTGGTCTAATGGAATAAAAAAAAGCGAATTTTTAAATATAATTATCAAATACTCTTTAATTTTTTTAATTTTACAATCAATAATGAATGTCTTTTTAGTTCCATTTACCCAAGATAAGGCGAGATCTTTTATAAGGCAATCAAATGTTGATTTTTTACCTTCTCTTGTGAAACCAAAAAAATTTATGGATACAGTGGAAAAACTAACAATATATGTTGATAAAAAAAATGATTTGGGTCAATTTGAAAACATAGTTATTAAAGACACATATAATAATAATGACTCTAGGATTATATATGCAAAAACCGGATTTTTTTCTCAGCTAAATAATCAAAATTTTTTAATTTTAAATGAAGGAAAAATTTTAAATATCAATAAAGGTAAAACGACTGTTATAAACTTTAATAAAACACAGCTTAATTTATCTGATTACAGTTCAAAAACTACTAAATATCCCAAACTGCAAGAAGTAAGTATCTTCATTTTAGCAAAATGTATATTTCAACCTAAGGATCAAAGAACTCAAATAATGCTTGGTGATAATAATGAATTTGGGTTTCAATGTTCTCATGAAACAAAACAATTAAATAGTATTTCACAAGAAGTTTTCAGTAGAATATTTAAACCCCTATATATTCCACTTTTGGCAATCGTCTCTGCTTTACTTTTAATGAAATCAAAAAATTCAATTGGATATTCAAGATATAAAATAACAATTTTTGTTACAGGGGTTATATTAATTGCTTTTTCAGAAATATTGACAAAATTTTTTTCTTATAATTTTAACAAAAGTCTTTTATTGATGATTATTCCAATTTTAATCTCAATGATATTTTACGTTTTATTTTACAAGCAATCTTTAACTTCTTCGAAATGATATTAAAAGTTTATCAAAATTATATAAGCAAGCAATTTTTATTAACATTTTTTAAAACTGTTTTCATTTTTTTTTCGTTGGCTTTCATATTAAATATTTTTGAAGAAATTAATTTTTTTAAAGATTTAGAGGTTACAATCGGATTACCAATATTCTTGACCTTTTTGAATATTCCTTCAATCTTATTTGAAATCTTCCCATTTATATTTTTAATTTCAACTCAGTTTTTTTTCATAAAACTAATTGAGCAAAATGAAAATATTTCATTTAAAAATTTTGGTTTAAGCAATTTAAAAATTATTAAATTATTAGCTATTTTAAGTTTTTTAGTAGGTGTAGTTATAGTTACAATTTTTTACAATTTATCATCTAATCTTAAACATTCTTATTTAAATATAAAAAATTCATATGCAAAGGATAATAAATATTTAGCTGTAATTACTGAAAATGGAATTTGGATTAAAGATGCGAAAGATGGAATAACAAGTATTATAAATGCAGAGAATTTAAAAGGAAACATTTTAAACAAAGTGGACATAGTTCAGTTTGATGAAGATTTTAATTTTATACAAAATATATATTCTGATAAAATTGATATAGGTAATAAAATATGGAAATCAAAGGGAGTTTTATTAAATAATGAGCAAGTGTCAAATCAAAGAGTAAATGATTTTCAATTGAGTACTAATATAAACTTTCAAGATATCAATTCTTTATTCTCCAATTTGACCTCTCTTTCAATTTTTGAATTAAATGACTTAAAAAACAAATATGAAGATATAAATTACTCTTCTATCGAGATAGACTCTGCAATTCAAAAAATTTTTTCATTTCCGTTTTACTTAATGTTGATGACTATTCTTTCTTCTACAATTATGATGAATATTAAGCAAAATAGGACAAAAATATTCCACCTAATATTTGGGATACTTATTTCTGTCATAATTTATTATTTAAGCTTCTTCTTTGAGGAACTTGGAAAAAATGAACAAGTTCCAGTAATAGTATCCATTTGGATACCGCTTTTAATGATTAGTATAGTGTCAATAATTAATTTGGTCGGGATTAATGAAAAATAATTTTATTACAAAATTTTCATTTTTTTTATTATTTTTTATCAATTCTTTAAGTGTTTATTCAGAGGAATTAAAATTTGAGGCAACGTCAATTGAAATAATTGATAAAGATAAAATAGTTATTGCAAAAGATGGTGTCAAAATTTTTTCAGGTAATGAGATAGTTATTGATGCAGATCAAATGAGATATAATAAGGAAAACAAAATTCTTAATGCTAGTGGAAATATAGTCATTAACAACCAGATAGAAAATATTAGAATTAATAGCGATAATATTTACTACGACAAAAATTTAGAGAAAATTGTTTCCTCTGGAAACGTTAGGTTAAATTTTGAGAATAATTATACTCTGAATACAAAAGAGATAATTTACTTAAAAAATTCTGAAGAAATTATAATTAATAATATATCTAGAATAAAAGATAATTTAGGAAATGAAATAGAGTTTGAAAAACTGAATTACAGTGCAAAAGATAAATTGATAAAAGGTAAGAAGGTAAAATTGTTGGATCTTGAAAAGAATTTTTATAATTTTGACAGTGCAATTTTAGACTTTTCAAAAAATAAATTAATAGCTGATAATGTTAATATTGATTTCAACAAAAGTATTTTTGGAAACCCACTAAATGATCCTAGACTTAAAGGAAATTATTTTTTTAGTGATGGGAAAAAATCAATTATTAAAAAGGGTGTTTTTACAACGTGCAAAAAAAATGATGATTGCCCTCCTTGGCAAATTAAAGCTGGAGAAATTAGTCACGATAAGGAAAAAAAGGTTATCAATTATAAAGATGCTTGGCTTGAAATATATGATACACCAGTAATTTACTTTCCTAAATTTTTTCATCCAGATCCGACTGTAAAAAGACAATCAGGTTTTTTGATGCCCCAAATTATAGACTCTTCAAGTTTAGGACTTTCATTTAAACTACCTTATTATAAAGTTTTAGGTGATAATAAAGACCTTACATTTGCTTCAAGAGTTTTTTCGGAAAATGAGGCACTATTTCAAAATGAATATAGGCAAGTAAATAAAAATTCAAAACACATTGTTGATTTTAGCTTAAAAGAAAAAAATTCAACATCCAAAACACATTTTTTCTCAAACTCTATAACTAAACTTAACATTAATACATTCGATATAAGTGAAATTGAATTAAATTTAGAGGCAACTTCCGATAATAATTATTTAAAAACCCATGACATAGAATCTTCAATTAATAATAATCAATCTTTGTTAAGATCTTTTTTAATTTTTAGAGGGAATAGCAGAGATATGAACCTAGAGACAAAAATTGAATCTTATGAGGATTTAACAAAAGACAGATCAAGTGATTCTTATGAATATATTTTTCCGAGCTATGAGTTTTCAAAAAGATTTCCCTCCAATTATAATGGTACTTATGAAATAATTTCAAAAGGTAATTATAAAAATTATGATACTAATATTTTTGAAAAAGTTTTAATAAATGATTTGAAATTTTCATCAAATCCAAAAATTACACCTTCGGGATTCATAAATAAATTTAACCTGCTTTTAAAAAATGTAACTTCAGAAGGTGATAATTCATCAAATTATAAAAACGATTTTAGTTCTGAAAATTACGGTTCTCTACTTTATGATATATCCCTTCCATTGAAGAAAGAGGGGAAATTTTTCGATAATTTTTTTACTGCAAAAGGATCTTTGATGTATAGTCCCAATGCCAATAAAGACTTAAAAAACTTAGACAGAAAAATTGATATAAATAATATATTTACCCAAAATAGGTTAAGTTTAAATGATACTGTTGAGGGAGGTCAATCTTTAACTTTTGGTGGAGAATATAGTTTAAAAGATAAAGAGTCAGGAAATGATTTTATAAAAGGAGGTTTAGCAACAGTTTTAAGAGATAATGAAGAAATAAATCTACCAAGTAAATCAACATTAAATAACAAAGGATCTGATTTTATTGGTTCTTTAATATTTGAGCCTAACAAAAATCTTAAATTCGATTATAACTTTTCTATGGATAGTGATTTCCAGTCTTCAAATTATAACTTACTTAAAACGGACATTTCAGTTAATAAATTTGTAACATCTTTTGAATTTCTTCAAGAGGATGATGAAGTCGGAAGTGAAAGTTACTTATCTAATGAAACAGCTTATAATTTTAATGATGCAAATTCACTTAAGTATAGAACTAGAAGAAATAAAAAAACAGATTTTACTGAATTTTATAATTTAATATATGAGTATAAGAATGACTGTTTGACTGCCTCAATACAATATAACAAAGATTATTATTCAGATAATGAATTGAAACCAACCGAAGAAATATTTTTCTCAATCTCTATAGTTCCTTTAGCAACAGTAAATACTCCAAGCGCCAGATAGAAATGAGACAACTTATATTAAAAATTTATATTATCTTGATTCTAAATATGGTTGCGCTGAAGAGTGCTCAATCTGAGATTTTTATAGTGGCTAAAGTAAATGAGGAGGTAATAACTAACTTAGATGTTGATTTCGAAAAAAGATATTTAATATCCTTAAATCCCAACCTTAAAAAATTAGATAAGAACCGTATATCAGAATACGCAAAAGACTCTCTCATAAATGAAAGAATTAAAAAAATTGAAATAGAAAAAAGATTTAAAATTGTTTCTAATAAGACAATACTTTCCAAAGTAATTGAAGATATATATTCTAGCATTGGTATTTCTAGTTTAAGTGAGTTTGAAAGTTATCTGTTACAAAATAATGTAGATATCGAAAGGGTGAAAGAAAAAATTTCAATAGAGATCGCGTGGAATAATTTAATTGTAAACATTTATGAAAATGAAATAGAAATTGATCAAAATGCAATGAATAAAGAGATTGAAAAATTTGATGAAAAAAAAGTAGATAATCTTTTGCTTTCAGAAATAGTTTTTACGATTAATGAAAAAAAAGAACTTAAATCTAAATATGAAGAAATTGAAAAAAGTATAAACGAAATAGGATTTGGAGAAACAGCAAGAATTTACAGTTTATCTGATAGTAAAAAAAGTGGAGGAAGCTTAGGTTGGATTTACAAAAACCAGCTTTCTGAAGAAATAAAAGATAAGCTCAATGATTTAAATATAGGAGATTTCACTAAACCAATTGTTGCTAGTGGAGGTTTTTTGATACTAAAATTAGAAGATATTAAAAGTGAAAATATTAAAATCGATAGAGATACTCAATTAAAAAAGATGATAGAGTTTGAAAAAGAGAGGCAGTTCACGAGATTTTCTACTTTATATTATAAAAGAATTTTTAATAATGCCGAAATAAATGAAAAATAAATCTGTAATAATTGTATGCGGTGATCCAAAAAGTACTTTTAATGAGATACTAATCAAAACTCTTAAAAATAGAATTTTTAAAAATGTAAAATTTCCAATTATAATAATTGGTTCAAAAAAAGTATTTAAAAAAGATCTTAAGAAACTAAAGGTAAAAGTAAATCTTCAAAATTTTGATAATCCAGAAAATTTAAGTAAAAAAAATATTTATAATATTGATATTCCAATCGACTTAAAAAATTTTTCTTTGGCAAAAAAAAATTCATATATTGAAAAATCTTTTAAAATTGCTTTAAATTTGCTTAAAAAAGGTGACTCATTAGCTTTGATTAATGGTCCTATTTCCAAAACTACTTTTCTTAAAGGAAAATATAATGGCATTACAGAATTTTTGGCTTTTAAAACTAGATCACATAATGAAGCTATGTTTCTTTTTAATAAAGATCTTAGTGTGAGTCCAATGACTACACATATTCCAATAAATAAGGTTGCTCAAAAAATAAAAAAAAAAATGATTATTAGTAAGATAAATAGTATTAACAATTTTTATAAAAAATTTTTAGGTTTTAAACCAAGGATAGCTGTTACAGGTCTTAACCCCCATTGTGAAACATTTAAAGGTAAAAATATTGAAAAAACAGAGATTTTGCCAGCTATTAAAATTTTAAAAAAAAAGAAATTAAGAATCTTAGGTCCCCTTTCTGCAGATACAGTTTTTTTAAAAGAAAATAGAAAAAAATTTAATATTATTGTTGGAATGTATCATGATCAAGTGCTTGGACCAATGAAAACAATTTTTGGTTTCAATGCTATTAATATCACAATCGGTTTACCTTTTATAAGAATTACACCAGATCATGGGCCAAATTATAAAATGTTTGGATTAAATAAATCAAATCCAAAAAGTCTGATACAGGCTTTCAGTTTCTTGAATAAATATGCGATTAAAGCCTAAAAAAAGTTTAGGGCAGAATTTTTTACACGATAAAAATATAATTGAAAAAATTATTAATGCATCAAATATTGGTTCTAATGACGAGATACTTGAAGTTGGACCCGGAACAGGTAATTTAACAGAATTAATAATTTCTCAAAATCCAAAAAAAATTGATGTAATAGAAAAAGACAAAAATCTTGCAAGTATTCTTGAGGAAAAATTCTTAAATAAAATTAATATTATTACTGAGGACATTTTAAGATTACCAGTTGAATTTTACTCAAGAAAAAAGTTTCTAATTTTGGGAAATCTTCCTTACAATATTTCAACTAAAATTTTATCAACTTGGTGTCTTAATAATAAGCTCAGTGTATCGAAAATGATATTGATGTTTCAAAAGGAAGTTGCTGAAAGAATTATAGCTGATGTAAATTCTAAAAATTACAGCAGAATCACAATTTTATCCAAATGGAAATTTAATATTAGAAAAGTAACTGACGTTAAGCCAAATAGTTTTTTTCCAAAGCCAAAGGTTCATAGCACAGTTTTAGAATTCACTCCAAAAAAGAAAATACATAAGATAGAAGACCCAAAAAATTTGGAAAAGATAACTAAGGTTTTTTTTAGCCAAAGAAGAAAAATGATAAAAAAACCTATCAATATTTTATTTAAAAACTTAAAATTTGATTATAAAAAATTTAATATTGATCCTTCAGATAGACCACAAAATCTCAATGTTGATAAATATTTAAAGATTGTAAATGAATATGAAAATTTAAGAGGTTAATTTTTTAATATGTTTTCTAATTGAGTCTATCTTATAATCGCTTTTTTTGTTACTTATTTCACAATCTATATACTCTGATATCTGTCTATAACAAATTTCAAGATCATTATTTATTATCACATAGTTATAGTCCTTCCAGTGCAAAACATCTCTGTCAAACTGTTTCATTCTTTCCTCTGCTATAAGTTTATCTTTCATGTCTCTATTCGAAAGTCTCTTGAAAAGCTCTTCCCTGCTTGGTGGTAAAATAAAAAAAGTCAATAATTTATTTTTTAATTTTTTAGATATGATTTGATTAGTTCCTTGCCAGTCAATGTCAAAGATAACATTATTTCCTTTACTCAGTTCATTAAATATATTTAATTTTGTTGTCCCATAAAAGTTCTTAAAAACTTTTGCATATTCTAAAAATTCATTATTTTTAATCATCTCTTCAAACTTTTCATTATTCACGAAATAATAGTCTTTTCCATCCACCTCGTTGGATCTTGGTGTTCTTGTTGTATGTGATATTGATGTAACGAAGCCTTTTCTTTCTGACAAAAGTTTAACTAAGGTTGTTTTCCCTGCTCCTGACGGAGATGAAAGAATTACCATTATCCCTTCACTCATTGGGGACATTAAGAATTAATTGCTTTTGTTTTCAATAAATTTAATTGCATCACCTACTGTAAGAATTTTTTCAGCTTCACTATCTGAAATTTCTGATCCAAATTCCTCCTCAAAAGCCATAACTAATTCAACAGTATCTAAGCTATCTGCACCCAAATCATCAATGAAACTAGCTTCGTCAGTAACTTTCGCTTCATCTATGCCAAGGTGATCTGCAACAATTTTTTTTACTTTACTTGATATATCTTCTGCCATTTTGATCCTTTGTTTGATTTTTTCTTAATAAATAAAAAAGAACTTTTGTCAACCCAAATACATGCCTCCATTAACATGAATCGTTTCTCCAGTGATATAATTTGACATTTCTGATGATAAAAAAGCAGCAACATTAGCTACATCTGATGGTTCTCCCAATCTATTTGATGGTATTTTTGCAAGTATCAATTCCTTAAATTTTGGGTCAATTTTTTCAGTCATGTTTGTTTTGATAAATCCAGGTGATATACAATTTATATTAATATTTTTTTTAGCATATTCTAGTGCCAAACTTTTGCTCATACCAATGATACCAGATTTGGAAGCGGCGTAATTTGCTTGACCTACATTTCCAGTATGACCAACAACAGAAGTAATGTTGATTATTTTACCAGATTTATTTTTGATCATCTTTTTTAAAAAAAACTTACATAATAAAAAAGTGGAGGTAAGATTAATATCTATTACTTGTTGCCATTCAGCTTGTGACATTCTTAAGGATAAATTATCTTTCGTTACACCTGCATTGTTAATTAGTATATCTGGACAACCCTTTAGTTCATTGCAAACAGTTTCAACAAATTTTTCGATTTCATCGTGTTTTGATATATCGAATTTTTTTAATATCATTCCATTAAAATCACTCTTAAGTTTGCTTAATTTTTCTTCATTTGTGCCTGAGCCCAAAACGGTTGCACCTGCCGAATGAAACTTTTCTAAAATTGAGTATCCTATACCACCTGTTGCACCAGTGATGACTGCTTTTTTATTTTTTAAACTAATCATTTATTAATAACTTAATATCTTCTTCACTATTTATTGAATTAACATTTACATTTTTATTAATTCTTTTTATTAAACCAGATAGCACTTTTCCTGGGCCAATTTCTACAAAATTTTTAACTCCATTATTTATCATATATTCGACGCTCTCTAACCAGCGAACCTTTTTTTCAATTTGTGATATTAATAGTGATTTTATTTCTTTTGATGAACTAGTCTCATTGGCTGTTACATTTGATATTATTGGCTTTTCTAACTCACTCATATTTAGATCATTAATATAATTAGTCATTTTTTCAGATGCTGCTTTCATATATTTGCAATGAAAAGGAGCACTTACACTTAATTTTAAGTTTTTAACTTTTTTATTAGTCAAATCATCTGACAATAAATTAATGTCTTTTTTAAGACCACTAACAACCACTTGAAGATTGGAATTGTCGTTTGCAATAAAACATTCATACTTTTTGTTGTTCATTTCTAAAATTTTATCTAATTCTTTTGAAGCCATTCCCAAAACAACCAACATCGCTCCTTCCCCACTCGGGACGGCTTCTTGCATGAACTTACCTCTTTTCTGTAGGATTTTGAGAGTGTCTTCAAAATTTATAGAACCTACACAAGCTAAAGCAGAGTATTCACCAAGAGAGTGACCTGCAAAATATTTAAATTTTTTAAAATCATATCCAAACTCTTTTTTTATAGTTTCAAAAATACAATAACTAGCTAGAAATATTGCCGGTTGAGTATTCTCGGTCAAGTTTAATTTGTTTTCTGGACCCTCAAATATTATTTTTGTAATTGGAACATTCAATATCGCATCTGCATCTTTAAATAATCTTTTTACAAGATCATATTTTTCATAAAATTCCTTTACCATTCCAATTTTTTGTGATCCTTGCCCTGGAAAAACTATAGAAAACATCTTTTTTAACTCTTTTTTTTTGTCTTGTAATAAAAGTATTATAATAGTATATCAACTTTTTTTATATATAATTAGTAATGAATTTATACGAACATACAATCATAGCTAGGCAGGACATTAGTCCTTCGCAGATTAAAAATTTAAAAGAAAAATATTCCAAGTTAATTGAGGAAAATAAAGGTAATTTAGTTCAAACTCAAGAATGGGGTTTGTTAAACCTATCTTATTTAATAAATAAAAATAAAAAGGGTAATTATATTCATTTTAAAATTAAAGGTAATGGTGATCTAATTAAAGAGTTAGAGAAGAATGAGAGAATTGATAAAAATCTTTTACGTTTTATAACAATTAAAGTTAAAAAGTTTGATTTAAAAGAAAATTATTTTGGAAAAGAGGAAGTTGACGAAATTAAAAAAGGTAAAAAAAAGATAGATGAAAAGTAGAAAAAATAACTCAAAAAAGGGAAAAAGTAGCAGTTTTTCAAAACTAAGTATTTTTCAACCAAACAAGTATAAATTCAAAAAAAGTTGCCCCTTGTCAGTTAAAGGTGCTCCAAAGATAGACTACAAAAATATAAAATTATTAAAAAGATACATATCAGAAAATGGAAAGATTCTTCCTTCAAGAATAACCAACGTTTCCCAAAAAAAAGCAAAGGGAATTATCCTTATCAATTAAACGAGCTAGAAATTTAGCGTTAATTTAAATTATGAAAGTAATATTATTAGAAAATTTAGCCAAAATAGGTTCAATTGGTGAAATAATTGATGTTAAAAGAGGTTTTGCAAGGAACTATTTAATTTCAAATAAAAAAGCTCTTTACGCTTCAAAGGAAAATATTAAAGAAGTAGAAAAAATTAAGACTGAACTTAACAAGAAAGATCAGGACAAGAAAAAAGAGGCAAAACTAATATATGAAAGTTTAAAGAACAAAGTGTATGAAGTAAAAAAATTAAGCACAGAAAATAAAGACCTTTATGGATCAATTAAACCTACTGAAATATCTAAAATTATAAATTTATCTGATAAAATTGAGGTTAAACCCTCACTTATACAACCTTTAAATGAAATTAAATCTTTGGGTGTCTTTAAAGTAAAAATAAATCTTCACTCTGAAGTACAAGCTGAAATAAAGATTAAAGTTATTTCTAAGGATAACATTAATTAATTTATACATTTTTTTCCCCATACTATAATTGTACTGTTTTTTAGGTATTTAAATTGTAATATTCACACGTGAGCAAAAGTTTAAATCTTATTCAAAATAACTTTAAGGAACTTCCAAATAACATTGAGGCAGAACAATCAGTAATAGGTTCTATTTTAACTCAAAATGAAATTTTTGATGAAATCACTGGAATAATTTCAGATAAAAATTTTTTTGATCCACTTCACCAAAAAATATTTGGATCTATACAAAATCTTATTTACAAAGGTTTATTGGCAAACCCTATTACTCTAAAGAATTATTTTGAAAATGAAAGTGATGATTTAAATGTTCCAGAGTATTTAATTAAAATAACGAAATTTTCAACATCATCAAGGCAAGCTATAGAATACTCAAAGATTATTTATGATATGTTTGTCAGAAGAGAACTTATTAAAATTTCAGAAAACATCATTGATACTGCAAAATTAAATGACATAAACATAAATGGAAGTTCTATAATAGAAAACTCAGAAAAAATACTTTATGATCTTGCAGAAAAAGGTTCATTTAATTCAAATATAATTAAATTTGATGAAGCTGTGAGGCAGACGATTGATATGGCTTCTAACGCGTATAAAAACGAAGAAGGTATTGTAGGTGTTCCTACGGGATTAAGGGATTTAGATGATCGACTGGGTGGTTTGCATAAATCTGATTTAGTTATTATTGCTGGAAGACCCGCAATGGGTAAAACCGCTTTAGCAACTAATATTGCTTTTAATGCTGCAACAAACATACAAAAAACAAATAGAAAATCTTGTATAGCTTTTTTTTCATTAGAAATGTCATCTGAACAATTATCAACTAGAATTTTAGCTGAACAATCCAGAATTAAATCAAATGATATAAGAAGGGGAAAAATATCTGAAGAACAATTTGAACAATTTTTAGAAACCTCAAAAAATATTTCAGAGTTGCCTCTTTACATAGATGAAACTCCCGCAATTTCTATTGCGTCACTCTCTAATAGGGCTAGAAGGATCAAAAGACTTTATGGTTTAGATATGGTTGTAATCGACTACATACAACTGATGAGGGCTACAAATTTTAAAGAGGGTCGTGTCCAAGAAATTTCTGAAATTACACAGGGGCTTAAAGCTCTAGCAAAAGAACTCGCTGTACCTGTTTTAGCTTTATCTCAATTATCTAGGGCAGTTGAAACTAGGGATGACAAAAGACCAATATTATCGGACCTAAGAGAGTCTGGATCTATAGAACAAGATGCAGATGTTGTAATGTTTGTCTACAGAGAGGGTTACTATCTAAAAAATAAAGAGCCTAGGCCAGCCACAGTCGAACATGCAGAATGGCAAGCCAAAATGAATGAAATTTCGCATTTAGCAGAATTAATAATTAGTAAACAGAGACATGGTCCTACCGGCAAAATCACATTAGAATTTGAGGAAATGTTTACTAAATTTAATGATGCTACAAATAATTAAATATAAGATATATATTTAGTAATGTTTTCAAATCTATATCAATCTTTAATTCTAAAAAAACCACGTATAGTCTTTATTGCATTGATTTTGATTACCTCTTTTTTTTTAATCAACACTAAAGATTTTAGACTAGATGCATCCTCTGAAACTTTGCTTATAGAGGGAGACCCTGACTTAGAATACTTGAAAGAAATTAATCAAAGATATAAATCTAAAGATTTTTTAGTTCTTACCTTCACCCCTAAAGAAACTTTAATCTCAGAAAGTTCAATAAACAATATTCTTAGCCTAAAATATAAAATTCAAAGCTTTGATTGGGTTCATAGCGTCGTTACGATATTAGATGTGCCTTTACTTGAAAGTTCTGATGAGCCACTTATGGATCGTATTAAAAATTTTAGAACTTTGAAGGATGAAAATATAGATAAAAATAGGGCATTTAGTGAAATTTTAAATAGTCCAGTTTTTAAAAACTTAGTGATAAGTGAAGATGCAACAACGACAGGTATTATAGTTAATCTTAAAAGAAAGAAAGCTTTAGAGTCTTCTGCTTTTGATAATGAAAAAGAATTTGAGGAATATAAGGATAAGCTTAAATCAGAAAACCACGAAAATATTAAAGAAATAAGAGAGGTAATAAACTCATTCAAAGATATTGGGAAAATTCATCTAGGAGGAATACCTATGATTGCTGATGACATGATGACATTTATTAAGAAAGATATAATCGTGTTTGGTATAGGTGTTTTTGTTTTTATTATAATTACCCTGTGGTTTGTTTTTAGAAAAATTCTTTGGATTGCAATTCCTATCTCAAGTTGTTTTTTTGCTGTGATTATAATGATTGGATTTTTAGGTCTTATGAATTGGAAGGTTACAGTCATATCATCAAATTTTATTGCTATGATGTTAATACTCACAATGGCAATGAACATTCACATAAGCACAAGATATATCCAGCTAGCTAAAGCTCATTCAGACCTGGATAATTATGAAGTTTTAAAAATTGCTACTTCTAAGATGGTTTGGCCTATACTTTACACTGTGTTAACAACAATTTGTGCTTTCCTATCTTTGATTTTTAGTGGCATTAAACCAATTATTGATTTTGGGTGGATGATGACTTTTGGATTGATGACCTCATTTTTAATTACTTTCACTTTACTTCCTGCTTTGCTAGGAATTTTTTATTCAAAAGAAATTAACATTCATGAAAAATCTTTATCTTTTTTAACTAATCCACTTTCTAAACTTTCAATAGAAAAAACAAATCTAGTATTTGTTATTTCAATTTTTTTAATTGTTTTTAGTATTTTTGGAATATCAAAATTAAAAGTTGAAAACAGTTTTATCAATTATTTCAGTAAAGATACTGAAATTTATCAGGGTATGAAATTAATCGATGAAAAACTTGGTGGAACTACACCTTTGGAAATTATTTTAAAATTTTCCGGCAAAAAAAATCTTGAAACTGATGGTGATGATGATGAGTTTAAGGACTGGGATGATGAAGGTGGTGATGAAAGCAAGTATTGGTTTACAAAAGATAAAATTGATAAGATTAATAAAGTACATAACTATTTAGAAAATACGGAACATGTTGGAAAAGTGCTGTCTTTTTCATCGATCATTCAAGTAGCTACAAAATTAAATGATAACAAAGAATTAGGGACTTTAGAGATGGGGGTCTTATACAGTAAAATTCCTAAAACAGTTAAAAATGAAATTGTGGACCCTTACATTTCAATTATTGATGATGAAGCAAGAATAAGTTTGAGAATAAAGGATTCATCTAAGGATTTAAGAAGGGATGAATTAATTAAAAAGATTAATTTTGACATGCAAAATGAAATTGGTTTAAGTAAAGATGAGTTTAAATTAGGTGGTGTTCTAATTTTATTTAACAATCTTTTACAAAGTTTATTTAAATCTCAAATATTAACTTTAGGCCTTGTAATGTGCGGAATAATGGCAATGTTTTTAGTATTATTTAGAAATTTGAAGATTTCTTTAATTGGTGTAATTCCAAATTTTATTGCTGCATTCTCAATTTTGGGATTAATAGGAGTATTGGACATTCCACTTGATATGATGACAATAACTATTGCAGCGATTACAATCGGTATTGCTGTTGATAACAGTATTCACTATATCTATCGTTTCAAAGAGGAATATGAAAAGAATAAAAGCTACGAAGATTCGATACAATTGTGCCATTCTACTGTAGGTGTAGCAATATTAAACACGTCAATTACTATAATTTTTGGTTTCTCAATACTTGTTCTTTCAAATTTCATACCTACAATTTATTTTGGAGTTTTTACTGGAATTGCAATGTTTTTAGCAATGATACTAGTGCTCACTTTATTACCTAGTCTAATTTTGTACATTCGGCCATTTGAAAAAAATTAAATGTTTGATCAATTTTTTAATTTTTTTGATAAATTTCAATTTTTCGACCTTATTTATCTGACCCTAACAATATTGTCTTTAATCAAATGTTCCACTAAAGGTTTTGTTTTAAGTATTTTGTCAGCTAGTAAGTGGTTGTTTTCATACGTTGTTGCTCTTTACTTGTTTCCAAAAGCCAAACCTTTTGTGGAGGGGATTTTGGATAACGAATATGTGTTAGATATTGTACTTGGTTTAAGTATTTTTATAATTGTTTTATTTGTTGTGTTAATGATTAATAAAGGAATCAGTAAAGCAGTTAGCTATTCAGGAATTGGCACTTTAGATAAAATATTCGGATTCTTTTTTGGATTTTTAAGAGCGTATGTTATTTCAGTATGTATTTTTGCAACAATAGACATCGTATATAATCATAATAAGTGGCCAATAAACCTTGACCAATCAATAAGCTTTCCTTATGTTCTCAAGGGAAGCAATTATTTAATTAAAGAATTCCCGAATGAAAAAAATTACCAAGATACTAAAGAGAAAGTTCAAGAACTTTAATCCAAAACTTAAAGAGGAATGTGGTGTTTTTGGTATAAGTGACAACCAAGATGCATCAACCCTTTCTACACTTGGTTTACATGCTTTACAACATAGAGGACAAGAAGGTTGTGGAGTAGTAACCTTTGATGGAAAAAAATATCATTCAGAAAAAAGATTTGGATTAGTTGGTGATAATTTTAATAAAGAAGAAGTTTTAAAATCCCTACCAGGTAATTTTGCTATTGC
Source organism: uncultured Pelagibacteraceae bacterium (assembly GCA_902582235.1). Lineage (GTDB taxonomy): Bacteria > Pseudomonadota > Alphaproteobacteria > Pelagibacterales > Pelagibacteraceae > Pelagibacter. Next base: position 147,655 of record CACHQX010000001.1, read on the forward strand.
CCATAATAGATACAGCACTACAGGAGGTACAACATTAAGAAATATTCAACCTTTTTACGCAGACACTAATACTGGAGGAATAGGGGTAGCTCATAATGGTAATCTTACAAATGCAATAACACTCAGAAAAAAATTAGTGGAAGATGGAGCAATTTTTTATACCACATCTGATACTGAAACAATTGTTCAATTAATTGCAAGATCAAAAAGAGGAAAAATTATAGATAAAATTATTGATGCTTTGTTTCAAATACAAGGAGGTTATGCTCTTGTAATGTTAGCAAGAGATTTACTTATCGGGGTAAGAGACCCTTTTGGAATAAGACCTTTGGTTATAGGAAAACTTAAAGATTCTTATGTTTTTGCCTCCGAAACTTGTGCATTAGATATTATAGGAGCTAAATATATCAGAGACGTAGAAAATGGTGAAATTGTTTATGTTGAAAATAAAAAACTTATTAGTTTAAAACCATTTCCATTAAAAAAAATAAGACCGTGTGTTTTTGAATATATTTATTTTTCAAGACCAGATAGTATTTTAAGTGGAAAATGTGCATATGAGTATAGAAAAAATTTTGGTGTAGAGCTTGCAAAAGAAACGAGTGTTGATGCTGATTTAGTAGTTCCTGTTCCAGACTCAGGGAATGCTGCAGCCATTGGTTACAGCCAGCACGAAAAAATTAATTTTGACCTCGGTTTAATAAGAAATCATTATGTTGGAAGAACTTTTATTGAACCAGCACAAAAAATAAGAAGTCTTGGCGTTAGATTAAAGTTAAATGCAAATAAATCTACAATCAAAAATAAAAAGATTATTTTAGTTGATGACTCTTTAGTAAGGGGTACGACCTCACATAAAATAGTAAAAATGTTATATGACTTCGGGGCAAAAGAAGTTCATGTAAGAATTGCTTCCCCTGAAATAAGATTTCCAGACTTTTATGGTGTTGATACACCCACAAAAAAGGAGCTTTTAGCAGCTAACAAAACTAATGAAGAGATTTGCAAATATATAGATGCCAAATCTCTTAAATTCTTAAGTGTTGATGGTTTGTATAGAGCAATGGGTTATGAAAAAAGAAATTCAACGTACCCACAATTAACTGATCATTATTTTACAGGTGATTATCCTGTAAAATTAATTGATGATCTAGGTGATAATAAAGTGACACAGTTGTCTTTATTGAGTACAAAGTCTAATAATTAACTATGAAAAAAGTAAATTTTACAGAAATGAAAAATGGTTCTAAGGAGGATTACCTTTTTCTAGATAAATTAGAAAAAGAATATGTTGGTGAGACAGCTGACAGAATACTAAGTTTTTTATCTAGAATGACCACAACTTTAGAAGGTTACAAGATCACAAGATTAGAGCATTCTTTGCAAAGTGCTACAAGGGCTTTTAGGAATAATGAAAGTGAAGAGATGGTTGTTGCGTGTTTACTGCATGATATTGGAGATGAATTAGCTCCTTTGAACCACTCAGAGTATGCAGCATCAGTATTAAAGCCTTACGTATCAGAAAAAACTCATTGGATAATTGAAAAACATGGTGAATTCCAAATGTATTATTATGCGCATCATCTTGGAGCTGACAGATTTAAAAGAGAGAAATATAAGGATCACAAGTATTATCAAGATACAATTAATTTTTGTGAAAAATATGATCAATGTTCGTTTGATCCAGAATATAAAAGCATGAGTTTAGAAGAATTTACACCAATGGTAAAAAGAATATTTGCTAGAAAACCATATTCTTCACTTTAAAAAAACTTTGTTTTCAAAAAAAATGATTGTAAAAAAAGAAGGAATTATTGAATATTTTAAGTCTGGAATAAAAAATACTAGCAATTTTAAGATTGGTGTGGAGCATGAAAAGTTTTTATTCAATAAAAATAACAACAAAAGAATTGACTATTTAAAGATCAAAGAAATGTTTTCAGCTCTAATAGAATTTGGGTGGAATCCTGTTTTTGAGAAAGAAAATATTGTCGCTTTAAATAAAGGTGGAAGAAATATTACTTTAGAGCCAGGTAATCAAATTGAGTTATCTGGTGATAAGTTAAATAATATGCATGAAGCATGCGCAGAGTCACAAAATTATTTATTTGAACTCAAACAAGTAACAAAAAAATTAAATATGAATATAGTTAGCGCAGGATTTGATCCTATATCAAAATTAAATGAAATTCCTAATAACCCAAAACAAAGATATAAAATAATGACACAAGATATGCCTTTAGGTGGTGAGTTAAGTTTAGATATGATGTATCGAACATGTGGAACTCAACTTAATATAGATTTTAATTCTGAGAAAGATTTTGTTAAAAAGTTTAAGATAGTTAATTCTGTAGTTCCTATTGCAATCTCCCTTTTTGCTAATTCCTCTATTCTTGAAAAAAAAAATAGCAACTATTTATCTTATAGATCTAAAGTTTGGCAAAGTACCTCAAGAGCTGGATTACCCAAATTATTTTTAGAAAGTTTAAATTTTGAAAAGTATGCAGATTTTGTAATAAATTTTCCAATATTATTTTTAAAACATAATGATCAATATATTTCTGGTAGAAAATATATTTTTAAAGATTTTATGGAGGGAAAAATCGATGAAATTGATAATAGACTTCCAACGCAAGAAGATTTAGCAACTCATTTGAGTACAATTTTTACTGAAAATAGACTTAAAAAATATATTGAGATAAGATCAATGGACTCATGTGGCTGGGAATGTTTGTGTGCAGGACCCGCTTTTAACATAGGTATGCTTTATGGAAATTTAGATGAAGTTCACGAATTAGTTTCCAAATGGGATAAAGACAAAATAATTAATGCTTATTTGGAAGCTCCAAAAAAAGGGTTCAACACTCAATTAATGGGTAAAGATCTATATTATTGGTCTTGCATCCTACTTAATTTGTCTAGAAAAGGTTTGGAAAATAGAGATATTTTAAATAAAAAAGGAAATAACGAAACAATCTTCTTAAACCACTTACAAAAAGTAATTGATAATAAGATAACAAATGCAGATCATATGATTAGCAAATTTTCAAAAAATGAAAATTTAGATGAATTATATGACAAATAAAATTGTTGCTATTCAAGGAGATAGTCCTTCCAAGTTAAATGCTGAAACAGATACTAGTATTTTTTTAGCTAATGAAATTCAAAGTAAAAGATATAAAATTTTCTATTACGAACCAAAAAATCTTTCAATTATTAATTCAAAAGTGGTAGCTAAAGGATATTTCGTAACTATTAATTATAATAAAAAAAAATTCTTAAAAATTTTAAAAAAAAAGACTCTTGAACTTATAAAATGTAAGTTTATTCTTATTCGTCAAAATCCACCGTTTAATCTTGAGTATATTTCAACAACTTATATTTTAGACTCGATAAAAACAAAGGTTAAAATAATAAATGATCCAACATCAATTAGAAGTATTTCTGAAAAGTTATACTCGTCTAGGTATCAAAGATATATGCCCAACACTATATTTACTCAAAACATTCACGAAATTAAGGCTTTTTTTAAAAAAAACAAAAAGGTAATCTTAAAACCTATTCATGGTTACAGTGGAAATGATATTCATTTATTAAACAGATTTAAATCAGATTTAGTTAAAAGATTTATTAAAAAAAATGGTCATATTATGTGTCAAAAATTTCTTTCAAAAATAAATAAAGGAGACAAAAGAGTTTTTATTATAAACGGAAAATTGTGTGGTGTTATTTCAAGAATTCCAAAAAAAGGATCATTTTTAAGCAATATGAGCAAGGGTGCGAAAGTAATCAGTACAAAATTAACTAAAGTAGAAAAGCAAATTTCAAATTTAATTGCTAAAGATTTAAAAAAAGAAAAAATTTTTTTTGCTGGAATTGACTTTATTGATCAAAAGCTTAACGGTGATATAAACGTTACATCCCCCACAGGAATAAAAACTTACTATGATCTATCAGGTAAAAATCTAGCAAAAACTTTTTGGAAAGAACTTAAAGCATGAATAGTTTAACTGATCAAAAAAAAGGGTCTTTGATGGCTTTTGTGGCGGTGATGTTTATAACCCCAGACTCTTTATTTATTAGACTATCTAATGTTGAGACTTGGAGTTTGGTTTTTTATAGAGGCATCATACCGTTTGTTTTAGTTTTTATTGGAATGCTTTTAATTTACAGACTAAAATTTTTTAATTTATTAAGATCAAATGGCTATTATGGTTTCGCCTACGTTTTAACCTTTTCAGTTACAAACATTGCTTTTGTTGTATCAATTCAAAATACAAATGTTGCTAATACTTTGATAATGATTGCTACCGCACCTATGTTATCTGCCATTCTTGGGTCATTTTTCCTTAAAGAAAATCCTGATAAAAAAACCTGGGTAGCAATTTTTATAACTTTTTTTGCAGCACTGTATATTTTTTACGACTCAATTAAGTTAGGAAATTTTTTTGGTGATATTTTAGGATTTGTTGCTGCCATGGGTCTAGCAGTGGGTGCTGTTATAATTAGATCAGCAAAAAAATTAAACCTGGTTCCCTCTGCAGTGGCTGGAAAGTTAATCATAGCTCTTTTTGCAATGCTTTTTGTAAAAGATTATTCTCTGAATAATAACGATATTTATATTGTTCCTTTAATGAGTGTAATGTGTGTGGCTATACCCTTCGTTCTTGTTACTATAGCACCTAGGTTTATAACAGCAGCAGAGGTAAACTTATTTTTCTTGTTAGAAACTATAATAGGTCCGATTTGGGTCTGGCTCATTATTAAAGAACAGCCTACACCCGAAACAATCGTGGGGGGTGCTATAATTGTATTAACGATAGCTACCCACTCTTTCTTAAAATTAAAAAAGTCATAAGTTCGTCATAATAATTTCTTGATTTAGTCTCAAATCAGAAATAATAAGCTGCCAGTTTATGAATAAAGTATTTAAAAATTCTTGGGCATTATTTTTGGGTATGGGTGCTATCATGCTAGCCTACGGTTATCAAAATGCTTTATTAGGAGTTAGAGCAGTTATTGAAGAGTTTAGCCTTGCCTCAACTGGATTTATGATGTCTGGCTACTTTGTTGGTTACTTTATAGGTGCCAGAACTGTACCCTCAGTCATATCAGGTGTTGGTCATATAAGAGTATTTGCTGCTTTTGCATCTGTGGCTTCACTTGCAATACTAATTCATTCAGTTTTTGTAAATCCCTTAACTTGGTTCATATTAAGAGTAATTACAGGATACTCAATGGTTTCAATATATACTATTGCTGAGAGTTGGTTGAACGATAGATCAAGTAATAAAAATAGAGGTAAAGTTTTATCTATTTATATGATTATTTTATATGGATCTATGGGGTCAGGAATGTTTTTACTAAATTTTAGTAGTCCTGAGAATTTTCAGCCTTTTATTTTAATATCTGTTTTAATGTCATTAGCACTTCTGCCAATTTTGTTAACTAAAAGAAAGCCACCAACTTTTAAGAAAATTAAAAGTATGAGTTTAAAAGAATTATACTCATCATCACCTCTTGGGATGGTAAGTTCTGTTCTTTATGGAACAATTCAATCAGCATTGTTTACTTTATTGGCAGTTTATGCAGCTGCAATGAATTTTAGTATATTTGATATATCTTTAGTTACTTTTATGTTAGCAATTTCAGGTGCAGTTTCGCAATATCCTGTTGGATATATTTCTGATAAATTTGATAGAAGAAAGGTAATAATTTATTCTACTTTTGGTGCTGCAATTTTTGCTTGTTTTGCAATCTTTTCAGTTGGCACGATGTATTTACCAGAAGGGCTAGGATCTTCAAAATTATGGTTTTATATTTTTTTAATAGCCTTTTCTGTATGTAGCTTACCAATGTTTTCTTTAATACTTGCACACACCAATGACTTTATAACTAGAGACAAGTTTGTTGCTGCAGGGGCAGGTTTGCAATTTGCCTTTGGTTTAGGAGCGATCAGTGGACCGTTTTTATGCTCTTTGCTTATGGATTTTGTCGGTAATAATGGATTTTTTGTATTTCTTATTATATTCCACTGTTTAATTGGTGTTTTTGCGGTTTATAGAATGAAAATAAGACCATCAGAGGAAAATCCTGACTCACAGTTTGTTGCTGTTCCTACAACGATTACTCCTGTTGGAATGGAGTTAAACCCCACAACGGAGCCCATTGAGGAGCCAGAAAAAATCAAATAATTAATTCTATTTAAAGTTGTAACTCAAATTAAACAATAAAGAAAATTTAATCTTGTTGAATTTAATTTTATTTGCTTAAATGCGCACAAAAAAAAATGCCTAAAAGAAAAAAAAGAAAAAAAATTGAACATGGTGCGTTTTCAAAGCTCGCGAGTTTTACTTCGAGTGCGATAAAAGATTACAAACAAAATCAAAAGCTTAAGCAACAACAATTAGAAAAAGAATTAAAGAAACAGGAATTTAGTAAACTTAGTTTAGAAAAAAAAGAATTAAGAGTTAAAGAAGATAATTTTAGGAAACAAGAAGAAAAATTACAGATTAAATTTGAAAATTTAAAGCTTAAAGAAAGAGAATTAGAATTAAAAGAAAATGAATTAAAAACTAAAGAAAATTCATTAAAGGAAAAAGATTTAAATCTAAAGTTTAAAGCAGAAGAACAAAAAAATAAGGAGTCAGATCTGAAAAGGAAAGAGAAAGAGCTTCAAATTAGATCTGAAGAACAAAATCGTAAAGATGTTGATTTAAAAGTAAGAGAAGATGAGCAAAGACAAAAAGAATTAAAAGAGACAAGACGAAAAAGAAGAGAACAAAAAATAAGAGATGAAAAAGAACAAGAAAAAAGAAATCTTGAGGCTCTTAGATTAAAAGAATGGGAAGAAAAATTTGATCGTGAACAAAAAGCAAGAGAAGAGCAAGAGAAATTAAAAGAAGAAAAGTTGAGAATGAGAGAAAGCAATAGAAAAAGGAATGATTCAGACTATTCTAACAGCAGTGAAGAGGTCTCTAATAACAATGAAGAGGTCGCTCAGCAATTAGAGGCTCTCGATGTTGAAAATTCTTCTAAGAACTAATTATTGTTTAGGAAAATAATCTTTTAAATCCCCTTCCCTGTATACATCTGCAGTACAACAGTGAAGGCCACCTCCAAAGGCATATGCATCTCTCATCTCTACTGGGATAACTTCAAGACCTAGTTTGTCTAACTGATCAGCTTGGTAAACTTCACTTTTTTCAACGCAAACTGTTTTTGGATCTAATACGAGTACATTCATTGAAAGCCAAACTGAGGAATAGCATAATGGAGGAGGAGTATTATGAGCTGGTTGAGCTGAGTCTAATATTTTCCATCCATTATCTTCAAAAAGTTTTCGCTGTGAAGCTGGTAGCTTTCTTTGAGGATTATTTATAATTATACCTTCTGTAATAGGAGTAAAAGTTGCATCGATATGAATTGGATATGGATCTCCTGGAAAATTTACAGCATGCACCCTGTGGTTATTGAAATGTCTTCTTAACCAATCAATTCCACTTAAGTTTGTAGTAAAACCATGTTGAACTATTAAATCCTTACCAAATCGTAATATATCTGCAGCATCAAATAATGGTTCTTCTTCTGTAGTAACAAAAAATTTTTTTTCAGTCCACTCCAGTCTTTTTTTTACACCAATCTTATCAGACAAATAATCCTTTCTATAATCTGCATCTGTAAGTCGAGGTTTTGGAGCTGCCTCATGTCTCATATTTTTATCTTGATCATAATATTTTTTAAGTAAGGGTCGGTAATTTAAATATTCAAACCATCTACATCGATAACTCATTGTTGCCTCTAACATTTCATTTCCAACTGTTAAAATTATATCTCTTGCAGGCATACAACCAAACATACTTTCAACTTCCCAATCTGGTGTAGAAATTTTTTGATTATGATTTAAAGGAGTTGGTCTATCCACTTTAATACCTCTTTTTTCAAGTAAGGAAGCGAAGTCGTTCAAAAGTTGATTAGCTTTATCAACTGTATCTTTAATTCGAGGACCGTGATGACCTTTCATATCTGAGTCTTCGGGAACTTTTGCATCTAAAGCTGGCTCTGGCGCTGGTATACAACTACCGTCTGCTCTTCCAACAATCACATGCTTAAGCGGATCCCACTCATTCCAACTGTTAACAATCTTCTTATTTGCCATTTAGTTTAATGCAATAAATCGTCTATTGTTTTTAATTACTAAACTATAATAAATTATTGAGATAAAGATTAAAAAGCCGCCTATAATTGTGTTATTAGTAGGGACTTCATTAATTCCTAATATTGGTAACCAAACCCAAAAAATTCCACCAATCACCTCTGTTAATGACAAAAGTGTAAGCTCCGCAGCTGGTATCATTCTGGAACCTAGTGAATAAAGAATTAGTCCTACACAAACTAAAGTACCGTGAACTGAAAACAAGCCTTGATTACGACTTGAGGAAATTAAATTACTGTCAGTCTCAACCAATATTACTATTGAAACTATCGCACAAATCAATCCTGCAATTGCAACAGTTGTAAATTTCGGAGTTTCAGGTCTCCATCTTAGAGACACAGAAAAAACTGAAAATCCTACTGCAGATAAAATGCCAAACAAAAGACCAAAAATTGAACCTTTGTTAGTATTGCCGAATGCTATTATTATTATACCAATAGCAGCAATAATTATTGCAATCCAAACATTTGTTGAAATTTTTTCCTTTAAAAACAAAAAACCTAAAAATGCGGTAATAAAGGGCATAGCCGCCAAACACAATAAAGTGATTGCAGCTGAAGTATTTGTTATTGACCAAATAAATGTGATCATAGCAATACCCAATCCTGTACTCCCAATTAACCCTGATATTCCAACTTTTTTATAATTCTTATAAAAAGAAAATCCCTCTTCAAAGAATAAATATAAATTAAGTATTAAAAAAATTGTAACACCTCTACCAAGAAGATATTGCCAAGGAACTAATTCAGGCTGATCAATATGTCTTACAACCAAAGGTCCAAAAGACCACAAAATACCAGCTAACAAAACTACAGGGATGGCAACTTTCTCATTTCTCAGCTCTAGCATTTCAAATTAATATTATTATTCTTAATCTTTAACAACAAAAATCTATATCAATTTTCGTCCGATTTGAGTTGGATAATTTATCAACTAGCAAATTTAAGCCAATTTCATATACTGGTAAAATGGACCTTAAAATTTTAAGACTGGCCTCTGATACGAAATCTCAAAAAAAAATATCAGATTTTACACACAACTCTAAAGCTAAAAATCCCTTATGTGGAGATGAGATCCAATTATTTTTTAAGATAAATAAAGGAAAAATTACCAAAGTTTCATATCAAGGTAAAAATTGTGTTTACTGTCAGGCCTCTGCAAATTTGTTATCAAGTAATTCAAATGGGAAAAAAGTTGAAGAAATGATTCAAGTTTGCGATTGTGCAAACGAATTTTTTAAAAACAAAGGTGACTTACCCAATAATTTAAAAGAATATAAAGAATTAATAAGCTCAAAAAATACTAGTAGAAAAGAATGTATACTTCTACCTTTCAATGCTTTAAAGAAGGGCTTAACAAATGGAAACTAAAAAAATTATCGACAACTCCATAGCTGGTCTTTTTTCAGCTATTACAATCGGGGTATTAACACTTCTAACCTATAAGACTGATTATGGACTATTTCTAGTAGCCTCATTTGGTTCAACAATGGTATTATTATATGGTTATCCAGAAAGCCCCTTTGCACATCCCAAAAATATTTTTTTTGGTCATCTAGTAACTGCTACTGTAGGAGTAATTGCTTTAACGTTTATTCCTCTACCAGAGTACATTTTAATTCCTATAGCAGTTGGTCTTGGGGTTTTTTTTATGATCATGTTTAATGTTACTCATCCTCCAGCAGGAGGTAATCCAATAATTGTTATTATAGGTTCTGCTTCATTTGATTACTTGTTAAGCCCTGTCATCACTGGCTCTGCGATTATTATAATTTTTGGGGTTGTATTAAATAAATTTATACTCAAAAAAAACTATCCAAAATAAACACTATTTATTTGCTAGACGCTTAATTATTGTGCTACAGTCTAACTTATAAATTCAAGACAATTGCTTTTATAAATTAACAGGAGAAAAAAATGAAAATTTTATGTATTTTATATGATGACCCAAAAGGTGGAATGCCAAAATCATATCCATTAAGCGACTTACCAAAACTTGAAAAATATCCCGACGGAATGACATTACCTTCTCCGAAAGGAAGAGACTTTACGCCTGGTCAATTACTTGGATGTGTATCAGGAGAGCTGGGACTTAGAAAGTTTTTAGAGAGCAATGGTCATGAATTTGTTGTTACTAATAGTAAAGATGGTGATGGATGTGAAGCAGACAAGCACATTGTTGATGCAGACATCGTAATTTCTCAACCATTTTTTCCGTATTACTTAACTAAAGAGAGAATAGCTAAAGCAAAAAATTTAAAAATGGCAATTACTGCTGGTATAGGATCTGATCACGTGGACTTGCAAGCTGCAATGGATAATAAAATTGATGTTGTTGAAGTTACTTTTTGTAACTCAAGATCTGTAGCTGAACATATTGTAATGATGATTGTATCAATGGTTAGAGATTATCATAATCAACATAGAATCGTTAATGAAGGTGGATGGAATATAGCTGATGCTGTTCATAGAAGTTATGATGTCGAAGGAATGCATATTGGTACAGTTGCTGCTGGAAGAATAGGTCTTGATGCTTTAAGAAAAATGAAACCTTTTGATGTTCATTTACATTACTTTGACAGACATAAATTGCCTGACAGTGTAGAAAAAGAATTAAATTTAACTTTTCATGAATCTGTAGAGTCAATGGTGAAGGTTTGTGACGTAGTTACTATTAACTGTCCATTACACCCTGAAACTGAAAACTTATTTGATAAAAAAATGATAAGTAAAATGAAAAAAGGCGCCTACATAGTTAATACTGCCAGAGGAAAAATTTGTAACAAAAACGATATAGCAGATGCATTAAAATCTGGTCAATTAAGTGGATATGCTGGAGATGTATGGTTCCCGCAACCCGCTCCAAATGACCATGTATGGAGATCAATGCCAAATCACGGAATGACTCCACACACGTCTGGAACGTCACTTTCTGCTCAAGCAAGATATGCTGATGGTGTAAGAGAAATATTAGAGTGCTTCTTCGATAAAAAACCAATTAGAGATCAATACCTTATTGTAAAAGATGGCCAATTGGCTGGAATGGGTGCACATTCTTACAGTAAAGGTTCAGCAACAAGTGGTTCTGAGGAGGCCGCAAAATATAAGAAAAAGTAAAAATTGAGAATAAAGAAATTTTTAAGACCTTTTATTTTAACCTATCTTTTCTTAAGTGTTGCTATAGGTTTTTACCCAACTTTTGATTTTTACTCTTTTAAGGGTCAATCAATTATAATTGCTGTTTCAATCTTTAATGGAGTTTTGGGTTTGTATGTAAAGAAAATTGGAAACGATGAATAAAGAAAAAACAATTGGATGGAATTTTGATAACTCATATTCAAATTTACCAAAATCATTTATTTATGAGATCGCTCCTGTTCCAGTAAAACGTCCAGAGTTAGTAATTTTTAATCATGATCTAGCTGATCAAATGGGTTTGAATTTTTCTAATGTAGATAATGAGCAGCTAGCAAAAATGTTTTCTGGAAATTTGCTCCCAAAAGGATCTAAATCTTTAGCGCAAGCGTATGCAGGTCATCAGTTTGGTCATTTTACAATGTTGGGTGATGGTCGTGCAGTTTTGCTAGGCGAACATATATCTAAAAGTAATCAAAGACTTGATGTTCAGTTTAAGGGTTCGGGTCAAACACCTTTTTCAAGAAACGGAGATGGAAGAGCAGCATTAGGTCCAATGTTAAGAGAATATTTAATTAGTGAAGCTATGCACTCATTAAACATACCGACGACTAAAAGTTTAGCAGTTGTGAAAACTGGAGAAAATGTGATTAGAGAAAAACCATTGCAGGGTGCAATATTAACAAGGGTTGCTTCAAGTCATATTAGAGTTGGAACTTTTCAATTTATTAGAACAAGAGAAAACTTAGATGAGCTTAATGCTTTAGTAGACTACACAATTAAAAGACACTATCCTGAGATAGCAAAATCAAAAAATAATGCTTACGACTTACTCAGTAAATTAATTGATAAACAAATTGAATTAGTGGTGAACTGGATGCGTGTAGGATTTATTCACGGAGTAATGAATACTGATAACATGGCGATTTCAGGTGAAACAATAGATTATGGTCCGTGTGCTTTTATGAATAGTTATAATCTAGGTACTTGTTTCAGTTCTATTGATCATATGGGAAGATACGCATATGGAAACCAACCAGCTATAACAAAATGGAATTTAGCTAGATTTGCTGAATGTTTATTAACTTTGATTAATCCAAAAAAAGATGATGCTCTTAAAATAGCAACGGAACTTATAGATAAATTCGATAAAATTTACGAGAAAAAATGGTTAAATATGATGAAAAGTAAGTTAGGTCTAATTGGTGATCATAATGAAGATAATTTACTTATATTTGAATTATTAGAGATTATGAAAAAGCAAGAATTAGACTACACAAACACTTTTTTAATTTTAATGGACAATGAAATAGATGATAAAAAAGATTATCAAAATGAACAATTTGATAATTGGAAAATAAAATGGCAGAAAAGATTAACTAAAGATAGCAAAAAGTTAATGAAACTTAATAATCCTGTAATAATTCCTCGAAATCATAACGTTGAAAATGTTTTAAAATCAGCTGAAAATAATGATATGACACCATTCAATGATTTACTTCAAGCTCTGAAAAATCCATACACAAATCAAAAGGTTTTAACTAAATATCAGTCTCCACCACCTAAAAGTGAGGAAAAATATCAAACGTTTTGTGGGACTTAACACTTAAAGAACGTAGGGCTCAGGTCTTGCCTCTTTTCCTAAAACTCTTTCGACTGCCATATTGGAAATATCAATAGACTGATATGCTCCAGTCGTAATTAATTCTGTTAATGCTCTACCTATACCAGGAGCTTGCATTAACCCTCTTCCTGTAAACCCAGTTGCTAGGTAAACATTTTCAAACTTTGGGTGCTTACCAACTACAGCATTGTTATCTAATCTATTGCAATCATAATACCCAGCCCATCCACCTGTTAGTTTTAATTCTTCAAATATTGGCACTCTCTGAGCAAGAGCTGGCCAAACTAATTCTTCAAAATCATCCCATGCAGGCTCAAGATCTTTTGCATCAAAAACAGATTTGGGAGATCCTGCAAGATACTCTTTTCCCTCTGGTCGCCAATAAACTCCGGTAATTAAGTCTCCAGTCAAAGGCATTTCAGGAATATGTTTGGGACACTTTACTCTAAAGACGGTGTGTTTTTGTGGCTCAACAGGAATATCTTCCAACAATTCTTTTGTCCAACATCCGGCCGCCGATACAATAGTTTTAGCCTTTATTTCTGATAATGATTTGACTTCACCTTTTACAAACTCGGCGCCTAGCTCGATTGCTTTACTTTTTAATGCTCCATGAAACATAAATGGATCAATCCAGCCTTCACTTTTGTTATCCGTAAAAGTTGCAGTTTCAATGCCTTCGTTATTTATGTAAGGAAAGTATTGTTTTAGATCAGAACCTTTTATATTTTTTGTTCCTGCATCGCATGCTTTATGATTTTCAAGCGCTTTATATTGTTCTTCAGCATGTTCTGCTCCGAACATAAGCAAATATCCATTAGGCACCATGCTGGCAGTTGGTTTGGGATTTTTTTGTGTTTTTAAAAGTTCTGGTATTTGAAAAATAAATTCTCTGGCAAATTTCCCCAAAAGAATATTTTCTGTTTGAAAAAATTGTCTTCTGAAACCACCTAATGATAAAGGGAAAGATGCTGTTCTATAAGTTGGATCTCTTTCAATAACTTTTACTTTTCTGCCCTCTTTTGACAAGAAATAAGCTGTTGCAGCTCCTATTATACCACCACCAACTATTACTACATCATCCATATTAATTTAATATTAACAAACTAAAATTAAGAATTAATGCATAACAACTCCAAAGTAAATAAGGAATCATTAAATAATAACTAATTTTGTTTATATCTTTATATTTTAAAATTAAAACTATTATGAAAAAAATAATTACTAATAAATTTATAAGAGCGAAAAGAATATTGTGAAAAACAAAAAAAACTATACTCCAAGTTGTATTAAAGCATAGATGGATAAAATAAATTAATACAATATTTATATTTTTATAATTTTTATGCCACGCTGCCCATATTGCTATGGTCATAAATAAATATAATGTAGTCCATACGGGTGCGAAGACCCAATCTGGTGGGGTTAGAAACGACTTATTTAAATTTGAGTACCATGGTTCTTTGTAAGAAATTGTCGCTATACTACCGATAAAAGACGCTGAATATGTAACTATTGCAAATAGAAGAAAAGATATAAATTTATTTTTAAGCATAATCATACTATACATCAAACTTATATGAATAATAAAACAATTTGGATTACAGGAGCTAGCAGTGGCATAGGGAAATCCCTAGCACTAAAATTTGCTCAAGAAGGATGGAAAGTTGCTATTTCCGCAAGAAGAGAAAATTTATTAGATGAAATATCTAAATCTAATGAGAACATTATTGCTTTTCCTCTAGACGTTACCGACAACGAAAAATGTAAAAGTGTGTTCACGGAAGTAAAAGAAAAACTTGGAGAAGTTGATATATCTATTTTCTGTACAGGGATTCACGATCCAAAATCTGAAAAAACATTAAATCTTGAAAAAGTAAGAAAAATAATGGAAGTAAATTTTTTTGGAACAGTAAATTCAATAAATGCAGTTTATGAGTATTACAAAAACAAAAAATCAGGGCAAATATCTATAGTATCTTCTGTAGCAGGTTATAGAGGTCTTCCTGCAGCGGGAGCTTATTGTGCATCTAAATCAGCTTTATCTAGTTTTGCTGAAAGTTTATATTTTGACCTTAAGAGAAGTAACGTAAGAGTATCTCTTGTAAGCCCTGGATTTATAAAAACGCCTATGACTGATCAAAATGATTTTCCAATGCCAATGATAAAATCTCCTGAGTTTGCTGCAGAACAAATGTTTAAAGGCTTAACAAAAAGTAAAGGTTTTGAAATTCATTTTCCTAAGTCTTTCACAACAATTATGAAGGTCCTTAAGTTGCTTCCAAATGGTTTATATTTTAAGATTCTTGAAAAAGGGATGAAGCGAATTAAAGATTAGTCTCTCATAAAAAATACAGTAAGTTCTCCAACTTTAAATCCAAATTTAGTAAGTGTTGCACGATTAATCGCAGCTTTTTCATCCTGTTTGAATATCCAGTCATCAAATGAAATTTTGATATTTTTATTTTTAAAAGGCACCATTAAGTCGTATTTAAATTTAAATGCTGATCCGTATTGAACACCCGTAGCTTCTCCCACTACATCTGGAGCAGTACCAACATAATTGTTGTCATCAATTTTTTTTATTTTCCATGTTCTCTTTTGTTTTTCACCATCAGTCCAATAAAAATCTTCATCTAAGGTGATGACATTTTCTTTAAAGGATCCAACTAAATCTGCTTTAAATTGTCTTGTAACTTTTCCACTTCGGTCTTGTAAAATTCCCCAAGCTTTAACCTTCCCGTCAAAATATTCTTCAATCAAAAGAGTTGGCTCTGTGTTTTTAAAGTCTTCTGGTTTCATATTATTAGAACAGCTTGTAACTAAAGCTAAAGTAATTATCAACAAAATTGAATTTATTATTTTCATCTTTATTACGCTTTATTAGTTAAAGAAAATTGAATTAAATCAATATTCTTAGATTTAAATCCTGCTTCACAATAGGATAAATAGAAATTCCACATTCTTTTAAAAGTATTATCAAAACCTTGATCTGAAATTTCTTCCCATCTTTCTGAAAACTTGTCTCTCCAAATTTTCAGCGTATTGCTGTAGTGAAGACCGTAAGAATTACATTGATCAAAGTTAAGTCCAGTTTTTTCTACGTAATCTAATATTGACTTCTTAGATGGTAAAAAGCCTCCAGGGAAAATATATTTTTGAATAAAATCTTCTTTCCTTTTGTATCTATTATACAAGTTATCGTCTATTGTGATTGCTTGAATTGCAGCCTTTCCACCAGGTACCAAATTTTTCTTAATAGTTTGAAAGTAATTTTTTAGATAATCTTTACCTACAGCTTCTATCATCTCTATTGAGGCTATAGAATTATAGTTTTGTCTTACGTCTCTATAATCTTTCATTTCAATATTAATTTTTTCATTAAGACCAGCATCATGAATGCGTTTTTTGGCAAATTCATATTGTTTTTTTGATATCGTAATACAATCAAGATTAACATCATGGTTTTTGCCAATGTATTCTGCAAATCCTCCCCAGCCACATCCAATTTCTAGTAGCCTATCACCTGACCTTGGTTTAAGTAGATTTGAAAGTTTTTTATATTTATTTATTTGCGCTTCGTATAAATTTGATTTCTCATTTTCAAAAATTGCACTTGAATAAGTTAGTGTATCATCAAGCCATAAAGAAAAGAATTCATTTCCAAGATCATAGTGTTTTGAAATATGTTCTTTACTTTTTGTTTTGGTGTTTCGATTAATAAATTTTTTAAAATAATTTAAATATGTTAAATCTAGTATTCCAGAGAATTTATGAACTAGTTTTATATTCTTAGCGCTTAATTCGATTAACTTAGATAAGTCATCCGTTTCAAAATCACCTCTCATATAAGATTCTGCTAAACCAACGCTACCTTTTGCAATTATATTTTTTGAAAAGTCTGGCTTATTAATTTTAATACTTACCTCTAGATTACCATCGTTTCCGAACTGCAATTCTTTGTTTTGGAAAGTTGTAACATTAAGCTTGCCGTGCTTTATTAACTTTAAACCAGAAAAGACGATTTTATCTGAAATTTTATTTATCATTAGTTTTCAAAGGTCGTATTATTTTTTATTTTAATGTTTTTTTTGATCAACTTAACGCCTTTGATCCATAATTTTAATGCTTCAAAATGTATAGCTGATATGACTTTAAAACTCATAAGAGGATGTTTTAAATAGCATAATAATAAGTTTTTTAAGGTTAAATCGTGCCTGTTTCCATCCTGGGATGCAAATAAAAGCTTACCTTCCTTGTCTCTTTGATCAATAATTACAGATAATTTTTCATTTGGTAATAATACTTTAAAGAAATATTCTGATTGAAGATCCATAAAGGGAGACACGAAAAACTTCTTTTTGCAGTCATTCTTAATTTGTGTGTTTGTATGTTTAATTTCAAATATATAAGTATGTTGTTCTCCAAATGTATTTTTAACTTCATAAAAAATTGCAATTGGTTGACCAATTTTATTATAAATGAAAAAAATACTTAGCGGATTGAAAACATATCCAAAAATTCTAGGGTAACAAAGAATTTTAATCTTAATTTCTTCTGAAGTTATTCCTTTTTCTTTTAATTTTTTTCTTACCCAAATTCCTAAATCAGAGCCATCCCTCTCGCCATGGTCCTTATCAAAAAAACTTAGAAGATTGAATTTATTATAAGAAAAAAATGGAATTTTTTTATTTATAAGACTTATTTCGCTAAGATCGATTAGTAAGGAGAATACACTGTATTTAAAAAAATGTTCTTTTGGTTTAAATCTTTTATGAATGACTTCGCCCGTATATATAAATGAATTTTCAATCATTAATAAATTTAAGCATATTTAATGTTGATTTGATACCGTCTTCATGAAAACCATAACCATGATAACTTCCACAGAACAATATATTTTGTTTATTTTGTAATAAATCTAATTTTTTTTGATTTTTTAAAGTATCATGATCATAATATGGATGACTAAATTGAATTTTATCAACAATAAGTTTTTCATCAATATTGAAATGAGGGTTTAAAGTTAAAAAGATATTTTTTTCTATGTTTAAATTCTGTAATAAATTTAACCAGTAAGTAACTGAACTATCGTTATTTTCTGATACAAAAGTATTCCATGCGCTCCAATTAATTTTTTTTTGGGGCATAACAGTTTCATCAAAATGAATTACTGCTAAGTTTTTCTTGTATTTAAAATTACTCAAAATACTTTTTTCACTATTAGAGGGCTCATCGATTATAGATAAAGCTTCATCTGCATGCGTAGCAATCACAACTTTATCGTATTCAAAATATTCACTTTCCCCTCCATAAAAGACACGTGCAGAGTTACTAGATCTTGTAACCTTATTAATTTTATAATTTTTAAAGTGCTCCCCACTAATTTTTTTTATTACTTCGTTTACATATTCAATACTTCTATTTTTCACAGTGTACCATTGAGGTCTGTTCTTTAACTTAAATAGTCCGTGATTTTGAAAAAACTTTAAAAAAAACTTAATAGGCATATTTTTTGCATTATCGGGTGGCATTGACCATATAGCTGATACCATTGGTAAAATATGATAATTGACAAAAAAATCTGACATTTTTTCTTTTTGAAGAAATGTTCCAAGACTTAAATTTTCATCTATATCATTCAATTTAGAGCTCTTGTTATAAAACTTGATGATCTCATAAAACATTTTTAGGAAATTAAGATCAAATAAATTTTTTTTATAAGAAAATATACCTCGGACACCTTTACCACTGTATTCTAAATTCTTTTCTTTTACCAAAAATGATAAACTCATATTACTTTTTTCAATCTCTATTCCAATTTCGCTAAAAAAATTAATCAAGTTTGGATAGGTATGTTTATTAAAAACTATAAATCCAATATCTGTACGGATTTTTTTTTTACTTTGATTGTTGGTTGAAATTTCTAATGTGTGAGAATGTCCACCAAATCGATCTTCCTTTTCAAAAAGATCAACTTTGTGTTTTTTTGATAAATAATATGCTGCACTTAATCCAGAAATTCCTGACCCAATTACAGCAATTTTCATCAAATTTTAAGCTGCATCTTCTTTAAATTCATCAATACTTGGACAAGTGCAGAATATATTTTTATCTCCATAAACATTATCAACTCTGGCGACAGGAGGCCAAAATTTATTTGTTTTTAAATATGTAGATGGATAAGCTGCTTCTTCTCTTGTGTATTTGTGTTTCCACTCGTCAGAAGACAGTTCAAGATCAGTATGTGGTGCATTTTTAATTGGGTTATCTACTTTATCAAACTCCCCGGACTTAATCATGTCTATTTCTTTTTTAATCTTAATTAAAGTTTCACAAAATCTGTCTATTTCGGTAAGACTTTCACTTTCAGTTGGTTCTATCATCATTGTACCAGCAACAGGCCAGGACATAGTTGGTGCATGAAAACCATAATCAATTAATCTTTTCGCAATATCTTCCTCCGTTATTCCTGTTTCTGATTTAATTTTTCTAATATCAATAATACATTCGTGTGCCACATTGCCATTTGACCCTTTGTACAAAATCGGAAAGTGATCTTTTAATCTATGAGCTATATAATTTGCATTCAATATTGCAACTTGGGTAGCAAGCTTTAATCCAGTTGATCCCATCATTTTAATATACATCCAAGAAATTGATAAAATACTTGAGCTTCCCCAAGGGGCTGCAGAAACTGCTCCAATTCCAGAAGTTGGCCCACAATCTTTTATTACTGGGTGGTTGGGCAAGTAAACTTGTAAATGTTTTTTACAAGCAATTGGCCCCATTCCAGGTCCTCCCCCACCATGAGGAATACAAAACGTTTTATGTAAATTAATATGACAAACGTCTGGACCAAAATTTCCTGGTTTAGCAATTCCCACTAATGCATTTAGATTTGCACCATCCATATAAACCTGACCACCATGTTTATGAACTAACTCACAAATATCTGATATTTTTTCTTCGAAAACTCCATGGGTGGATGGGTAAGTTACCATTAATGCCCCAAGGTTTTCAGAATGTTGCTCTGCTTTTTTCTTTAAGTCATCGAAATCAACATTTCCTTCTTTATCGCAATTAACAACAACAACTTTCATTCCAGTCATTTGTGCACTTGCAGGATTAGTACCGTGTGCTGAACTTGGAATTAAACATATGTTTCTATTGCCCTCATCCCTATCTAAATGATACTTTCGTATAACCATTAATCCCGCATATTCACCTTGAGCACCTGCATTAGGTTGAAGAGAAACACCCGAGAAACCAGTTATGGAACGCAACCAATTTTTTAGATCAGTAAATAGATCTCTGAATCCCTCCATTTGTTCAATTGGGACAAATGGATGAGGTTCTGCAAACTCTTTCCATGAAATTGGGATCATCTCAGCGGCAGCATTTAGCTTCATTGTGCATGAACCAAGTGCAATCATTGTTCTATTCAATGCTATATCCTTATCTTCTAATCTTTTTAAGTATCTCAACATTTCAGTTTCAGAATGGTATGAGTTGAAAACTGGATGTTCTAAATATTTTGAGGTTCTCAATAAGTTTTTTGGAAGATTAGGTAAACTTACTGAAGGATCCTCTTTTTTAATTGATTCTGCTGCGTTAAAAATTTTTAACAGTTGATTTACTCTATAAACATTCTTTCTTTCATCAAAAGAAACTGCAAGCATTTCAGAATTTACTTTACGTATATTAACTTTTTGATTTAAAGCATTTTTATAAATTTGATCAGTTTTTTCTTTAGTAATGATTGTGACAGTATCAAAAAAATAATTAGAATAAAGTTCATATCCAGACTGTTTTATTTTATCGGCAAAACTTTTTGCTAATTGTGAGACTCTTTCAGAAATATTCTTAATTCCATCTGGGCCATGATAAATAGAATAAGCTGCTGATACAATTGCTAATAGAGCTTGGGCGGTGCAAATGTTGCTTGTCGCCTTGTCTCTTCTGATATGTTGCTCTCTAGTTTGCAAGGACAATCTGTATGCCTTGTTGCCGTGTCTATCAACTGACACACCGACAATTCTTCCTGGCATTGATCTTTTGTACTCATCTTTTGTTGCAAAAAAAGCTGCGTGTGGACCTCCATATCCCATTGGGATACCAAATCTTTGTGAGCTTCCAACTGCTATGTCAGCACCAAGTTCTCTTGGTGTTTTTAATTTTGCTAATGCTAGCAAATCACAAGCTAATACAGACTTACCATTCTTTTTATGAATTTTGCTAATTGCTTCACTTGGGTCTTTAATATCTCCTAAAGTTCCAGGATATTGTAAAATTCCACAAACTAAATCCTTTTTTAACTGGTCTAGAACCTCATCTTCTTTACCAACCAATACTTTTAAACCCAACGGTTCAGCTCTAGTTTGAATTACATTTATTGTTTGAGGGTGACAATCCTCAGATACAAAAACTAAATTACTATCTTTTTTGTTCAATCTGTGACTTAAGCCCATAGCCTCCGCTGCTGCTGTACCCTCATCTAATAAAGAGGCATTAGCTATATCCATTCCAGTAAAATCAACAATCATTTGTTGAAAATTTAATAACATCTCAAGTCTTCCTTGAGCTACTTCTGGCTGATAAGGTGTATATGAAGTATACCAACCTGGATTTTCTAATATATTTCTTAAAATTACATAAGGTGTATAAGTTCCATAATAACCCATACCAATAAAATTTGAGTAAACTTGGTTTTTTTTTGATATTGCTCTTAATTTTCTCAAAGCTTCATATTCTGAATTTGATTCACCAATGTTTAATTCACCTCTAAACTTTATTTTTTCTGGCACTGTGCTGTCAATTAAATCATCTAGCGATTTATAATTTAATTCTTTTAACATTTTTGATTGATCTTCTTTAGAAGGTCCAATGTGTCTCTTTAAAAAATCTTTTTCTGAATTTGGTAACATTATGCTGATGTCTCCTTTGCAAATTTATCGTACTCTTCTTTATTCATAAGAGTGTCAAGTTCTGATTTATCTTTTAGCTTTAATTTAAAAAACCATGCTCCACCTTCTGGGTCAGCATTGATTTTTGATGGATCGTCAACAATTGATTGATTAATTTCTACAACTTCACCACTTACTGGTGTATATACATCACTAGCAGCTTTTGTAGACTCTACCACACCTGCAGTTCCATCTTTTTCAACATTGGATCCTTTCTCAGGAAGTTCGGCAAAAACTATATCACCTAACATTTCAGTTGCGTGTTTTGTAATTCCAATAGTTCCAACTTCTCCATCTAAAGTAATCCACTCATGTTCTTTTGAAAATTTTGTATTAGACATTAGCTTCTCCTTTTACGTAACTTTTTTTATAAAACGGTAAATCACAAATATTGGCAGGCACTTTTTTTCCTCTTACTTCTAAGTAAACTTTTGTATCTGTTTTAGAATGAGAATTTGAAATATAGCCCATCGCGATTGATGCATTAACGCTTGGTCCAAATGTTCCGCTAGTGACTTTTCCAATCTCATTGTCTTTTTCATCAAAAATTTTTGTTGACTCTCTTGCTATTACTCTAGTTTCTGGTTTGATACCAACTCTTAATTTTGACACCCCTTCTTCAATTTGTTTTTTTATTTGATGTGATCCTATAAAGTTATCATTTATTCTATTTTTTGAAATGGCCCACTTTAAATTTGCTTCAACTGGACTGGTATTTTCGTTTATGTCATGACCGTACAAGCACAAGCCCGCCTCTAGTCTTAAAGTATCTCTTGCACCCAACCCAATTAAAGTTGATCCTTTAGAAATTAATTCTTCTACAAAAGATATTGCAACTTTATTAGGTAATGATATTTCAAAGCCATCCTCACCTGTATATCCAGATCTTGTAATATAGATTTCATTATTTTTAAAAGAAAAGTTTTCTCCATTCATAAATTTTAATTTTGATACATTCGAAACAACATTTTCAAGAATTGTTTTAGACTCTGGACCTTGTATCGCTACAAGAGACAAATTATTTTTAATGTCCAAATTTTGATCATTCAATTTATTTTTAATAATCTGAAGATCGTTTTGTTTACAAGCAGCATTTAAAATAATCATGTACTGATCTTTCTTTCTAGTGATGATAAGATCATCATATATTCCCCCATTCTCTTTCATTAAAAACGAATACTTGCTTTGATTAATTTTTAAATTTTTAAGATCAGTTGGTAAAATTTTTTGGAGTTTGTCTGTTATTTCGTTGCTGTATTTAATGAATAACTGCCCCATATGGGAAACATCGAAAATT
This sequence comes from uncultured Pelagibacteraceae bacterium, assembly GCA_902582235.1. Lineage (GTDB taxonomy): Bacteria > Pseudomonadota > Alphaproteobacteria > Pelagibacterales > Pelagibacteraceae > Pelagibacter. The sequence continues at coordinate 170,891 of CACHQX010000001.1, forward strand.
CCAGACTTATTTCTTGTAATATTATGCTCTTTTACAATTCCCTCAGAGTATTGTATCGGCATACTATAGCCAGCAAACTCAACAAACTTAGCGTTGTGCTTTTTATGTAATTCGTATAGTGCAGTTTTTTTTATATTCATATTAACTCTCTAACCCCCTCTGTCGTGGTGCCTGAGAGATTTTAGCTCCTTCGGCGAGAATTTGTCTCTTTCCAGAGTTAATATGTACGGTCCTTTTGCCTGAGAGTTTCCGGGGTGGTTGCTCCTTCGGCGCTACTTAATGTAGTCTCTCCCGTATCAGATTATATTAGCATATTTTTGACAATCGTCATCAAGAAATAGTTTTTTTTTCCAGTTTAATAACATTGTAAAACTGTAGTAATACTGCGAATAATACAATTGACCCCCCAATTAAAACAACAAATGGTGGATTTTCACTCACAAATAACCATGCCCAAAGAGGTCCAAGAATAGCTTCGGTGAGCATTATAATACCAACAATTGCCGAGGGCGTAGATCTTGCTCCAATTGTTATAAAAATAAAACCAAAACCTAATTGAAAAAAACCTGCCAGAAAACCTAAAAATATATCATATGAAGAAATATTAATTTTACCTGCAACAAAATAACCAACAGACATTGCAACTATTCCAGCAATTAATTGTAACGGTATCATGTCTACATCTGGATGTTTTCTAATAATAATAATTAAGATTGCAAATGACACTGGCATAATAAATGCTGCAATATTTCCAGACATTTGTCCTGGAGACAAAGATCCCCCAACCATTAAAATAATACCGGAGATAGCTAGTATAATTGATATTAAAGTTAATTTTGAAATTTTCTCTTTTAAAAATAAATATCCAAAGATTGCTAGGAAAATTGTTTGAGTTTGAATAATAAAATTAGCATTGGCTACTGTTGTATTATACATCGCAAAAACATAGCCACAAAACCCTGAAGATAAAACTATACCGCCGATAAGACCGGGGAAGCCTGATTTCTTAAAAGCATAAAAAACATTTTTTTTATAAGTAATGAGTAAAAAAATTGATACAACTAAAATAAAAAAAAGAGATCTCCAAAAAAGTATCTGCCATAATGTGGCACCCTCAAAAGATTTTACAATCATACCCCCAAAACTTAAACTAGTGGCACCAAAAAAAACCAGTAGTGGACCCGGTAATCTTGTTATAAAATTCATCTTATTTTATTAATTATATTCTTTGTTTCCATTGTATAAATTTTATATAAATTTTCTGCCTCTGTAAGATTTATAATTTTAAATTTGATTTTTTCTCCAGGTGGGCATTGCGCTAACTTGTCATAATCTGCACTTATTACAACAGCAATTTTTGGATAACCACCTATTGTTCCGTGGTCCGAAAGCATTACTATAGGGTCTCCATCAGCTGGAACTTGTATTACTCCTTTTCCTAATCCTTCAGACTTGATGTTTGTATTCTTTAAATTCTTAATTTTAGGTCCACTTAATCTCATTCCCATTCTATCGGTAAGTTTTGAAACAATAAAATCTTTACTTGTAAAATCTTTAATTGAGTCTTCCGAAAAGTAATCAAAGTTTGTGCCCTTTATCACTCTTATAAATTCTATTTTTGAGTTTAAGTATTCTAAACTTTTTTTAATTGAGCTATCAACAGTATTTAAGATTATTGTTTGTCCAATCTCTATTTTTTTTCCATCATTAGGACCTACTTCAGCTCTAACAGTTGTCGAATAACTATTACAAAATTTATTAATCTGAAAACCACCTTTTACCGAAAGGTAGCCATAGACTGACTTTTCAGTTGATATAATATCAAGACAATCTTTATTATTTAAATTGTAAGTTTTATAACATTCACCTTTTATTTCAGAGGTATCTTTTTTAATTATCTTAAAATTAACATTACCTGTGATTACAATAGAGGTTTGACTTCCAGAAAATTCGAGTAAGGGTCCTTGGTATGCAAATTCTAATACTGCATCATCTTCTCTATTAGTAATTAATGAGTTAGCGATTAGAAAATTCCTTTTGTCTATTGCTCCACTAAATGGAAGGCCTACGTGATATAAGTTATCTCTCCCTAAATCTTGAAAAGTGGTATTTATACCTGGTCTCAATACTTTAAAACTATTTTTGCTCATTAAATTTTGAATATTCCTTTTTTGAAATTTCGAAGAACTCTATCTCATCACCTGGATCTATTAAGGTTAATTTGGTTGGATCTTTAGTAAAAACTTTTTTAGGCGAGTTACCAATAATATTCCACCCACCTGGACTTTCAAAAGTATAGATATTACAGAATTGTTCTGTAATACCTACTGAGCCCTTAGGAACTTTGACCCTTGGAGTTTCAAGCCTATCTAATCTAATTTTTTCTTTAATATCACCAAGGAAAGGCATGCCAGCAATAAATCCTGTCATATAACAAAAATATTTTTGAGATATTAATTGATTGACTATCTCTTTTTTTCTTAAGCCCACTTTTTTCTCAACCCTTTCTAGGTCAAGTGCAAACTCATCATCAAAACACACGGGTATCTTTACTATTTTTGTTTTAGCTGCTTCAAAAGTTGAAATATCAAGATTTTCTATCGTATCTTTTACTTTTTTATAGTTGGTAAGTTCTAAATCAAAATAAATTATTAATTTATTATACGAAGGTGCAATGTTTTTTATGCCAGTAATATTTTTTTTTCTTATATCATTAAAATAATTTATTACTTTTTGATTAGTTTCTTTGTTTACAGTATTGCCAAAATCACAATACAAAGCTGCGTCGCCAAGATTGTATATATTTTTGATCATGCCATGTTATACTTTAACTCATAAATTATGGAAATTAATATTAATTGTGATTTAGGTGAGAAATCTATACACCACTCTAATAAATATGATCCTGAACTATTAGGTATAGTCAATTCTGCAAATATTGCTTGTGGTTATCATGCAGGGGACGAAGATACTATGAGGGAGACTATAAGAATATCAAAAAAAAATGGTGTAAGCATTGGAGCACACCCATCATTTAATGACCCTGAAAATTTTGGAAGAAAAAGAGTTAATCTTTCTTCAGCTGAAATAGAAAAACTTATTCAAGATCAATACAATATACTTCAAGCCATTGCACAACAAAACGAAGTCAGCGTATCCCATATTAAGCCTCATGGTGCGTTAAATAATATGGCATGTGAGGATATTGAATTGGCAACCGTTATTGCAAAAACAATTTACAAAATTAACAAAGATTTAATTTATTTAGTGCCAACAGGTTCAAAAATGGAAGTGTCTGCAAAAAAACTAGGAATGAAGGTTGCTTGTGAAATTTTTGCAGATAGAAATTATGAGGACGATGGGAACTTAGTCTCAAGAAAAAAAAGTACTGCTTTAATAACAGATCCAATTAAGGCGCAAGAACATGTTTTGAAAATGGTAAAAAACCAAGCGTTAAATTGTCTCTCCGGTAAACAAATTCCTTGTGAAATTGACTCAGTTTGTATACATGGAGACAATCTTTCATCTTTAGATACGGCATTTAAAGTTAGAGAAAATTTAAAAAAAAATTATATAGATTTAATGCCATTAGATGAACTAAAAAAGTTTAAATGATGTATAAAAAATTTTTAACTGTTTTATTATTTGTTTTAATTACTAGTCCTGTTTTTTCAGCAGGTAGCAGTGGCGGATCTGGTAGTGGTGGAGAAACTAAGCCGGTAAGCCAATACCAAATTGGAGAAAAAATGATAAATAAAGCAAAAAAATTTGAAAAAAAAAATAAAACAGATAAAGCACAAAAACATTACAAAAAAGCTATTGGATATTTACTAAAACATAATAAAAAATTTCCTGCAGACCCCAACACACTAAATTATTTAGGCTTTGCACATAGAAAAATTGGTGATTACGAAAATGCAGAAATATATTATTCGATGGGACTTGAATTAGATCCTAAACATGTAGGTATAAACGAATACATGGGAGAATTATTTGTAGTAACTAATAGAATAGATAAAGCTAGAGAAAGACTTGCTGTTCTAAAAGATTGTAACTGCAAAGAGTACAAAGAGCTTAAATTAGTAATCGAAGGAAAAAAAGAGTCTAAATACTAGTTTATATTCTGGATCATTTTCTCTGGAAGCCACAAAGCTATTTCAGGAAATATAATAATTATAACTGTTGCTAAGATCATTAAAAGAAAAAGTGGAAAAGCACTTCTTGCTATATATCCCATATCTTTTTCTGCCATTCCTTGTAGAACAAATAAATTAAACCCAACGGGTGGAGTTATTTGCGCCATTTCAACCACAACTACTAAGAATATACCAAACCAAATCATATCAAAGCCGGCTTGTCTAATCATAGGCTCAATTATTGCCATAGTTAAAACTACTGCAGAAATTCCATCTAAAAACATTCCAAGAATTATGTAAAAAATCATTAACACAATAATAAGTATGTAAGGTGATAGCTGCATTGTATCTATCCAAATTGCTAAATTTCTAGGTAATCCAGTAAAGCCCATTGCTAATGAAAGAAAAGTTGATCCTGCTAGAATAAATCCGATCATACAAGAGGTTTTGGTTGCTCCTAATAAGGACTTCTTAAATGAATCCACAGTTAAACTTTTTTGAAAAAAAGATAATATTAATGCTCCAACTACCCCCAATGAAGCTGCTTCTGTTGCAGTGGCTACGCCTGAATAAATAGATCCAATTACAGATACAATTAACAAAATTACTGGAATTAGTTTGCCTGATTTTTTAATTTTTTCAATAAAAGGTATATCTTCTGTCAAGACAGGCATTTTATTTTTGTTCATCAATGACCAAATAACAACGTAAGTCATGAAAATAATAGCAATCATTATTCCAGGGAAAATTCCTGCAATAAAAAGCTTAGCAATAGATTCTTGAACTGTTACACCGTAAATTATTAAAATTATGGAAGGTGGTATCAACAAACCTAAAGTTCCAGAACCAGCTAAACTTCCAAGCAATATTTTTTCTGGATAGTTTCTTTTACGAAGTTCCGGTATAGACATTTTACCTACAGTCGCAACTGTTGCTGCAGAGGAACCTGAAATGGCTGCAAAAATTGCACAGCCAACAACATTTACATGAATAAGTCCTCCTGGAAGCTTTTGCATCCAAGGAGAAAGTCCTTCAAAAAGATTTTCAGATAATTTAGTTCTAAATAATATTTCACCCATCCAAACAAATAATGGAAGGGCAGTAAGTGTCCAAGATGATGACATCCCCCAAATTGTTGTCGCCATTGCATCACCAACTGGTCTTGATGTAAACAATTCCATTGCAATAGCTGAGACACCAATCATGCTTAAAGCAACCCATACACCGCTACTTAGAAATAACAATAAAACAGTAATAAAAAAAATTGCTAATATAATTTCAGTCATTTTTAAATGCTTTAAATAGATGGTGTAAAATACAAATAAAAAAAATTAAAGATCCCAAAGCTAAACTTGTCTGGGGTATCCAAATTAAAATTTCATCAGCACCTTCGCTTCTCTCCTGAAATTTATAAGAAACAAATAACATCTTGCTGAAATAGAAAAAAAGAAATCCAGAAAAAATAGACGAAATTGATAAACACCATAGTTCAAATATTCTTTTTAATCGACCGCCCATTTTTTCTAGAAATAAAGTAATTCTTATATGGCCGCCCTCTGAAAATGTATAAGCAAGAGCAAAAAAAGTTGAAGCAGCCATACAATATCCTGAGTACTCTGACAAACCTCTTATGTAAAAATCAAAAATTCTAGAAGATATTCCAATTAAAATAAAAACTGCAACAAGTATGAGAAATAAAGCTGCTAATATACCTGAAAATTTATAAACTCGATGAAGGAAGTTTTCTATTTTGATTAACATAATTTAAAAAGGCCATCTAATAAAGATGGCCTTTTATTTTAAATTGTTAATATTTTGATAAAACAGTTTGTCCTCTTGAACCAGCTTTACTAGCCCATTCTTTAGACATTGTTTGACCAACTTTTTCAAAATGAGATTTTAAAGCAGCGTTAACTTTACCAACAGTCATGCCAGCATCAGCTAAAGCTTTTTTATCATTTTTATTTCCCATTTTAGAAAGCTGCCAACCTTTTCTCTCAGCAACTGCAGCTTCTTTCATGATTAAATCTTGAGTCGCTTTATCTAGCTTATTCCACGCCTCTTTGTTAGCTATAATCATATTTTTTGGAAACCATGCAGCAATGTCATAAAAATATTTTACTCCATTTTCCCAAATTTTTTTGTTCTTACCAGTTGTTGGAGAGGTAATCATACTTTCAACAGCTCCTGTTGAGAATGCTTGAGATATCTCAGCAGCTTCAATTTTTGTTGGAGCCATTCCAGTTAACTCCGCGATTCTTACAGTTGCACTGTTATAAGCTCTAAACTTAAGACCTTTTAGATCTGATACACTATTGATTTCTTTTTTAGAGTATAGACCTTGAGCCGGCCATGGAACTGCGTATAAAAACACAAGTCCTTTTTTATCCAAATTTTTTGCAATTTCAGCTTTTGATGCTTTGTAAAGTTTCATAGCATCTGAGTAGGAAGTTGCTAAAAATGGCAGTGAGTCAATTTCTAGTAATGGATCCTCTTTACCCAAAGCTGACATAAATCTTTCTCCAATTGGAGCCTGACCAGTTCTAACAGCTCTAAAAATTTCTCCCCCTTTAAATAGAGAACCACCCGGATGAGTAACTATAGTGAGTTTGCCTTTACTTTTTTTTGTTACATTATTTGCAAATTCAGTTGCGTTTGCTGAATGAAAGTTTCCAGCACCATAAGCCAGAGCCATATCCCATTTTTCAGCAGCATTTGAATGTGTAAACACAAGTAGGGCAACAAAAATTGATAAAATATATTTAAATATTTTCATTTCTCCTCCTTAATTTATTTAACACCTATTTGATTATGTCTAAATCTTTAAATCAATAAAAATTTTCACTACTTTTAATTGAATTATACAAAAAATTTTATATTATTGAGGAATCTTGATTGAACAATCTATTATACTCTTACAAATTATCTTCATAGATATTATCCTTGCAGCAGATAATGCAATTATAATTGGATTAATAGCTGCTAACTTTGTTCCAAAACACAGAAAACAAATTATATTGTGGGGTGTTGCAGGTGCTTTAGTTTTTAAAGTTATTTTCGCTGTATTTGCAACCTACTTATTTAAATTTTATTTCATCAAAATTTTAGGTGGTTTACTCTTAGTTTGGATCGTTAATGATTTAAGAAAAGATTTGTTTGAGATCAAAAAAATTAAATCTCCAACTAAGGTATCAAAACAGCCCTCATACATACAAAGTGTCTATAAAGTTCTTTTTGCGGATATAACAATAAGCTTCGATAACGTAATTGGGGTAGTTGGTGCTGCAAAAGGAAACTTTGGATTTATGGTTTTTGGTTTGGTTTTATCAGTTATTTTGACAGGTGCTCTTGCAACTTACCTTGCAAACTACATTCAAAAACATTTATGGATCGCTTATATAGGTTTGGCCTTTATTTTAATTGTTGCTATTCAATTGATAATTGGTGGTCTTGTTGATTTAGAAATACTAAAGGTAGCTGAAGATTTTAAAAAGTATTTCTAGTTTTTTTTTCAATAAATTCAGCTCTTAATATTATAATCAATATAATTGCCATTAAAGGGATACAGATAATGTTCATTAACTTCCAATTAGTTAAGACTAATAATATACCAGCTGATAAACTCCCTATTGCGTGTACTGAATAAACTACAAAATCATTTAAACCTTGAGCTTTAAATTTTTCGTGTTCTTTATAAGTTGTTACCAGAAGACTTGTCCCTGATATGAATAAAAAATTCCAGCCAAACCCAAGAAAAATCAGAGCAATTAAATAATTAAAAAAAGTTTGGTCAAGTAAACTTAAGACTATTGTTACACCATAAAGTAACAGACCAACATACATAATTTTGCTATGTCCAAATTTCTTTATCAAATTTCCAGTTATTAGGGATGGTAAAAACATTGATGCAACATGCATCTGAATAACAAAACTTGTCTTATCTAATGACATATTTTCCATTACATGCATGCTTATTGGAGTAGCAGTCATCAAAAAGGTCATTATTGCATATCCAAATGCACTTGCCACCATTGCTTGTAAAAATCTAGGTTGAGAAATAATTTCAAAATAGCCTCTACCAATAAAACTTATATCTTTTTTTTCGATTGTATTGTTTTTGTAAAATAAAAAGAGAATAGCTGGCAGAAACATATACACCGCAAGGGAGACATATGAACCAACATATAATTGATCTGACAAAAAGTTTTTTGTTAAATTTGCTGTGCCTGGACCAATAAATGCAGACACTATACCTCCTAAAAGAATTATTGAAATTGCTTTCGGTATTTTCTCTTTATCAACACTTTCAGCTGCAGCAAATCGATATTGATGGGTAAAAGCCATTCCAACCCCAATAAAAAAATTTGCAAAACAAAATAAAATAAAATTCTGAGACATAACTGAATATGCGGCCAATAACGAAACTAAAGAATTAGAAATAGCTGCAAAAATAAAGCCAGCCTTTCTTCCTAATAAACTCATTGTTTTAGTGGCAACTATTGCTCCAAGTGCGATACCAACAACAGATATTGACATTGGTAAAGTTGATAAGGACTTCAGAGGACTTATTTGCGATCCAATAATACCACTCAGAAAAACTGTAACGGGTGCAGCTGTAAAACTAAAAATTTGACTAAAAAAAAGTACGAATAAGTTTCTGTTCATTAGTTAGATCCTTATTATAAGAATTAACTTATCAAAGGTATTTCATTTGAAAAAGAACTTCAAACTTTTTCGTATTCAAAGTTTTGAGTGGTCTCATTCACTTGTATTTGAACAGCTCCATTACTTAAATGAAACTTTCGGGCCATTTCTGTGAGTGGTGATAAAGTAATTAGCCGATTTAAATGGTGTGTTTTTTTAATTAATTTGAATACCTCTTTCACAATTAATTTACCTCCACCTCTTTTTTTTGACCATACTGTGTATGCAATCGCTATTTTTCCCACTTGATAGTCTCTACGGATACTTTGAAGAAAAGCATCTTTGCTCATCATATCTAATTCTTCAACACTTTTTGGAATTTCATTTGTAAAAGCAAAACACATTACAGCATGTATTTCACCTTTGTATTTAACTCCATAAATTTTTCTACCATAACTAGTTCTAAATTTATTATCTAACTCAGGTCTTACAGGATCCTCGTTTGTATTACATTTTTTAAGCTCAATAATTTCAGCTCCTTTAATCCAGTCAAAAAGATTATCTATATTTTTTGAGATGATCTGTTTATTTCTTCTGATTCTAGCTTTAATCCTAGGTTTAAACGTTTTAGAACTTTTCGAATTATCGTTTTTTTTATATTTTGAAACTAATTGTTCTTTTACAGTTTGAAGAACTTCCTTAGTGTTTTTTGTGGCACTATTTTTTATATATTTGGAAACTAATTTTTGCTTTACATTTTTAAAAATTTGTCTCATATCAATTTTTTTTCAACCTTTTTAAAATATCACTAAGAGTTTTGTCAGTCGACTTATAAAATTTGAGTTTTTTAAATAATTTAACACCTTGTTCATTTAATCCTCCAGGTGTTTGAGAATTTTTTACCAAAATTGATAAATCTTTTACAGAATTTTTTTGTGCGTTTTCAGAAAGTGCAACAAACAATGAAGTAATATAATTTTGAGCATTTTCTCTTTTAATCCCTTTTAAAATAAGCCATTTTGATAAGGTATTTAAAAATTCGTAGAATGGCGCCATCATTCCAGATGTTGACCAGAAATTAAGAGATTTTTTTTCATTATTTATTTCAATAACCGTACCTAAGTGAGAAAAAAATTTTTTTACTTTTTTATTTGGTGGAAATATTGGAATTGGACCTTTTCTTAAAGATATTGGTGGCAAAGGAATTGCACGAACAATATCTTTATTAATTTTAGTTAATTTTTTTAATACTGGAAGTTGTATTGTTGAAATAAAGCTAATAATAACTTGTTTTTTTCTAAAATTTAGTTTTCCGATGATTTGATTGCCAACCTTTGGTGTAACAGCTAAAAAAACCCAATCTGATTTATCTATTATTAGCTGGTTGTCTTTTTCAATTTGAATTTTTTTATTCTTTTTTCTTAAAAAAGAGGAAATTTTTTTATTTCGTTCTGATAAATAAATTTTTTTAAACTTTAATTTTGATCCTAAGATACCAATAACTACAGCTTTTGTAATTTCACCAGTTCCAATAAATCCTAATTTCATAATATTAATAATATTATTATCACAAAAACTATAATATTGATGTGGTGCTAAAAATTACACTAAGGGGCTTTTTTGAAGGATAGTCCTAAAAAACCGGGAGCTAAAGATGGCTAGATAGGACTATCTAACTCCAATATATCACACTCCATAAAAATTGCATTAAGCAATTTTTTGATATTAATTAAATATTTATGAAAAAAGGTCACAGGCCTATTACAAAAGTCAAAAATCCAGAGCCAAATTCTATGAGTCCAGATTGGGTTGTGTGGGCCGCCTGGGCCGATCGTATCACTTTTGAGGAGATAAAAAAAAGATCCGGATATTCTGAGAGTGACGTAATCAAATTGATGAGGAAAAAATTAAAACCCTCTTCTTTTAGACTTTGGAGGAAAAGAGCTAAAAATCAAAGCATCAAACATAGAAAAAAATTTGAATTATCAAGAAAAGAAATAGGAAGAAAAATAAAAAAAAATGACTATATATAAGAAATGAAAAATATTCTCATTTATACAGGTCCTTCTTGTAATTTTTGTGATGCTGCAAAAAGATTGCTTGAAAGAAATAAATTAAAATTTAATGAGATAGATGTTTCATCCGGTGAAGGTATAAGAGATGAGATGATTAAAAAAACTAATGGTCAGAGGACTATCCCCCAAATTTTTTTTGGGGAGCATCACGTTGGTGGCTACACTGAATTAAGAGCTTTAGAAAAAGAAAATAAGCTAAAAAAGCTTCTAGAATAAAATAAAATAAAGTATCAATAGTATTAAAGTAATTTCAAAAAAAGTTTTAAATTGATGTAATTTTTGTTCATCAAATTTTTCTTTTAGCTTATTTTTTATAAAAGAAAAACTTAACTGAACCAACAATATACTTACAAAAATCCCAATAAAAGTCAGTTTAATTGAGAAATTTTTAAATCCAAAATAACAAGCAGCTAAAAAAGAAAACCAAGAAATTTTTGAAATAAATATTTTAAATATTAATCCAACTTTTTTATTAAAAATTGATTGTGTTTTTATGATTGAAAATGACCAAATTAAACCTAATAAAAAAAGGATATATTGAAAAATCATTTTTTAGGTTTGAAGTTTAAACAAACACCATTGTTGCAAAATCTTTTTCCAGTTGGTTTAGGTCCGTCATTAAATATATGTCCGTGATGACCGCCACAATTTTTGCAATGATATTCTGTTCTTGCGTAACCAATATGATGGTCAGTTTTAGTTTCAAACACGTTAGGCAATGACTCATAAAATGAGGGCCAGCCAGAACCACTTTCATATTTGGAACTAGAGTCGAATAATTTTACATCGCAATTTGCACAGTGATAAGACCCTTCTCTTTTTTCTTCATTTAATATACTTGATCCTGGTCTTTCAGTACCCTCTTCAAATAAAATTAATTTTTGTTCCGAAGAAAGTTTTGAATTAATTTTTTTCATAATATTGATGCGCAAGATTTATGTAAAATTGCATGAAGCTCAACTAATTTTTTAAAATCTTTGTTATATCCACCACCTAATACGCCACATAATGGTATTTTTTTATCAAAAAAATTAGAAATTACTAATTCTTCTCTATTTTTTATACCTTCATCTGTGATTTTTAATTTACCTAGTCTATCATTATGATGAATGTCTACTCCAGCAATATAAAAAATCAAATCGAATTTTTCTTTATTTAAAAAAAGTAAATTCTTTTTCAAAACATCAATATATTCCTTGTCTTCGGTATTATCTTTTAATTCAACATCTAAATCGCTATTTGATTTTTTTGCTGGGTAATTTGATTTACAATGCATACTAAAGGTAAAAACTGATCTATCTTTTTTAAAAATTTCAGAATTTCCATTTCCTTGATGAACATCTAAGTCAATTATCAATACTTTTTTTATAGTTTTTTTTGAAAGTAAGTGCTTAGCTGCGACTGCTACATCATTGAAAACACAATATCCTGCTCCTTCATCTCGTGTTGCATGATGACTTCCTCCAGCTGTGTTACACGATAAACGATTTTGTAAAGCCAGTTTACTTGCTAAGACCGTTCCGCCTGTGGCTCTAAACGATCTATTAATTACGCTGTCATTTAAAGGAAAGCCTATTTTTTTTTGAGATTGGATATCTAAATTCTTATTTTTAATCTTATTTATATAATTTACTGAATGCGCTTTACTTAATGTTTCAACAGAACAAAATTTAGGTTGTATAAATTTTTTAGTAACTCCCTCGCTTATCAGATATTTTGCAAGCTCACCAAATTTTTTAATAGGAAATTTATTATCGTCATTTATTTTTGCAACATAATCATCATGATTTATTATTGGTAAGTTCATTTAATTACTTATTCTCTTATTAGATATTAATATCCCACTTAGAATGAATAAAGCTCCTAATACATGAAAAAACATAAATCTCTCATCAAAGATAATCATTGCCATTATCGCACTTAGTATTGGCATTAAGTGCAAAAAGATTCCTGATCTATTTGGACCAATTAATGAAATTCCTTTTATCCAACAGATAAAAGATAATAGGCCTGGAAATAAAACAACGTAAGTGAGTGTTAGTGTGAAAGGTAAATTAATTTCAATACGATAACCTAAAATAAATTCAAAAATATATACTGGAATTAAAAATAGTAGACCAAAAGAAATAATTATTTGTAATAAACAAAACTGAGATACATCGTGTTTTTTTACTTTAAGTAAGGCTGAATATGTCGCCCAAGAAAGCATTGCAACCACCATAGTTAAATCACCTTTATTAAAATTTAGATTTCTTAAAATATCAAAATTAGCTTTTGTGATAATCGTAATGACACCCAAAAAAGATAATGCTACTCCAATCAACTGAAATTTATTAGCTTTCTCGATCTTTAATATCGAAGAGATGAACATAATCATTACTGGAATTGTCGAAATCATTAGAACACCACTAATAACTTGAGTAAAATTTAGTGAATAATAAACTATGGAATTAAAAACTGTAACACTTGTTATTCCTAACAAAATAAAAAATTTATAATTATTTTTTATATAATCTTTGTGAAGGATAATTTCGTTATATGTAAAGGGTATCAAAATAAGCCAGGCAAATAACCATCTATAAAAATTTAAAGAAAAGGGTGGAATTTGATGATAGCTTGCATATTTTCCAACTAAAAAATTTCCAGACCAAAATAAAACTGCTAAAAATAAAAATATATAAGCAAAATTAATTTTTCTTATCAAGTCTAACTAAACCTTACAGAACTGTAGGGTTCCAGATCTAAATTGGTTTTTTCTCCAGAAATCATTTTTGAAACTATTTTCCCCGAAATTGCACCTAAAGTCCATCCTAAATGATGATGACCAAATGAATAATAAACATTTTTATGATTTTTTGAACTTCCAATAATTGGTAAAAAATCTGGAAGTGTTGGTCTGAATCCTAGCCATTCATCTTCATGCTCAGGTAATCCATCAAGCATATATTTTGCATTCTCTATTAAATTTTTAATTCTAGATTTTGAAAGTGGATTATCTAATCCTCCAAATTCGACAGTTCCAACAACTCTTAAACCTTGCTCCATTGGTGTCATACCAAAACCCCTATTTGCAAAGACAACAGGTCTTGAAATTAAATGTTCACAGTTTTTAAAGTGAACATGATATCCTCTTTCTGTATCTAAAGGAATATTTTCGTTTAAATTATCAGTCAATTTTTTTGAAAATGCACCACATGCTACAATTACTTTATCAAAAATTATTTTTTCATTGGTAGTCTTTATTATCGGTGTGTCGCCATTGAAAATTATATTTTCTACGTTTATTTTTTTGAATTTGCCGCCTTTTTTTAAAAAAAGATCAAATAATTTCAATAATACTTTTCTAGGGTTAATAGTGTGTCTAGCATTAGGATAAAAAACTCCCCCATGATAAAATTTTTTTAAATTAGGCTCTAAATCACTTATTTCTTTAGGAGTTATTAATTGTTGTTCTACACCAAGTTGATCCCTTATTTTTATTTCTAATTCTCTACTCGCTATATTTTTTTTGGTCCAAACATACATTATACCATTTTTTTTTACCAAACCATCAAGATCAATTTCGTCAAATAGTTCGTCATAAGCAGGTAATGCTAAGTCCAAAATTTGATGCATGTATTTTGCTGTATGCATCATTTTTTTTGATGTGCAATTCTTAATTAATTTAAAGAACCATGGGATCATTTTCGGAACATAATTCCACTTTAAGGCTAATGGTCCTGTTGAGCTCATTAGCATAGCGGGGACATCTGTTAATATGTCTGGTCTATTTAGTGGTACAGAGGCGTAAGGTGAAAAATGACCAGCATTTCCATAAGATGCTGCTGAACCGGGTTCCTCTCTATCAAAAAGATGTACTTCATAGTTTTTTTTTTGAAGAAATAAAGCGTTACATATACCTTGAATACCAGCGCCTACTATTCCAATTTTAGCATTACTCATTCTTAAAGATACAATATCAAAAAGAAAAATTATTGCGACAAATTAAGCAATAAGTTGCTTTTGATAAATTTTTGTACTCATCACAATACTAAAACCTATCATCGTTGCTAACATTGAGGAGCCACCATAAGACATTATCGGTAAAGGAGAACCAACTATTGGCAACAAACCTAAAACCATAGACATATTTACAGTGATAAATACAAAAATTGATGATGCAAATCCAAAACAAAATAGTTTTCCAAAAAAACTTCTAGCATTTTTTCCTATATCTATGACCCTATAAATAATAACACCGTAAATAAATAAAAGTGCTAACGACCCAATAAAACCATGCTCTTCAGAAAATAACGTAAAAATAAAATCTGTATGTTTCTCAGGTAAAAATTCAAGGTAACCTTGTGTTCCCTTCAAGAAACCTTTTCCAGTAAGACCACCTGATCCTATTGCTATTTTAGATTGAATAATTTGATAGCCAGCTCCTAACGGATCTTTATCAGGATTGAAAAAAGTTAAAATTCTTAGTTTTTGATAAGGTTTTAAAAATGCAATAACAAAAGGTAATGAAATTAATAAAAATAAACCAGAATATATAAAATATTTTAAGTTAATACCTGCTAACCAAAGTACTATTATTCCGCTTAACGCAATTAGAATTGAAGTTCCTAAGTCAGGTTGGCTGACAACTAGTAATATTGGTAAAATCAATACCATCATTGGAACAAGTAAATTTTTAAAGTTATTAATCTGATTTATCTGAGCTCTATGATAAAATTTTGCAAAACAAACTATAATAGCTATTTTCATTAATTCTGATGGTTGAAGATTTATAAAATACAAATCAACCCACCTTTGAGAGCCTGAGGCGGTAATTCCGTAAAGAGATGCCCATATAAGTAATCCTAAAACTATAATATAAAATAAATAACCAGTCGCATGCCAAAATCTTATATTTAAGAAAGATAGAACAAACATCATTATAAAGAAAATTATAAATCTTAAAACATGGCTTTTTGTATGGTATAAAAGTTCTCCTCCATCAGTTGCATACATTGCTAAAGAACTTACTACACCTAATATTAAAATGCAGACTAACAGAATATAATCCATCGATCTTAATTTTTGAAAGAATGTTGTTTGTCCGCTTAGTGCTGTTTCTTTAAACATTTATATTTCCATTAAACTTTTTTCTCTGATTTTTTCTCTTTCCTCGTGTCTATCAACAATAGTTTTAAATAATTTTTTTGCTAAAGGTGCTGCAGCAGAACTTCCCGCTCCACCATGTTCCACAAAAACACTTAAAGCATATCGTGGATTAACATATGGTCCAAATGCTACATATAAGGCATGATCTCTTTCTTCATAAGGAATTTGTGATATATCTAGATCAAGTTCTCTTTGTATCTCTGTAATTTTTTTGACCTGAGAAGTTCCAGTTTTTCCTGCAAATTGGTATTTTTTATCGTTAATTCTTGATGAATAGGATGTGCCTGTGACTTCGTTTGTAGATGCAAACATAGCTTCAAGAACAAATTTTACATTTTCCTGGTTTCTATACAAAGGTTTATAAAGATCGGTATCGCCTTTTTTCTTCTCTAAAGAAAAGTCAACCAATGCATCATCTTGTTGGAAGTCGCTTAATTGTTCAATTCTATTTTTTTCCATTTCAGCCTTTATTTTTTCATAAGAGTCACTTTTTTTATCGTAGATTATTTTTGGTTTAATCTTAAAACCTCCATTTGCAAGTTGAGCAGTCATAAGACATAGTTGAAGTGGAGTTGTCTGCATATACCCTTGTCCTATTCCAGTGATTAAAGTTTCTCCTAAAACCCATCCTCTTCCTAACGCATTCTTTTTCCATTGTGTTGATGGTATTAATCCTTTTTTTTCTTCGTTGTAAGTTCCATTAAATACCTTTTCACCTAGACCAAATTTTTTGGCTGTAAGATTTAATCTATCCACTCCAAGTCTTCTTGACATTTCATAAAAAAAGGTATCACAAGACACTTTAAGAGCTTTTCTTAAGTCTACGATGCCATGACCTGTGTCTTTCCAACAGTGATATGTTTGCCCGTACATTTCTGTTTTACCAGTGCAGTTAACTTTAAACTTTGTTGAGATCACATCATTTTCAAGTGCAGAAAGTGCAACAATCGGCTTAATGGTTGATCCTGGAGGATATAAACCTTGTATAGATCTATTAATTAAAGGTTTTTTTGGATTATTAAGTATTTCATTCCAATTGTCATGACTTATTCCATATAAAAATAAATTTGGATCGAAAGATGGGGAAGAATGCATTGCGATTAATTCACCAGTATAAATATCCATAACACATATTGATCCAGCTTTATCTTTAAGAAGTTCGTTACATTGAGCCTGTATTTCTGTATCGACTGTTAATTTAATATTAGTTCCTTTTTTTCCCTCAACAAAATCGATTTGGTTAATTCGTTTTCCATATGCGTTTACTTCATATCTTTGGATACCATTTGAACCAATTAATTGATTTTCATAAGTTTTTTCTAAACCAATTTTACCAACTCTTAGACCAGGAACGTGACTTTTCTTAATAACTTCATTTTCAATTAAATCTTTTTCACTTGCTTGAGCAACATATCCAAGTAAATGAGTAAATTTTTCATCATATGGATAATTTCTTGCAACTGAAAGAACAGGTTTAGCGCCTGATAATTCATGTAGGTAAAAATTAATTTTTGCAAACTGATCCCAGCTTAAATTCTCGGATATTATCAACGTCTCCCAAGATTTTTGCTGGCTTCTTTTCTTAAGAATTTTTTTAAAAGTTTTAGAGTCTATATCTAGGATATCTCTAAGTCTTATCATTAAATATCTAAAATCTTCAACTTGCTCAGGTACCACATGTAATTGATAAACTTTGAGATTGCTGGCAATTTTATTTCCGAAAAAATCTTCAAAATCTCCTCTGATAGGTGGTAATCTCCACTCTCTTAATCGATTTTTATCAGATAAAGTTAAATATTTTTTATTCTCATTTATTTGAAGACTGAAAAGTCTTGTTATAATTCCACCAAATACTATTAGTTTAGCAGCAGTCATAATAAACATTCTTCTATTTACTGTGCTAAGTTTTTTGTATCCTGAATCTCCTCCACCGCCAAACATAATTATCTCGTAATATTAAATTTTGAATAATAATCAAAAATATATGAAAAAATATAATAAAACATAAATGTAAAAATAATATTAAAAAATAGGAAATAAAAATTCATATCTATTCCAAAGAATAGAATTAGAACAATATAAAGTATTGAATTCACTAGTGAGATAGTGAACAGAAAAAAAAGCCAATCTTTAATAAGATTTGGCCTCAAGGTGATGTTTCTTAAGTATACCGCAAAACCACATATTAGCAGATATGAAAGACTGCTAATGCCCATAGGTAAACCAACAACTACATCGTTTATCAATCCTGCAATAAAAACAAGGCCATATCCTAGCTTTTCTCCACCTTTTAAGCTCCAGTAAAAAATTAATATAAATGGAAAATTAAAAGAGAAATATTTAAAGTTAAGATAGTTAAAATCAAATTCATTAAGAACTGAGATAAATAATATAATAATTGGTAAAGAATTAAAAATTTTATTTAAAATTGATATTTTTGATATTTCAATCATTTTGTTTTACCTCTGCAAAAGATACAATTTTTACCAAACGTAATTGGGAAAAGTCTGAGTGGAATTTTACTTTTATAGTATCCAGACCAATTTCCTCATTAGCAATCGTTTTTCCAATTGGAATTCCCGAACGAAAAATTCCTCCTGATCCAGACGTAAAAATTTCAGAGTCATTTTCTAATTCATAATCCCCCCTTATGTATTGAATTTCTCCATAACTAGATCCACTTCCTGAAAGTATTGATTGAACACCATTTGGTTCTACAGAAACAGGAATTTTACTATTCAAATCAGATAATAATAAGACTCTTGAAGTTGAGTAATTTACTTCTACAACTTTTCCTACAAGAAATTTTTCATCTAAAACCGCCATACCCAATATCACATTATCTTTACTTCCCCTATTTACTATTACAGATCTTAAAAAAGGACTTTTTTTATCTATAATTACTTTCGCTAATAGTTCAGATGATTGTGTTGATACATCGTTAATCTTTGATTTGAGTGCCTCATTTTCAGATTTTAGGAAATCTGCATTTAACTTTGTCGCCTTAAGGCTTTCATAATCTTTTTTTAAATTTTCATAATTTGAATACAAGGAAAAATGATCATGTATTGTTTGATAGCTGCTTATTACAAAATTTTCTGGAACAGATACAATAAACGTTGTTCTATAGACAACTTCTTTTATAGATAATTTTAAGAGGTTTACTCCTTTAAAATTATATTTACCAAGTACTATTATAAAAATTGAAAAAAGTATAAGAGCTATTAATGAAAATCTCTGTTGGTTTCCTTTTTTAAGAAATGCAGATCTGATTGCAATAATGAAATCATCTCTGTTAGTTTGCATTGTTTATTAATATTCAGATAATACAGTAGAGAATATTTCCTCTTGTTCTAATGCCTTCCCGGTTCCGATTGCAACACAAGCTAAAGGATCATCTGCAATATGAACTGGCAAACCAGTTTCTTTAGATAATCTTTTATCAATGTTCTTTAATAATGCACCGCCTCCAGTTAAAGTTAAACCCATATCAACCAAGTCTGCTGATAATTCAGGTGGTGTATTTTCTAAAGCATCTTTAATTCCGTTAATCATTTCTCTTAAGATTGGATTAAGGGCTTCAACCGAATCTTCTTCAGTAATACCCACTTCTTTGGGTGTTCCTGATCTTAAATCTCTTCCTTTTACAGCATAAGTATTATTGTTAGTTGCGATTGCTGTTCCAATTTCTTTTTTTATTTTTTCTGCAGTACTATCACCAATCATTAAATTATATTCTTTCCTCATATAATTCGCGAATGCGCCGTCCATTGCATCACCTGCTACTCTTAAAGAATTTGAATACACAACTCCACCAAGAGACATAACTGCGATTTCTGTTGTACCACCACCTATATCAATTACCATTGATCCTGTTGCTTCTGATATTGGTAGGCCCGCACCGATAGCAGCTGCTATTGGTTCCTCAATTAATTGAACACGTCTTGCACCTGCTGCAAGAGCGCTGTCTTGAATTGCTTTTCTCTCAACTGGTGTTGAACCTGTCGGTACACAAATTAATATTCTTGGGTTTGCAAAAGAGCTTCTTTTGTGAACCTTTTTAATAAAATGTTTGATCATTTCTTCTGTAACAATAAAATCAGCGATAACCCCATCTCTTAAAGGTCTTATAGCTTGAATATTTCCTGGAGTTCTACCTAACATCGTTTTTGCTTCATCCCCTACAGCAAGAACTGATTTTTTACCTTTGTTATCTACAACAGCTACAACTGATGGCTCATTTAAAACAACTCCTTGCCCTTTTAAAACTACAAGAGTGTTTGCTGTTCCTAAATCGATTGCCATATCCTGGCTCCATATTTGTGTCAGCTTACCTAATATTGACATTTAAATTCCTTTTACTTTTTGGTGTTTAATACTTTCATTCATGGCTTTTTTCTCTCGCTTTATTAACATTTTATTCAGAGCATTCAAGTAAGCATTTGCTGAAGCGACTAGTGTATCAGTATCTGCAGATTGTCCAACAGTAGATCTATCATTTTCCTCAATCTTGACACTTACTGTTGCCTGAGCGTCAGTCCCTTCTGTTACAGCATGAACTTGATACAATAAAAGTTTCATGTCATGAGGATATAGCGCTTTGATACACTTGAATGTCGCATCAACAGGGCCATCTCCTGTCTGTGAAGTTTTTTTAATTTCGCCAAAGACATCCAGTGTCATCTCAGCTTTTTGGGGTTCACCAGTACCTGCGAAAACCTTCAACGATTTTAGGTTGATCGCATTTATTTTATTGTCAATTATTAAGCTATCATCTACTAAAGCAATGATATCTTCATCGTAAACATGCTTTTTCTTGTCAGCCAAAACTTTAAATTTTCCAAATGCTGCTTGTACAACATCATCTGTTAGGTCTGAATATCCTAAATCACTTAACTTATCTTTAAATGCATGCCTACCAGAGTGCTTACCCATTACTAAAGATGTTTTTTTAACACCAACACTTTCTGGTGTCATAATTTCGTATGTCTCTCTATTTTTTAACATTCCATCTTGATGAATTCCTGACTCATGCGCAAAAGCATTTTTACCAACTATCGCTTTATTAAATTGAACTGGAAATCCAGTAGCATTTGAAACAATCTTTGAAGCTTTACTAATGAGTTCTGTTTTAATTCCTGTTTCGTATGGCATTAAATCATTCCTTGTTTTAATAGCCATCACAATCTCCTCTAACGCAGCGTTACCTGCTCTCTCTCCAATTCCATTTATAGTGCATTCAATTTGTCTAACACCTGCTGACAAACCTGCTAAAGCGTTGGCAACAGCTAAACCTAAGTCGTTGTGACAATGTGCTGATATGATTGCCTTATCAATGTTTGGCACATTATTTTTTATGTGTTTTATTGTCCGAGCGAATTCTTCGGGAATTGAATATCCAACAGTGTCAGGAATATTAATTGTTGTTGCTCCACATTTAATTGCCAACTCAATTGTTTTACACATAAAATCTAAATCTGTTCTTGTTCCATCTTCACAAGACCATTCCACATCATTAGTAAATTTTCTTGCATAGGTAACACTTTCTTTTATTGCATCTAAAACTTGATCGTTAGTCATATCAAGTTTATGTTTCATATGAACTGGACTTGTAGAAATAAAAGTATGGATTCTAAATCTTTTTGCAAACTTAAGTGACTCATGACACGCATCTATATCTTTTTTTAATGCTCTTGATAAACCACACGGTATAGAATTCTTGACACTTTTACTTATCTCTGAAACTGCTTCAAAATCACCTGGAGACGAAATTGGAAATCCTGCCTCAATTATATCAATTCCCATCTCATCAAACACTCGAGAAATTTGAATTTTTTCCTCAACACTCATTGAGGCGCCAGGTGACTGCTCACCATCTCTCATTGTTGTATCGAAGATAAAAACTTTTTCTTTGTCGCTCATAAAATACCAATTTTAATTAGGAGATAATACATCCTCTAGCATAGATTGTAAATTAAAGAGTTATCAATTTTTTTAAAAATAAGTATTTTATTTAATTCTTATCGCTATCTACTAGTTTCTTTTTTGAAATCCAAGGCATCATAGCTCTTAATTTAGCACCTACTTTTTCAACCGGATGTTCTGCGAGTTTCTCTCTTGTTTTTAGAAAATTTTTCTGGCCATTTTTGCATTCATCCATCCACTGCTTAGTAAATTTACCTGACTGAATATCTTGAAGAACTTCTTTCATTCTTTTTTTTGTTTCTTCTTTATTTATAATTCTTGGACCTGACATGTATTCTCCGTACTCAGCAGTATTAGAAATAGAATAATTCATGTTGGCAATTCCACCTTCATAAATTAAATCAACAATTAATTTTACTTCATGAACAGTTTCAAAATATGCCATTTCTGGTTCATAGCCAGCTTCAACCAAAGTTTCATAACCATTTTTTATAAGTTCAACTAATCCACCACATAAAACAGTTTGTTCTCCAAATAAATCTGTTTCTACTTCATCTTTAAATGTAGTTTCAATAATACCTGATCGACCACCGCCAATTGCAGAAGCATATGACATAGCTAAATCTCTAGCTTTACCTGATCCATTTTGATGAACTGCAAAGAGGCATGGAACTCCTCCCCCTTTTTCGAATTCACTTCTTACCAAATGTCCAGGGCCTTTTGGCGCAACCATAAAAACATCTAAATCTTTTCTAGCTTTAATCAGATCATAATGAACATTTAAACCATGAGCAAAAGCAATTGAAGTTCCCTCTTTTACTCTTTGTTCAATGTGATTTTTATAAATCGATGCTTGAAGTTCATCAGGTGTTAAAACCATAATCACGTCTGCCCATTCAGCGGCATCAGATAAATTCATAACTTTTAACCCCTTGGACTCTGCTTTTGCTTTGCTAGCAGACCCATCTCTTAGTGCTACGACGACTTCTTTAACCCCGCTATCTTTTAAATTTAAGGCATGAGCATGTCCTTGACTACCATACCCGAAAATAGCAATTTTCTTATTCTTAATTAGATTTGGATCAGTATCTTTTTCATAAAACATCTTCATAATATCCTCCTTAAATTATTTAAAAACTTCAGCCCCTCTAGTCATTGCTACAGCACCAGTTCTCGATACACTTACTAAACCAGTCTTTTTAAGATCATTCATTATAGTATCTATCTCTCTTCTTAAAGCAGTAATTTGTATTACTACTGATTTATTTGTTTTATCTAATACAACGGGATTAAATTTTTTGCAAAACTTAATAGCTTTCTTTCTTCTAATGTTATTGCCCACAATCTTTAGTAAAGCCATTTCTTTAAAAATTATTTTCTTATCACCCCTCATAAAATCAGCAACTTTATGAACGGGCACTAATTTTCCTAATTGAAGTTTAATCTGCTCTATAACTTGTGGTGTACCAGTGGTAACTATTGTAATTCTTGAAATGTTTAATTTAGAGTCAACTTCAGCAACTGCTAAAGACTCGATGTTGTATCCTCTTCCAGAAAATAGACCAACAACTCTTGCTAAAACACCTGCTTCATTATCAACCCAAACAACAATAACATGTGTATCACTTTTTTGTTTTTTTCCAGGGATGCTATAAGCTGATTTAGGTTTTGACATTAAACTAAAGTTTTTCCTTTTCCAGTAATCTTATTTTCTTTTTGATCATTTGGACCTAACAACATTTGGTTATGTGGTTTACCAGATGGTATCATTGGAAAACAATTTTCTTCTTTGTCAACTAGACAATCAAAAATAACGGGTTTATTTACATTTATCATTTCTTTTATTTTTTCATCAAGTTCATCAGGAGTTTTGGCCCTTATACCGACACATCCATAAGCTTCAGCTAGTTTTACAAAATCTGGAAGCGCTGCAGTGTAACTTTCTGAATAATTTTTTTCGTGAAGAAGTTCCTGCCATTGTCTAACCATTCCCATATACTCGTTGTTTAAAATAAAAATTTTAATAGGTAAATTATATTGAACTGCTGTAGACATTTCTTGTATTGTCATTAACACAGAGGCCTCTCCCGCAATATCAACCACCAATTTATCAGGATGTGCAATTTGAACACCAACTGCTGCGGGCAATCCGTATCCCATTGTTCCTAAACCTCCAGAAGTCATCCATCTGTTTGGTTTATTAAATTTATAATGTTGCGCTGCCCACATTTGATGTTGGCCTACTTCAGTAGTTATATAAGTATCTTTATCTTTTGTAAGCTCATACAATCTTTGAATAGCGTGTTGTGGTTTTATGGTTTTATCACTGTTTATAAAATTAAGTGAGTTCACCGATCTCCATTCGGAAATTTTCTCCCACCATTTTGAAGTTTTTTCTTTATTAGAACTTGCAAAATTTGGATTCTTTTTCTTTAGAGTCTTTATTACCGAAAGCATCACCTCAGAAACATCACCGACAATTGGTAAATCAACTTTTACATTTTTATTGATAGATGATGGATCGATATCTATATGAACCTTTTTCGATTTTGGTGAAAACTCATCTATCTTTCCAGTTATTCTATCATCAAACCTTGCACCAATGTTAATCATCAAATCACAATCATGCATTGCATTGTTTGCTTCATAAGTTCCGTGCATACCAAGCATTCCTAAAAATTGATTATCATCCCCAGGATATGATCCTAAGCCCTGTAAAGTAGAAGTTATCGGAAAACCTGTAAGTGATACTAGTTCTCTTAATAACTCGCTAGCTTTTGGTCCAGAATTAATTACACCTCCGCCAGTATATAATATTGGTCTTGATGAATTTACCATTAACTTTACAAGTTGATCAATTTCACTTTGATTAAATTTGCTATGAATTTTGCCATTTAGTTTTTTTCTTTTGATTGAACTAACATATTTTGTTTTTTGAAACTGAATATCTTTTGGTATATCAACTAGAACAGGTCCTGGTCTTCCTGTTGTGGCAACTTCAAAGGCCTTATGTATAATTTTTGATAAGTCTTTAACATCCTTTACAAGCCAATTATGTTTTGTGCATGGCCTTGTAATTCCTGTTGTGTCACACTCTTGAAACGCATCTGTGCCGATTAAATGAGTGGGAACTTGTCCAGATATACAAACTAATGGTATTGAGTCCATGTATGCATCTGTCAAAGCAGTAACAGCATTAGTTGCTCCTGGTCCAGAAGTAACCAATACTACTCCAGGCTTACCGGAAGACCTTGCGTATCCTTCTGCTGCATGTCCCGCACCTTGTTCATGTCTTACTAAAATATGTTTTATACTTTCGTGATTTTTTAATTCATCATAAATTGGAAGAACCGCACCACCAGGATAACCAAATATATATTCTACGTCTTGATCCTCAAGACATTTGAAAACAATTTCTGCACCTGAATATAATTTAGACATTTGGCCAATCTAGCTGAAGTTGAGCTAATTGGTCAAGTTTTAGCAGAAATTATTTTAAAATTTTTTTGAATGGATTTTTTGATTTTGGATCAATTTTGTGCCAATTAATCATATGACCTCGAGACCAAGTACTCTGTCTTTTGGCGTATTGTCTAGTTTTTATTAATATCTGTTCTTTAATATCCTTCAATTCAGCTTTTTTACTTAAATAAGAGTTAATCTCTTTAATACCAATCACATGATTAACGGTATTCAGTTTGTTAATTTTAATGAGATTGAATTTCTTTACTTCTTTTATGGCTCCTAAATCGAACATCCTATCAATTCTTTTTTCGATATTTTTTATTAATTTGTCTCTTGGATAATCCACATAAGTCATCACAAACTCATTCTTATCGAAAAAGGTCTTTGTTTCTTTAAACCATTTGTATAATGATTTTTTTGTAAGCTTTTTAACTTCGTATGCTCTTATTGATCTATTAACATCATTTGAATTAATAAATTTTTTAGATACAGGATCTAATTTAACTAATTTTTTATAAAATTGCTCCTGGCCTAATTCGTTGTGAAGCTTAAGTATCTTGTTTTTTTCTGAAAGTTTGAACTTTGGAATTCTTACTAGCCCATCCACTAAAGCTTTAAAATAAAGACCAGTTCCACCTACAATAATTGGGATCTTTTTCTTTTTTCTAATTAAATTTATTATTTTGATACATTCTTTGAGCCATTGACCTGTTGAAAATCTTTTTCGTACATCAATAATGCCGAATAAATGATGTTTAATTTTTTTTTGATCTTTTTCTGAAGGCCTTGCTGTAAGTATTTTAAGCTGCTTATAAACCTGCATACTGTCAGCATTAACGATTTCTCCATTAATTTTTTTCGCTAAGTTGATTGCTATTTTTGATTTTCCTGAAGCTGTTGGTCCAGCTATAAGAATGATTTTGGACTTGTAGTCCATGTTATTTTAATTTGACACCTATATATCTTTTTTGATTTTGATCATTAATTACAGCTATTAAAATCGTTTTACTTGAAGTCTTTAGGGCTGCATTTACTAAATTATTAAGTTCTGTTGCACTCTTAATATTTCTTTTTTGAGCTTCGACTATTAAATCACCAACTTTTAGATAATTAATAGGACTTTCTGTGTCTATCTTTGTTATAACAACTCCAGTTGTGTTTAGTGGAATTTTTTTCTCTACTAAGTCATCTCTTGTTATTTTTCTTACTTCAATTTTTAAACCGTCTATAAAAGTTGCTTTAGGTTTTGTTGGTTTTTCTGCTTTAAAGTCCTCAGAAGTCTCTAATCTTCCTAAAGTAATTTTTTTTATAATTTCTTTTTTATTTCTCCAAATCTTTACATTTACGACTTTTCCAACTTTTGTTTGTGCAACAATTAATGGAAGTTCTTGCATCTCATTAATCTTTTTACCATCAAACTCTAAAATTATATCACCATCCTTTATCCCAGCTTTATCTGATGGGCTACCCGGTGCAACACTTGCAACTAATGCACCTCGAGCTTTTTTCAATTTTTCTACATCTGCTATTTCTTTGGTGACTGTTTGTATTCTTACTCCTAACCAACCTCTTTTTGTTTCACCAAATTCTAAAAGTTGATCTATTACTAGTTTGGCACTATTTGATGGTATAGCAAATCCAATACCGATGGATCCTGATTGACCTAATATAGCAGTATTAATTCCTATTACTTCTCCTTTCATGTTAAATAGAGGACCTCCAGAATTTCCCGAGTTTATAGATGCATCCGTTTGAATAAAATCTTCATAACGCGCCATACCAATATTTCTATTTCTTGCTGAAACTATTCCTGCAGTTACAGTTCCTCCTAATCCAAATGGATTTCCAATTGCTATTACCCAATCTCCAATTCTTGCAGTATCAGAGTTTCCAAACTTTACTGTTTCAAATTTGTCATCTGTAATTATTTGTAGAACTGCAATATCAGATAAAGGGTCAGTTCCTAAAATTTTTGCTTTATATTCTTTATCACCATTTGCTCTTATGAATATATCTTCTGCACCTTGGATCACATGGTTATTAGTTATAACAATTCCTTTTTTATCAATTATAAAGCCTGAGCCTAGTGCGCTTGATTTTCTTTTTTGAGG
The DNA here is from genome assembly GCA_902582235.1 of uncultured Pelagibacteraceae bacterium. GTDB lineage: Bacteria > Pseudomonadota > Alphaproteobacteria > Pelagibacterales > Pelagibacteraceae > Pelagibacter. The sequence continues at coordinate 198,395 of CACHQX010000001.1, forward strand.
TGTTCCAAACTCTTTAAACATGTCTTCGAAAGGTGATCCTGGTGGGAATTCAAATGGGAAAGGATTTACGTTTTTAACAACAGTTGTAGATGTTGAGATATTTACAACCGCTGGCATTAACTTTTCAGTTAAATCAGCAAATGAGGCGGGTCTTTCTTGTGAAATTGCTGAGTGACTGAATAATACAAAAACTATGATTGAAAATATCGATCTGAGGTCCCTCATTATCTTTATCCTTTAATAAACCATATTATAAAGAAACCAATTAAAACAAATATAATTCCACCTAATCTTAATTGTTTATCGTTAATCATTTTTAATTTTTCTAACATACTTTTCATTTTTGAGGGAAATAAGGCATAAAGAATTCCCTCTATAAAGAGAAATAAACCTAAAGCGACAATTAAGTCGTCCATTCTACTATTGTTTGATTTGTGCTTTTACGTTTCCGAAGAATTTGAAAAATTCACTATCGGGTGACATTATAAGTGAAGTTTCACCGCCTATTAATGCTCTTTCATAAGCTTGCATCGCTCTATAGAATGCAAAAAATTCCGCATCTTTTCCAAAAGCATCAGCAAATATTTTATTACGCTGACCATCACCTTCACCCTTCATGATCTCTGATTTTTTTTGTGCCTCTGCAAGAATTACTGTGACCTCTTTATCAGCTGTAGATGTAATTGTTACAGCCATCTCTGCTCCTTTTGCTCTAAACTCTTTTGCTTCCCTCTCCCTTTCAGTTTGCATTCTTCTATAAATTGCATCACTGTTTGCTTGAGGTAAGTCTGCTCTTTTAATTCTTACATCAACTATTTTTATACCAAAGTTTTGTGCCTCATTATTAACTCCCTCTTGAATAAGAGTCATTTGTTTATTTCTATCCTCTGATAATAAAGTTTGCAGTTCTTGAGTACCTAAAACACTTCTTATTCTTGAGTTAATAATTGTTGATAATCTTGATCTAGCAACTCTTTCATTTCCAACAGAGATATAAAATTTTAATGGATCCACAATTTGAAATCTTGCAAATGCATCAACAATTAGTCTTTTTTGATCTGATGCAATAACTTCCTCTGGTGGAGCATCAAGGTTTAAAATTCTCTTATCTAAAAATACAACGTTTTGTATAAATGGTAGCTTAAAGTTTAAACCTGGCTTCAGTAAAATTCTTTTTGGATCACCAAATTGAAGAACTATTGCTTGATTTACTTCTTTTACAATGAAGACTGAAAAGAATGCTGTCAAAGCAAGAACACCAATTACTGGAAGTATAATTTTTTTCATTTAGTTCGTTTTCTTTTTTAGTTCTGGAAGTGGCAAGTAAGGAACAACCCCTGAACCTGCATTCTTCTCTATTATAACTTTATCAATGTCTGCTAAAACTTTTTCCATTGTTTCAAGATACATTCTTTCTTGTGTAACTTGTTTTGCATTTTTGTACTCATCAAAGATAGCTGTAAATCTACTTGCTTCACCTTCTGCTTTTGCAACAACTTCTTTTTTATATGCCTCAGCGGCTTGTAAAATTTTTTCAGCTTCACCCCTTGCTCTTGGAATTACATCATTAGCGTAAGCCTCAGCTTCGTTTTTAGATCTTTCCATGTCAGCTCTTGCAGCCTGTACATCTCTAAAAGCATCGATTACCTGGTCTGGTGGGTCTGCTTTTTGTGTTTGAACCTGAGTTATTTGTATTCCGCTCTGATACTCGTCTAAAATATTTTGAATTATCTCACTTGCATCAATTTCTATTTGTGATCTTCCTTCAGTCAAAATTGGTTGAATATCACTTCTGGCAATTACTTCTCTCATTGCTGTTTCTGCTGCAGCTTTAACTGTTCCTTCAGGATCTTGAATTTTGAATAAAAAGTTTCCTGCATCTTTTATTACCCAGAAAACTGAAAAATCTATATTAACAATATTTTCGTCTCCCGTTAACATTAAACTCTCTTCTGGAACATCAGCTACAACACCTGATGTAAAACCTGTATCTCTTTCCGATCTGAAACCAATATCAATTCTATTAACTTTTGTTACTTTTGGAGTTAATACGCTCTCTACTGGAAAAGGTATATGGTAATTTAATCCAGGTTGTGTAGTAGAAACAAATTTTCCAAATCTTAAAACCACACCTTGTTCATCTGGTAAAACTCTATAAAGTCCACTTAGTGCCCAGACAATAATTAAAATTGTAAGACCAAAAACTATTGGTTTACCTCCGCCTGAAGTTCCGCCGGGAAGAAATTTATTTATTTTATCTTGAAGATTTTTTATTAATTCATCTATGTTTGGAGGTGTTGGACCTCTTCTTCCAGATCCATTTCCTGAACCTCCTCCTGGGGGTGATCCCCATGGACTTCCACCTCTACCTCTAAAATCATCAACCATGACAATGTATATAATGTCTTTAATGTGAAAAACAAGTTAAGTATGCTAAAACATTGGTATAAATAGTGGACTTAATGAAGCAATGATTGAAAAACCAAGAGCAAAAACCTTTACTAAAAACCCAATTATAGGTACTAAATTCACAATAGCAGTATCAAGCGCGAAAGGTGGAGTTGGAAAATCTACCTTCGCATCTAATCTTGCTTTAGCTTTAAAAAAGCAAGGATGTAAAGTTGGTCTACTAGATGCTGATATTTATGGTCCCTCGTTACCAAAATTATTCGATATTGGAGACAAACCAGAAAGCGATGGTCAGAGATTAATTCCAATTTTAAAATATGATATTCAGTGTATGTCAATTGGATTTCTTACTGATGAGCAAACCCCTATGATTTGGAGGGGACCAATGGTCACCAGTGCAATAAAAACATTTACTCAAAAAGTTGCATGGAAAGATTTAGATTTTATTATCGTGGATATGCCGCCTGGAACTGGTGATACTCAACTTACTTTTACTCAAGAAGTGAAAATGGATGGAGTGATAATAATTTCAACACCCCAAGAGATAGCCTTACAAGATGTAAAGAGAGGTATAAAAATGTTTGATAAGCTTGGAACAAAAATAATTGGATTAATTGATAACATGAGTTTTTTCAAAGGGGATGATGGAAAAAAATACTATATATTTGGAGAAGGTGGAGTAAAAAAAACTGCTGAAGAGTTTAAAAAAGATTTTTTGTGCGAAATCCCCCTTGATCCTGAGGTAGGTAAACAAGGTGATAAAGGAACACCAATTGTTGAAAGCAATCCAGAAAATGAGGTATCTAAGATTTATTTAGAGTTGGCTTCTAAAATTAAATCAATTTATCTTTTAAACTAAAAGCTTCCATTAGTTCATTCCACTCCCTTTTAGATAACCCAGAACTTTCCATATCGATCTTTTCACCTTTTATAAGTTTTTGAATTAAAATTTTACCTTTTGATGAAACTTCGGTTCCTCCAACTCTATAATCTAAAAAGGCATCATAAGTAATTGGTACCCAGCTTTTTAAAGTATCCAACATAGCATCAGCATATGCTCTTATCTCATATTGGGCATGGCTATCTGCTCTTAATCTCAAAAAATTCATTAAATTCAGTAAATCAGTTTTCCAGTACCATTGAGTATAAGTATTGAGTGTTAAATTCATTCTTGCTAATTCTCTTGCAAGACCATGTTCATTCTCATCGACAACTGATCCATCATATCTTTCATTAAGCATTGTTTCATAGTTATCATAAGTTCTCTCAGCATCGTCTCTCAACAAAGATAGAACTTTGTTGGCCTGTTCACCTTCAAGTACCTCGCCTCTTCCTTGCCTATTATTTTTTGATTGGGCTGCTAAATGTTCTTTTTTTGGTAAGTAAAATTCTTTATCTAAAATTGAATACCTGGCTGAATACTCATTAACATTTGCAGTTCTGTGTCTAATCCATTGTCTAGCAATAAAGATTGGTAATTTAACATGGTATTTTATTTCACACATTTCAAAAGGTGTGCTGTGCCAATGCCTCATTAAATATTTGATTAGTCCGCTGTCAGTAGAAACTTGTTTTGTTCCCTTGCCATAAGAAACTCGAGCTGCTTGGACAATTGATGTATCGTTACCCATATAATCTATCACCCTTATGAAACCATGATCCAATATTGGTATCGCCTCGTACAATATCTTTTCTAAATTAGGAGCAGTTACTCTTTTAGTTTGATTTTTTTGTGATTGAAGATCTTTGATTTCCTGTGTTTGTTCCTTAGTAAGTTTCATGATTTATCAACTGATTCAATAATGTTTATATCTTAGTAATAAAAAAAAAAAATGTGAAAATTTTTTTAATTACTATTAAAAGTTGTATGATAATCCTCTAATGAATAAATTAGTTGAATAATTCTTTATTTACCATGTTTCTTTTTTTTTAAAAAGTATAGTTTTATCAAACCAAGCAATGATGAAATAATCAATTTCAGACTAACAGAACTTTCACCCCTTTTTCTATTAACAAAGATTGTGCTTAACTCATCAATTTTAAAATTATTTGACTGCATAACTACAAGAATTTCTGAGAGTACGATAAATCCACCACCAATTTTTCCACACTCACTAACGACTTTCATGGCTGCTCTTTTTGAATAGAACCTAAAACCATTTGTATAATCAGTGCATGGTATTTTTAAAAGTAATCTTGCCAAAAAATTCGATAACAATGAAAATACTCTTCTAAATACACTCCAGTTCATAATTTTACTACTTTTGGTGTATCTGCTGGCAATTAACATATCTATTTTATGTTTTTTAAAATACTCAATTTTTTCTTTTAATTCATTTGGGTTATGTGAAAAATCGGCATCCATTTCTATAAATGTATCAATAGACTTGTTTTTTAAGGCTTCATTTAATCCAAATATTACTGCTGTTCCCCTCCCAAGTTTTTGACCTCGGCGAAAATAATGAACAAAACTTTTATTTTCTAATATTCTTTTTGAAAGATCATTAATTGAGTCATCTACTATAAAAATTTCTGAATTTGGAACAAAAGATTTTATTGATTCAACTAATTTTCCAATATTTTCCTCTTCATTGTAAGTTGGTATTATAATTCCAATATTTATCATTTAAATTTATTCAATTCATTAATAAAACTATTTTTTGGCTTCCATCCCAATTTAATTAACTTTTTGTTATCAGAAATTAGATATGTAAAACTTCTCGAGCTATTTATAAAAGAGGCTTTTTTATTAAATTTTTTACAAAAAATTTTAGCGATTGTCTCTAGATGGAATTTTTTACCTGAACCTATATTGTATATACCTGTTCCCTTTTTAATACACAAAACCCTAATCGCATTTATTATGTCATTAATGCTCAGAAAGTCTCTAAAATGTTTTAATTCTTTAAAAGAAACTATTTTTTTTTTACTTTTTTTTATTTTGTAAAATAATCCAGGTGTAAGAAAAGATTTGTTCTGTTCAGGGCTCGTGTAACTAAAAATTCTTCCTATGCAATAATTGATCTTTTGCTTTTTCAACTTTTTTTTTAAATAATTTTCTGCCAATATTTTTGTTTTTCCATATTTGCTGTATGGTTCAACTTTTTGATTTTCATCTATCTTAAAAAATTTCTTTCTAATTTGATATACATGTGATGTTGAGGCAAAAAAAATATTTTTTGGTTTTTTTTGATATTTTATTAATGAATCTACTATATTTTTAGTTCCATTATAATTTACTTGTTTTGCATATTTATAATTTTTTTCTACATCTCTAGTGGGTACGATCGCTGCAAGGTGTATAATAAAATCAAAATTATTAGACTTGATCCAATTATCTACTAATTTTTTTTTAGTAATATCTCCTTTAAAAATTACAAAATTAAATTTTATTTTTTTAATTATATGGCTACCTAGTAGTCCAGTTGCCCCAGTAATTCCACATCTATACATCAACTTAAAAATCTAAAAGATAATTTGTTAATCTTTTTATATCTTGAAGTTTAATCTTTTTAGTGGGTAATCCAATAAAAAAACCTCTATCTTCAATTGCTTGTGAATTTCTAAAATTTTTTTTTTTCAATTTAAATTTATGTAACTTAATTGCTGGTTGGTTAATAAAATTGCCACTTATTATTGGTCTAGTTTCAATTTTATTTTTTTCAAGTTTTTCTAAAAAAAACTTTTTATATTTAAGATATTTTTTGTTTATTAATAATGGAATACTAAACCAGCTCGGTTTTAAATGTTTGCTTGACTCAAAAAAAGTAAATTGATCATCCCATTTGGGAGATTTTTTTAGGTATTTAATAATCATGTCGCGATTATATTTCCTTATTTTTATCATTTTTTTTAATCTCTTGAGTTGACTCATTGCTATAGATGCAGAGATATCTAGAGGTCTTAAATTAAAACCCTGGTTGACAAAATTAAATGTATTTTTTTTTTTTGAAATTTCTCTATCCCAACCGTGTGCCCTCAAAGATTGTAAGATTCTGTAATCAAACTTATTATTACAAACAATCATTCCACCCTCACCCGAGGTTAATTGATGAGAATAATAAAAAGAGAATGAGGAAAAATCACCAAAAGTTCCAAGATTTTTCCCTTTATAAATGGACCCCAAAGATTCACAATTATCTTCAACTAAATAAATTTTTTTTTTTCTGGCAAATTGTTTTATTTTGTCAATTTCAGAACAATTTCCTAAAACATTAATTAACATAATTGCCTTTGTTTTTTTTGTAACGTTTTTTTTTATTATGTCTAAATTTGGTGAAAACGTTTTTAAGTCTACATCGATAAATTTTGGAACTAAACCCGATTGTACTATTGGCCAAAGTGAAGTTGACCAACAAAGTGCAGGTATTAAACACTCGTCACCCACCTTTAATTTATTTTTTTTTAAAGGGTTTATCAAAGCAAAAAATGCTAAAAGGTTTGCAGATGAACCGGAGTTAACCATTAAACAATAATTAGATTTTATAAATTGTGAAAATTTTTTTTCAAACTCCATTGTTTTTTTAGACATAGTTAATCTTCTACTTCTGACTACTTTAATGGCAGAATTGATGTCTTGATTTGAAAAGGCATTTTCTAGAAGTGGATATTTAAATGACATTTATAAGTAATTCTTATAACAAAATTTGTGCTTAAAAAATAAAATAAAAAGCTATATAACATATATGTTTTAACAAACTATGACGATAAACGAATTTCGTAATAAACATTACGGACGTGGGGGCAGTACCCACCACCTCCACCATTAATAATTTATGGGGGTGAACTAGGATCGACGGATGTCTAAAGGCTATTTTTTCGTTCGGGATTGTTCCACCGTGACGGGCTATTTATAATTGCAAATGATAAATTTGCTCTTGCTGCTTAATTAATTTATTAATTAAGTAACGGGGTTTTGGGGCACCTGGCAACAGAACGCCCCTCTTTTTAAATAACTCATTTTACAGACGCTGAGGAGATCTAAAAAATTTTTTATTTTGTGATTTCAATTCAATGGTTACCTTCTCCAATGATTAAAACTTTTTTTCTTTGCTGTTCATTTTTTGAATAAATTGATGTATGAGTTCTCTTATGTGTAGTATTCTGGGTTTAATTGATTTTAGTTCTTCAGATAAATTTAAAAATGAAAAAATTTTTTCTGTTAATAGACTGCTGAAACATCGTGGTCCAGATGATGAGGGTTATTATAATGACAAACTTGTTTCGCTAGCATTTAATAGACTCTCTATAATGGATTTAATCAAGGGTAACCAGCCCATTATTAAAAAACATATAATTTCAATTTTTAATGGAGAAATTTATAATTTTAAAGAAATAAGAGCGGAACTAATTAATCATGGCCATAAATTTGAAACCAATTCAGATAGCGAAGTAGTTTCTACAGCTTTTTTGCAATGGGGGATTAAATGTGTAGAAAAGTTTAATGGCATGTTCGCAATTGCGGTGTATGACAAAAAAAATAGTAAAGTTTTTTTAATAAGAGATAGGGTCGGAATAAAACCTCTTTATTTTTCACATCTAAATAATCAATTATTGTTTAGTTCAGAAATTAAAGGCATAACAAATTATCCTGACTTTGAAAAAAAATTAAATTTTAATGCCTTTTCTTCTTATCTTTTATTCAGATATCCTTATGGGAAAAATAATGTATTTTATGATAATATTCAAAAAGTTACTCCTGGAACTTTTTTAGAAGTTGATATTTTAAAGAAACAAACAAAGCAAAATACCTATTGGTCTATACCAGAAATAAATACGAAAATAAGGCATAATGAAGAGTATTATTTTCAAAAATTAGATTCTTTATTGAATAGTTCTATAAAAAAACAGTTGGTCAGTGATGCGCCGTTAGGGGTTTTTTTATCTGGAGGATTAGACTCATCAATTTTATCCTCTATAGCAGCAAAAAATATATCAGGTAAATTAAAAACTTACTCTGTTGGATTTAAAGAAAAAAAATATGATGAAACGCCTAAAGCCAGAACTATAGCAAAATATATTAATTCAGAACATACCGAAGTTTTTGTTGGCAAAGAGGACTTCTTTAATAATATTGAGAAGATAATAGAAGTAAAAGATGTTCCGCTTTCAATCCCTCATGAGTATCCATTATATCTGCTGAGTAAAAAAATGAAACAGGATATAAAGGTAGTCTTAAGTGGAGAAGGAGCTGATGAGTTCTTTGGAGGTTATGCAAGAGTTCAAAACTCTCCAATAGATTTTGTTAAAGCAAATTTCATATTAAAGTTTACAGATAATAGTTTTGTAAAAAAAATATTTTCAGTAGATAAAAAATTTAACTATAAAAAAGATAAGTTTATTGACTTTTTTTTTCATCAATATAATTGGTTCTCAATAGGTGAGGTAGACTCACTGCTGCATGAAAATGTAAAAAATCAAATCAACTTAGAAAAAGTTAAGGAACCTTGGACAAATGTTTTAAAAAAATACGAAAATTCTAATTACTATAATCAAATATTACTAATGTTTCAGACCAATCATCTTCAGTGTTTACTAGATCGTTTAGACACTATGACTATGGCGAATTCTATTGAAGCAAGGGTACCCTTTCTTGACCATGAGCTTATAGAATTTATCAATACTGTTCCGTATAAGTTTAAGATAAAATGGAAATCTAAATTTTCAAAGTTTAAATCACTTTTTTCAAATAATTTTTCTTATTCTGAAAAATATGACACAAACAAGTATCTACTAAGGAAAGTTGGAGAAAAATACTTGCCTAAAAAAATGTCAGAGGAAAAAAAATTAGGCTTTCCTTTACCTATGAATGAGTGGATGCACGATAAAAAAGTCAAAGAAATTCTTTTAGACAAAAAAACTCTAGAAAGAAACATTTTTAACCAAAAAAAACTTGAAAATTTTTTAGATGATAAAAATACAAAAGATGACAATTATGATTTTAATGGAAAAAAAATTTGGATGATGTTGAATTTTGAACTTTGGATGAGAAACAATATGGATCAAAGATAATGAAAGCAATAATATTGGCTGCTGGAAAGGGCACTAGATTAAAAAAATATCATAATTTACCAAAAGGATTGCTGAAGTTTGGAAAAAATAAAATCTCAATCTTGGAACGACTTTGTGCAATATTAAAAAAAAATAAATTTAAAAAAATTGTAATAATAACTGGTTACAAAAATAAACTTATAGAGAGAAAAATTGGAAAAGTAGCTCAATATATTTATTACCCAGGTTTTAGAAACAATAATAATTTACAAACCTTATTAGCTGCAAAAAAAGAATTAAATGAAGGATTTTATTGTTTCTTCGCAGATTTAATTTTTGATGAGAAAATAATTAAAAAATTAATTGAAAAAAAATCAAATGCTTGTTTAACGATAGATACCAAAAAGATTTTAAGTGGCACCATGAGAATTAAAAAAAAGCAAGATAAAATTATAGGAGTTGGTAGTCATATACCTACTAAAAATGGGGATGGAAATTTTATTGGTATTGCAAAGTTTTCAAAACCTGGAGCTCTTTTGCTTAAGAGTCATTTGATGAGAGAAAAAAATAACAAAAAAGACTATTATACTCATGTAATTAATAAGATTATTGAAGAGAAAAAAATAGTTAATTTTTTTGATTGTAAAAGATATTTCTGGAAAGAGATTGACACTTACAAAGATCTTTGTGATATGAAAGCTGTTATTAATAAAAAAAAATTTAAATATTGGCCTTTATGAAGAAAAAAATTGTTTATGTATGTATGTCAGCAGATATTTTACACGCTGGGCATATAAATATTCTTGAGCGAGCATCTAGGCTAGGAAATGTAGTGGTTGGCCTAATGACTGATCAAGCAATTAGTTATTACAAAAAGATTCCTTTTTTAAACTACTATCAAAGAGAAATAGTTATAAGAAATTTAAATATGGTTCATGGAGTTGTTCCACAAAATACAATGGATTACAGGCCCAATTTAAGAAAAATAAAACCAGATTATGTAGTTCATGGTGATGATTGGAAGAATGGAGTGTTAAAAGAAAATAGATCACAAGTAATTAAAGAAATAAAAAAATGGTCTGGTAAACTTGTGGAATTCCCTTACACAAAAAATGTATCCTCAACAAATCTTAAAGAAAGTTTTTTTAATAAAAACTTTTATTCTTTTAATTCTAATAGAACCTCTCTTTTAAAAAGAATGATTGAAGCCAAAAAATTTGTTAGAGTAATTGAAGCTCACTCGCCTTTGGCTGGTTTAATAGTCGAGAATACAAAAGTAAAAAAAAAGACTGGTGATGCGGATTATGATGGAATGTGGTCTTCGAGTTTAACTGAGTCTTTATTACGTGGAAAACCCGATAATCAGTCAGTAGAATTATCAACTAGAATTAATGCTATTAATGAAGTTTTAGAGATAACAACTAAACCAATGGTCTTTGACGCAGATAACGGCGGAAGAGTTGAACACCTACCTTTCACAATTAAATCTCTAGAAAGACAGGGTGTTTCAGCTATTATTATAGAGGATAAAATTGGTCTTAAAAAAAATTCTTTATTTAAAAATCAAAAAAATGCAAAACAAGACAGCATAAAAAACTTTTGTAAAAAACTAGAAGTGGCAACTAAATCTAGAAAGTCTGATGATTTTTTGATCATAGCTAGAATAGAAAGTTTTATATTGGGTAAAGGAATTAATGATGCTTTGAAAAGAGCAAACGCTTACTCTAAGGCAGGAGCTGATGGAATACTAATACATAGTAAAATTGATACTCCAAAAGAAATTTTTAAATTTTCAAAAATTTTTAGAAAAAGTAAAAACTTTAAATTTTTAATAGCTGTACCATCAAGTTACTCAAAAACTTACGAAAAAGATCTTATTAGAAATGGTTTTAGTGTAGTAATATATGCAAATCATATGTTGCGGGCCTCATATTTAGCTATGAACCAAGTTGCTGAATCCATATTAAAAAATAGCCGATCTGCTAATATAGAAAAAAAAATATCTTCCATAAAAGATTTGCTTAAGTATTCCTTATAAATTTTATGATTGATACTTCTAAATTTACAAAACTTTTATTTAAAAAAGGAATTGAATTTTATGCAGGAGTGCCTGACAGTTGCATGAATGAATTTTGTAATGAGATAAATAATAATAAAAAAATAGAAAACATTACTTCAGCTAATGAAGGAAGCGCTGTTTCACTTGGTGTTGGTTATCATTTAATTACAAAAAAAATTCCTTGTATTTATTTGCAGAATTCAGGTATGGGAAATGCAACAGATCCTTTAACTAATTTAGCAAATCCTGAAGTTTATAATATACCTATGTTGTTAATGATTGGCTGGAGAGGAGCCCCGGGTATCAAAGATGAAGCCCAACATAATATTCAAGGCAGAACAATACATAAAATTTTAAAGTTATATAAAATTAAGTATCTAATACTTAAAGATAATAAAGATTTAAAAAAAGTATCAAATTTAATAAATTATGCAAAAAAAAATTCTTGTCATGTAGCATTACTAGTAAAACCTAAAACTTTTAAAAATGTAAAAAAAAAAGTAATTAAAAATAAAGCTGATCAACATTCAAATATTTCAAGAAAAGATGTTGTTTTATCACTCTTAAATAACGTCTCAAAAAGAACGAAAATAATATCTTCAGTCGGTTTTAACTCCCGTGAAATTTTTCAAATGCGTAAAGAAAAAAAAATTAAAAATGGTAAAGATTTTTTAATGGTTGGTGCAATGGGTCACACAGCGATGGTTTCTTTGGCTATTAGTAAATTCACAAAAGAAAGTACTATTTGTGTTGATGGTGATGGATCTTTCATAATGCATTTAGGGGCTCTAAGCTTACTTAGCAATCATAAGAGAAATAATTTTAAATATTTACTTATAGATAACGAGGCGCATGAGTCTATTGGTGGTCAACCTATAAAATTTCAAAATTTTAATATTAAGAAAATATCAGAGGCAATGGGATTTAAACAAAGCTATCACACAAAAAGTTTAAACAAACTAGAGGTTCTAATGAAAAAATTTATAAAATCTTCTGGGCCTTCTTTTTTTCATATAAAAATAAATTCAGGTACTCTTAAAAACCTAGTAAGACCTAAGAACTTTTTAGAAATCAAAAAAAAGTTCATGAATTGACATTTTAAATAAAAAAAGGCTAGTTGATTATATTTTACCAAATTTTTTAAATTCATTAAGTTTTAACAATTCAACGTATGAGTTTTTTATTTGAGGATGCCATAAATCAACAATAAAAACTATCCTATCTTTTTTTCCTTTATGAAATACCTCATGTTCGTATGAGTCATCAAAAATAATACATTTGTCTTCAAGCCAAGGCCTTGTTTGATCTCCAACTCTTATTTTAACCATATCTGGTTCAGGAACATCTATTCCTAGATGATACCTTAACCTTAGATTTGAAGAGCCAGTATGGGGTTTTATATGAGTCCCTGGAGATAATTTTGAAAAAGCAACAAAGCCATATGTTTCATTGATTGGCATTTTTTTGAGCAAATCAAATGTTTTACCAAAACTATTCTGTAAATTTAAATTTTTACCTTGTGCTCCAATTAAAGTAATAGAAGACCATTTTCCATTTTCTGCTAACATTTGATTTCCTGGGTGTTCGGTAGTTTTATAATCTGATGAAAAAAATTCATCTTTAATTACTTTACAGTTCTCCTCTAAATATCTAGACCATTTATCACTTTCAAACCATGGTTTTGAACTTATCTTTTTTAAATTCCAAATGCTTGGATTTGAAAAATTTGGCAACTTTTTCTCAATTATTTTGTGATAAATCGACTCCGAACCATAATTTTTTGGATTTTGATATTGATAGTTTTCGCTGTAAGCCGATTTGCTATTCATTTTTAGAAGAGAGAATAAATTTGAAACTTTTCTTGAGATTCTCCAAACTAAGACTTTTAAAAATCCAAATTTTGAAGAAGCGAACTTTATAGATAAATCATACCAATATAAATTTTCGGCTAGATCTTCAAACTCACTTTTTTTCAATAGTTCGTTAATTTTTTTTGAATTTAAAAAATGCTTAATCCAAGAATTCATTTATACAGATTATTATCATATTTATTGTTTAAAACCATTATCACAAAATTCAGAAAAAATTCAATGATTTCGATCTGATGCAAAAATATTCATACGTATAGAAGACTCCCTTATATGAAAAATTATCATATAAATATTTAATAACGTATGAGAAATGAAAAAATAATATAAAATTATTTCAATATAATTTGTATTGAGGAAGAAAGGTGAAAAAATAATAGAGAAGTATTGACTATCTTTTACAAATAAAATTATTCTTTTATATTTTGTTTTCCATATATAGGGCTTAATTTTATTTCTTGAATTCAAATTTTGCCATCTGGCTAAAGCTGAATATTTATCAAATACAAAGTGTCCAAATGGAGAGACACATGTTGAAATGATGCCAAAATAGAATAATATTTCATTATTTAAAGCAAGATTGCAAAAAATAGACAAGCCAAACATTAAAAAAGATTTATCAATTATGCCAAATAATGAATCTAAAAATCGTCCGTAAAATGTAGATGTTTTTTTAATCCTTGAGATACTTCCATCCACACAATCAAGTACGTACATACAAAGTAAAGAAGTTATAGCAATATTATAAAATAAGAAAGTTGATTGAATAAAAAAAGACATCATTGCAATACTTAACAGAAAGTTAAGATAAGTAGTTGCATTTGAAGAAATATTTAATCTTAAAAATAAAGGAGTGACGTAGTATGAAAAAAATCTACATATTATAAGAAAAAAAGGGCTGTTGTCTGTTGTATTTACATATTTATCAATTTTTTTTATAGTTTTCAAATTTATATTAGAAGGCATTTTATCGTAAGTTTTTATAAAATTTTAATTGTTTATCACTGTATTTTCCTAATGATGGATCTGACAAACAAAAAATATGTTGATCGTTTTTCCGATCATTAATGTACTTCCATTTTCTTAAAAAATGATCTTTTAAAAATTTAGCATTGGCTGCTCTACCATCACAAACTATAATGGTACCTGGTGTATAAAAATACTCAAATTTTAAAATATCACAGACCATTGGCATCATATCTTTGTGCCTTGTGCTAATGCCATTTATATCTTTTTTTATCTTAAACTGATCAGGCCCATCTAAATATATAAAATCAGGATTGCACAATGGTAATTTTTTATATTGAGTACAAATTCTGTCTTTGAATGTCGTCATTTCGACGTCAGTTAAAATATAATTTATTTTAATTGGTTTTTTTATTTTTAGGTACTTGTTAAATTTAACAATTCTATTTTTAGTAATATTTAAATATTTTTTTTCATTTTCTACGACAAATAATTCAAAGGGATTATTTCTTCTTAATGATTTTACCTCATTTGAAAACTTATCTGCTAACTCTTTCAATGCTAAACTCAAAATAAGACTTGACCAACCAGAACCAAATTCAAGTATTGTTGTCCTTTTATTTATTAACACATATTGGTACAAATTATAAAGATCACCTAATTCGGGTATGTATGGTTCGTTTATTGCCATTTGATTTACTAAAGGTTTCTTCTTTTTAGATAAATTAACTAACAACTTTAAACCCTTTTTAATAAAAAAATTTTTAATTACTTTTTGGTTTTTTTTTGCTGGCTTTTTCACTTACGCATTACATAACATAAAACTACCTTTCCAAAAACCTATATTTTCTGATATAAATTCATTTTGGTCAGGCAACAAAACGTACCTATCGATAAAGAAATGAGTTAGTCAAAAAAAAATTAAAATGCCACTAATTGAAAAAATAGTTAACCCATTAAGCACCTTTCACCATAAAAGAATTTTTATGCACTTAAGGGATTTAGATATTGATAAAATTATTGACATTGGTGCTCATAAAGGTGAGTTTCTTGAAAACATGCTAAAAATCCAGAAAGTAAACTCTTTTTATGCATTTGAACCTCAAAAAAATATCTTTAAAGAACTAAACAAAAAATTTGCTAGAAACAAAAAAGTAAAATTATTTAATTGTGCGATCGATAAAGAAATTTCAAATAAAAAATTAAAAATTAATAAAATTAGTATGAAATCATCTTTGGCTGAAGTAAACGAAAATTCGCTGTATTTAAAATTTATAAATTTTTTGGCACAATCGAAATCAAATTTTGAGGGTGAATACGAAGTTCAAACTAACACGGTGGATAAGATTTTTGAGGGCATAAACTTGCAAAAATCATTGCTTAAAATTGATGTAGAGGGTTTTGAAATTAATGTTATCAAAGGATCACAGATGAAACTTGAGGAAATTTCATTTATTTTGTTAGAAAATCAATTTGGTAACCATTTTAAAAATAATAATTTTAAAGATATAACAAAATTACTTTCAGAGAAAAATTTTAAAATTTGTAAAAAATTTATTTTTCCCACACTTCATTATCAGGATATATTGTTTGAGAAGATTTAGTTTATTTTAGAAATTGTTTTAAATTAGGTTTAAAATAGTTAGGTCCTTTCATTACTTTGCCATTCTCATTATATATAGGTTTTCCATCCTCACCCAATTTACTCATATTAGAATTTTGAACTTCTTCAAAACATTTATCTAAATTTACTCCAAAGGCATGTCCTGCGCCATAAGTGACGTAAAGAATGTCAGTTAATGCATCAATTGTTTCTTTTAAATCTTTTTTACGTATTGCATATTTAAGTTCTTCAAGTTCTTCTTCGATAAGATCAACTCTTAATTTGTTAATCTTGTCTGACGAAAAACTAGCATTTGTTTTTATCTCCTGGCCAAATGTTTTCATAAATAAACCTACTTTTTCAAAATTTGTCATAATGCTCCTATATGATTCTATTAGCTTTTAATGTATAATATCTAATACAATATCCAAATGAAATTTAGAAAAGAAACAGATAGCATGGGGACCATCAATGTTGCTGACGACAAATATTGGGGTGCCTCAACAGAAAGATCAAAAAAATATTTCGATATTGGAAAAATATTAGTAAGCAAAACTTTAATAAATGCAATTGCTGTAATAAAACTTGCTGCCGCTAAGGTTCATGCAAAAGACAAACAAATTGATACAAAAATTTGCAAGGCGATTATAACAGCTTCTCAAGAAATAATTTCTGGTAAACTTGATGGTAATTTTCCCCTGAAAGTATGGCAAACTGGTTCTGGTACGCAAACTAATATGAATGTAAATGAGGTTATAGCTAACAGAGCAATTCAAATCTTAGGTGGAAAGAAGGGCTCGAAAAAACCAGTTCATCCAAATGATCATGTAAATAAATCTCAATCTACTAATGATGTTTTTCCTACCGCTATGCACATTGCAATTGCCTTAGAAACTAAAAAAAAATTAATACCTTCTTTAAAAAATCTCAGTAAAGAATTAAGAGCAAAAATCAGCAAATTTAAAAAAATTGTAAAAGTTGGAAGGACTCATCTTCAGGATGCAACCCCACTAACTTTGGGGCAAGAATTTTCTGGTTATTATTCACAGTTAAATGATTGCATTTTAAGAGTAGAAAATTCTTTAAAAGAAATTTTTTTTCTTGCTCAAGGTGGTACAGCCGTTGGAACAGGGATTAATTCAAAGAAAAACTTTGATCTGAAAATTTGCAGAGAAATTAGTAAATTAACAAAAATTAGATTTTATCCTGCAAAAAATAAATTCGCCGCTCTTGCTGCCCATGATGCAATAGTAAATTTCTCTGGTACTTTGAATACAACAGCAGTTTGCCTTATGAAAATTGCAAATGATATTCGCTTTCTAGGCTCAGGTCCAAGAGCTGGTTATGGAGAATTAATATTACCTGCAAATGAACCTGGTTCTTCAATCATGCCAGGTAAAGTAAACCCAACACAATGTGAGGCTGTCACAATGGTTTGCGTAAAAGTTATTGGCAATCATACAGGAATTACAATAGCAGGTTCACAAGGACAATTTGAATTGAATGTATTTAAACCTCTCATTGCTCACAATATTCTTCAATCTATTGACCTTTTATCAGACAGCTCAAAAAATTTTTCTCAATTTTGTGTTAAGGGTATCAAGGCTGACATAAAAAAAATAAATTTTGATTTAAATAACTCGTTAATGCTAGTCACAGCTCTTGCACCTAAGATAGGTTATGATAATGCAGCCAAAATTGCAAAATCTGCTCTTAAAAACAAAACTACATTAAAATTTGAGGCAATAAAAACAGGGCTTATTTCAGCAAAAGATTTCGATAAAATTGTTGATCCGAAAAAAATGACTTATCCAGGGTAGCTTGATAAAATCTTATTTATAAAACTCCTCAAACTAATCCAATTGTTGACTATAACAGAGTTATTATTAAAACTATAAATCAGATTATCAAGATTATCACTCATCTCAGGTTTATCATCATTTAATGATATAAAAAATATCTTTGTGTCAGATTTCGATAGATTGTAAATTAATCCAAAATAGACTTTTTCTAAATCTTTTTGATTCTTTTTTGAAACTAAAAATTTTCTATAAAACCTTTTTTTATCAAAAATTTCAAAACTGAATTTTCCTTTAAAAAAAATATCATTATCCTCTAAATAAATATTTCCATAATCAAGTTTCAAACTTCCAATTTTTTTGTTAAGTAACTTTGAATTACTTAATTCAATTTTATCTCCAACGTAATTTGAATTTATTAAAATTTCATTGAAGAAGCTTCCGTTACTTAAATTACCACTTTTAATTGCTAATTTTCCATTAAAGTTTTCATTTAATAGAAATTCCTGAGAAAAAATTTCGTTAATCATGTTTTTGTTCAGCATGATTTTTTTTAGGTCAAACTTTTGAATTTTTGATTCAATTTGAAAATCAAAAGGCTCTAGGTTTATTTTTCCATTATAATCAAATTTATTTGTGCCAAGAAACGAATTATTAGAGTCAATAATTACTGAGTCTTCCTCAAAAAAATAATTAGTATTTAGTTTGGATCTTTTGAAACTAATTTTTAGATTTTTTACCTTGTCCCCTTTTTTAGATTTATTTAAAAGGCTTAACTTTAATGGATTTAACCTAACTTTTGTAATTTTCTCATTTAAATTTTCATCAAATTTCCAATCAAAAGTAAATGGGATATTAAAAATTTTTCCATTAGAAATTATAGAATTTTCTTTTTTTAATTCATCATGAGAAATTAAGATGTTTTCAAGAGTGAAAAATGAAACAATCTGACCTTCATTACTTTTATAAAAAATTTTGCTTTTCAGGATTTTTATATTTTTTTTTGAAAATCCATTATCTAAAAAATTATTAATAAATTTAAAATCAGAGTTTTCTATAAAAAAATTAGCATTTTTAATTTCAATTTTTTTTATTACATTATTCATTTTAAAAAAATTGTTTTGATTTATAAAAATTCTTAATTTTTTAATTTGACTTAACTCTTTCTGGTAACCTGTTTTTTCTGTAAATATTACAACATCATTAATAATATAATGTGGTTTTGGGAGGATAGAATAATTGATGTCAGGGGTAAGTGCAAAGTCTAAGTTGTATTCTTTTTTTAATTTTTCCTCAAGTTCATTCTGTATATTCTCAGAGATGATCATTCCTGGAATTGAAAGGTATAGAAGATACAGAAAAAATACTATACTAAGTATGAATAATGCATAATTAAGTTGAAATTTTTTAAATATATAATCTTCTATGTTTTTTTTCTTAAATTGACTAAAATTTATCTTCCATGTGCCTTTAGGCATATTGAAAAAAGTGGAAAATTTAATAAACAATTTATTTGGTATACTTTTCTTAGAAAAGTTTTTTTGTAAGAAAGATTGAATTTTAAATTTTTTCATTATTCTATAAAATGACTTATAGTGATTTAAAATAAATGATAAACTCTGAATATCTAGAAAAACTAAATAATTTTCAAAAAGAAGCTGTTTTACATACTTCAGGACCTCTTTTAATTGTTGCGGGGGCTGGTTCAGGAAAAACAAAGGTTCTTACATCAAGAATTGCAAATATTGTTGAAAAAAATTTAGCATTTCCAAACGAAATATTGGCTGTAACCTTTACTAATAAGGCAGCGCGGGAAATGCAAAATAGGGTAAGTTCAATATTAAAGAAGAGAGCGGTCGGTCTACCATGGCTTGGAACATTTCATTCCATATGTGCAAAGATTCTGAGAAAACATGCCAAAGCTGTCAATTTAACACAAAGTTTTACCATAATAGATCAAGACGATCAGCAAAGATTAATTAAGAATATTTGCAAAAGTAAAAATATTGATGTCAAAAAAATTTCTCCAAATTTCATACTTGCTTTAATTAATAAATGGAAAAATTCTGGTTGGTATCCAAAAAATGTAAAAATTTCGAGGGGTCAGATTTTAGAAAAAAATATGTTAGAGGTTTATAAAGTATATCAAGAGAAACTCATTAATTTAAATGCATGTGATTTTGGAGACTTAATCCTTCATTGCGTCAAAATTTTTGAGGAAAATCAAGACATTAATAAAATTTATTCAAAAAAATTTAAATATATTCTTGTGGATGAATATCAAGACACAAATTACATCCAGAGCAAATGGCTAAAACATTTAACTTTGTTACATAATAATATTTGCTGTGTTGGTGATGATGATCAGTCAATTTATAGTTGGAGGGGTGCGGAGATCAAAAATTTTTTAGAATTTGATAAAGTTTATGAGAATACAAAAATTATAAGGCTAGAGGACAATTATAGATCAACTCAAAACATTTTAAACGTTGCATCCCATTTGATTTCAAATAATGAAAATAGACTTGGAAAGAAATTGAATTCAAATAAAATTGAAGGAGAGAAAATCAAATTAAATTGTTTTAGAAACGGCAAAGATGAAGCTATAGGTGTATCTGATATAATTGAAAACGAGCTTAAAAAAAAGTATTCATACAATAACATTGCTATTCTTGTGAGAGCAATATTTCAAACCAGAGAATTTGAGGAGAGATTTTTAAAAATAGGCCTTCCATACAGGATACTAGGTGGGACTAAATTTTACGAAAGAGCCGAAATTAAAAATTGTATAGCTTACTTGCGTGTTGTTCAACACGAGAGAGATGACCTTGCTTTTGAAAGGATAGTAAATGTTCCCAAAAGATCTATAGGGGAAAGTTCGTTTAAACAAATTAATGAGTACGCGAGGAAAAATAATTTATCGTTAGAAACTGCTTCACAAAATTTAATCGCTCAAAATTTAATTAAACCTAAGACTAAATTAGGACTTTTGTCTTTTTTGAATATGATCAAGAAATGGAGAAATGACCACTCAATAAAAAAGATAAATCATGTCAAACTTTTGCAAATTATATTAGACGAATCTGGATATTCTGCCTCCTTGAAAGATAAAAAAGATTTAGAAAACGAAAATAGACTTGAAAATATCAAAGAGCTTTTAAGCGCAATGAAAGAATTTGACAATTTAGAAAGTTTTCTTGAGCATGTTTCATTAGCAACCTCCATTGATCAACAATGGGAAGGTGAAAAAATAAATTTAATGACTATGCATGCATCAAAAGGTTTAGAATTTGACGCTGTGTTCTTGCCTTGTTGGGAAGAAGGTATGTTTCCTCATCAGAAATCCATAGATGAGAAAGGTCAGAGCGGTCTTGAGGAAGAAAGACGTCTTGCTTACGTGGGTATTACAAGAGCAAAAGATTTAAGTTTTATATCGTTTTCTTTAAACAGATTTTACCAGGGCGATTGGATAGATAGTTTATCATCAAGATTTGTTGATGAGCTTCCAGAAAAGTTTATTGAGAAGAATAATAATTTAGAAAGAGATGATCAAGATTTCGACTTTAATCAGGATATAGATAATGATAATGAGAATTTTAGAAGTCCTGGATGGATCAGATATCAAAAAAGATTAAAATGATCTCTGAAAAATTAAAAGAATTAAAAAATAAATTTAATCTTCACGAAATAGACGGCTATGTAGTACCTAAAAATGATGAATATTTTTCTGAATTTGCAAAAAAAGATAAACTTAAAACCATTACAGGTTTTGATGGATCATTTGGAATAGCAATAATATTAAAGAAAAAAAACTTTCTTTTTGTTGATGGTAGGTATGTTGAGCAAGCTAAAATTCAGGCTGGAAAAAAGTTCAAAATACTGGAGATACCAAAAAAACTTCCCTATCAAGTTTTAAATTCGAACTTAAATTTAGGATTTGATCCCATGATTTTCACTTCTAGAAGTTTGCAATATTACTTTAGAGGTAAAATTAAACTTACCCCTATTAATAAAACGATGATAAACTCAAAGACTTTAGATGGTTATAAATCAAGAAAGTTCTACTCGTTAAACACCAAAGTAGTTGGCGAAACAGTAAACAGTAAGATTAAAAGATTAATAAAAATTTTAAAAAAAGATGGATCGGATCATATTTTTATATCTGCACCTGAAAATGTTGCTTGGCTTTTAAACATACGAGGAAGAGATAATCCTTTTAGCCCAATACCATATTGTAGAATAATACTTAATACAAAAGGAGAAGTAAGTTTTTTTTCAGACATAAAAAACTCATCAAGTATTTTCAAAAAGAAAGATTTTTCGAGAACCTCTTTTTTCAAAGATAGTCAAATTGAAAAATTTTTAAATAACTTAAACGTAAAAAAAATTATAATCGACAAAAATTCCTGCTCTGTTTTACTTGAAAATTTAATAAGTTCAAAATTTAAGGTTTCTAAGGTTGGAGATCCTTTATATTTAATGAAATCAATCAAGAACAAAGTGGAAATAAACAATACGATCGAAAGTCACATTTATGACGGGGTAGCAGTTACTAAATTTTTATACTGGATCAAAAAAAATCAAAATAAAAAAATTTCCGAAACTGATGCTGAAAAAAAATTAGAGTCTTTTAGAAAACAAAACAAAAATTATCTTTTTCCAAGTTTCAACACTATATCAGCAACAGGAAAAAATGGATCAATCATTCATTACCGTGCTTCAAATAAAACATGCAGAGAGATAAAACAAAATGATGTTTACCTTTGTGACTCAGGGGGACAATACACATATGGAACCACCGATGTTACAAGAACTATTTCTTTCAAAGTACAGCCCAAAAATATCAAAGATACTTTCACTAGAGTTTTGAAAGGACACATTGCTGTGGCTACTGCTAATATTTCAAAACAAAAAACTGGATCAAATATTGATAAATTAGCGAGAAAGTACCTTAAGGAAGTCAAAAAAGATTTTAGTCATGGTACTGGACATGGAGTAGGTTATTTTTTAAATGTTCACGAAGGTCCACAGGCAATTTCAAAAAGGAATAATATTAAATTAAGAGAAGGAATGATACTAAGTAATGAACCAGGATTTTACTTACAAGGAAAGTATGGAATCAGAATTGAAAATTTAGTCTATATCAAAAAAGAAAAAAATAATTTAGTTTTTAAGAACCTTACATTGGCACCAATTGATATTAATCTAATAAATTTCAAGTTATTGTCCCCACAAGAAAAAAGATATCTAATCAATTATCACCTTGAGGTATATTCTAAAATCCATAAATTTTTATCTTTGAGTGAAAAAAAATGGCTTATAAAATCAATTTAACATTTCATCTAATGTTTTTTGATTAATTACTTTTATTTTGTTTTTTTTAGCTAAATCTACTTTTTTAGTGGTAGGTTTTTCTCCTATAACTAAATAATCTAGTTTTTTAGTTACGTTGCTTACAATTTTACCTCCATTACTTTCAATCAATGATTTAGCTTCTGCTCTTGAAATATTATTTAGTTTTCCAGTAAACATAAAGACCTGACCTTTAAGTTTTCCTGAGTTGTTACTTTCTTTAAAACCCTGAATATCTAATGATCTCGATAAATTTAAGATAACATTTAAGTTGACTTTCTCATTAAAAAACATCTTTAATGAATTTATTTGAGTATCACCTATTCCATCAATGTTGATCAGCTCTTGAATATATTTTTGATTTTTTAATCTTAAAAAATTTTCTTTTTTTCTTAAAAATTCACTCAATAGCTTTGCATTTTCTTGTCCAATGTGTCTTATACCGAGTGAAAATATAAATTTTTCTAGTGAAACTTTTTCTGATTTTTTTATAGATTTTTTTAAATTTTCAACAGATCGGTTACCCCAACCATCTAATTGTGATATCTTACCATAATCTAGGTTGAAAATGTCATAGGGGAACTTGATTAAACCTAAAGACCAAAACTTTTCAATTACTTTTTTTCCTAAACCCTCAATATTAAAGGCATCTTTTGAAACAAAATGTTTTAATCTTTCTTTTGCCATTCTATCACAATCAAAACCTCGATCAGGGCATCTTCTTACAGCATCAAATTTTTTAGTAATTTTATTAAATTCTTTGATCGTTTCAAAGCCACAAGGGCATTTTTTTGGAAAAATAAATTTCTTTGAATTGGCTTTTCTCTTTTTTAAATCTACCTCAATAACATGAGGAATAACATCTCCTGCTCTCTCAATTTTTACTGTATCTCCAATCCTAATATCTTTTCTTAAAATTTCTTCTTCATTATGAAGGGTCGCATTTGAAACTACTACCCCACCAATATTCACAGGTTTCACTTTGGCTACTGGGGTTAGTGCCCCAGTCCGACCGACTTGTATATCAATACTTAAAATTTCACTAACGGAATTGCTTGCAGAAAATTTATGAGCTATTGCCCACCTTGGTGCATTCGTTACGAATCCAAGTCTTTTTTGAAGTTTAAAATCGTTAATTTTATAAACGATACCATCAATATCATAATTTAATTCAAATCTTTTTTTTTCTATATTTTGGTGATTAGACAATAGGTTTTTAATGCCTGAGATTTTTTTATTTAATTCTGAAGTTTTAAAACCCCATTTTTTTAATTTTATCAAAAAATTTGTTTGCTTATCGAAAGTTTCATCTGAAGAAAATCCAAATGTGTAAGCAACGAATTTTAAGGGAATCTTTGAAGTTTTTTTTGGATCTTTTTGTCTAAGAGAACCAGAGGCTGCATTTCTTGGATTTGCGAAACTATCTTTTATTTTCTCAAAATCATTATTTTGAATGAAAACTTCTCCTCTTACATCGATGTCGTCGGGAAAATCTGTTTGATCTACATAGTGTGGAATGTCGGATATTGTTTTTAAATTTAAGGTTATATCCTCACCCTCTTCCCCGTTTCCTCTTGATAGACCTCTTACTAATTTTCCAGACTTATAGGTTAGTGAAGCCGATATACCGTCAATTTTAGGTTCTGCACTATATTCAAATATAAAATTTTTATTAAAATTTAAAAAATTTATTATTTTTTTTTCAAAATTTATTAGATCTTCTTCATCAAATGCATTTGCTAATGAAAGCATTTTTACTCTGTGGGGATATTTTTCAAAATTTTTGGAAGGTGAAAAACCCAATGTTTTTGAGGGAGAATCTTTGTCACTAAAATTGAACTTTTTTTCAATTTCTAAAATTTCTTTTTTTAATAAATCAAAATCTTGATCAGTTACAATTGACGTATTATCTTCAAAGTATTTTTTGCTATATTTTTTATATTTTTTTATTTTTTCTTTGTATTCTTTTTTGGCTGAACTTTTTAACATTTTAATCGAAAAGTTTTTTGAATTTTTTTAACATTCCTTTTTTTTCTTTTTTTAATTCTATTTTTGTCTTGTATTGTTGGTTAAATATCTTGTAAGATTTTTCATACCATTTGCTTGATTGGTAGTTGTAACCTAACAATGATGCATACTTTTGTGACTCACTTTCTAAACCGATTGTATAATATAACTCGACCAATCTATGCAGAGCTTCTTCAACATAAATTGTTTTTTCATATTGCTTTACTACAGTTTTATATCTGTTGATTGATGCAATCCATTTTTTTTTTTTAAAATAGTGCAAAGCAATATACATTTCTTTTGAAGCTAAATAATCTTGAATAAGATCAAGTTTGTATTCTGCATCTAACGCATAATCTGTGTCAGGATAATTTTTAATAACAAAATTAAATTTTTCCTGAGCTTGAAGCAATGGTCCTAAATCTTTTTTCTCATCTACAATTTGTTCGTAATAACACATTGCAAGTAAAAAGTGTGCATAATCTAAATTAGGGTTTTTAGGATATGTTTTAATAAACCTGTCAAGCTCGAACTGTGCATCATAATAATAATCATCTGCATAATATACATATGCTGCCATCAAAGCTGCTTTGGGAGCCCATGATGACTGGGGAAACAATAATTCAGCTTCATTAAATTTTTTTGCAGCAAAAAGAGAGTCGCCTAACTTAAATTCTTCGTAGCCTTCTCTGAAAGCTCTTATCATTTGTAATTCTACATCTTCTTCAACAACTAAAGACGTTTTTTCTTTTTTTGCACAATTTGTAAGAAAAAATGGTACTAAAAAAAATATTATTAAAATCTTTAAAAAATTCATAAGTAAGTAACTTTAAGATAATTTATAAAATTAATCTTATGCGATAGATTTTAGAATATTCTTGTTCAAAAAGGAATGCGGAATATTTTTCTCTTTTAGCTCAATAATCGAGAAATTTTCATTTTTACTTAGTAATTTTCTCAGACCTTGATTGGTGATATTATGACCGCCTTGACAAGAAGTGATTTTACCAACTATTTTAAAACCTGATAAGTATAGATCTCCAAGACAATCCAAAATCTTGTGATTTACAAATTCTTTTTCATTTCTGAGCTTTTCCTTATTAAGTATTTTGTTTTCTTTTACGACTATTGCGTTATCTAAAGAACCACCTTTTGCAAGATTTAAATTTTTAAGTTTTTCTATGTCTTCGTATAAACAAAATGTTCTTGAATTATACATATCTGACAAATCATCCATATAAATGTTAATTTTGTTTTTTTGATTATTGATTAATTCGTTTTTAAAATTTATTTCAAAATCAATTTCTAAACTTATTTTACTTGGCTGAAAAGAAATTGATTTTTCCCCTTCTTTGTAAATTATTTCTTTATCGATAGTTATAATCTTTATTGGTTGGTCACTTATTTCAAAACCAGCTGAGTCAATTGCCTCAACAAAATTCTTAGAAGATCCGTCTAGTATTGGCACCTCTTCAGCATCAATTTCAATTAATAAATTATCTATACCTTTTCCATATAATGCTGCCATTAAATGCTCAATAGTTGAGACGGACACACCATTTTCATTTGAAATCTTTGTACAGTACGAGGCACTCGAAACATTGAATACACTTGGATAAATTATATTATTCGAAACTAAATCAGTTCTTTTAAAATATATTCCAATATTTGGTTTCTGGGGAACTAACTTTAGATTTACCTTTCTACCCGAGTGAAGACCCACGCCTGATAGCATTATAGCGTTTTTAATCGTTTTTTGTTTTAAAACAGACATCGATGAAACTTATATTCACACGAGAAATTAAAGAAAAAACAACTAATGTTACAAAACAATACAAGATTTAACTAAAAAAATTGAACATTCTCTCAAATAAACCCTGGGTTTTAGCCTTTAAATTGTGTATTTTTACTTCTAAGGGGTTGATACCATCAATCACTTTCTTGCCAGCATTACAAGGACTTGGATCTTTTTTATCTGCAAACCTACTTGAGTATTGATGGCTTACAATTTTTTTTAACTCAATATTGCAATCTTTAAGAATTCTATTCAACATTTTGACAGTTGAACTATTAATTGTAATGAAGCTAACGTCTAAAATAAATTCTTTATAGTCAAGATTTTCTGGAAACTCAAAATATTTTTTACCATCAATAATATATTGATCGACTAATACATGTAATATATGACAGTTTTTATTATTTCTCATTACAAGTTGTTTAGCATCACTTATTAATCTAACAATATCAGTCTCCTTTATTTGATTAGAGCTGTGTTTACTTTTTAAACTTAAGGAGAATTTATTATACTTTGCATCTGTAATTACATTTACTTCTTCAATAAAACTTCCTACATCTTTTTCAAAATCTTTAACTTTTTCTAAAATGAATTTTGTTAAAATTGTTAAATTTAAGTTATCATCTAAAGAATCCGGCATTAAATATTTTTTTTGATGATTGGAATTGTCCTCTTCAGAACTAAAATAACTTAGATGAAGGTTATGGTCAACTATCGCAAGATAAAAAGATTGAGATTCCTTATTAGTCATAAGTGATTACCTTATTAGGAACTCTTAAATCTATAATTTTTGACGCATTAAATAATTTGTCTTCAATAAGCCGTAAGCTCAGATTTAAATTATCAATTGTTAAATCAATTGGAAATCTGATTTTTTTTTTATTTTTCAAAATTATATCTATCCTATCACTTGGAAAAAAAATTATTTTTTTTATATTTCTAATATTAAAGTTAGATTTATTTATAATTTTAATAGTTTCAAAAACTTTTTTAATATCATTGGTTCCATTAACTTCAGGTATGTCCGAGGGTAAACTTTCTAAGTCAATTATTTTTCCATTATTTCCTAAAATAACTAATTCATTTAAATATTTTATAACACTGATAGCCATAGCTGATTCAATATAAACTTTTATATGATTTGGATATATTTTTTTTATATTGTATCTGTTTATTAAATTTTCAGATTTTATAAATTTAAAATACTCTTTATCAATTGTAAAAATATTTAATCCAATTAAATCCTTTAATTTTTTTTCTAAAAGTAGATTATCTCTTTCATCTAAACCAACAACCTCAATTTTTTTAACAATAAAAAAATTGTTATATTTAAAATTTAAATTATGTGTTGATGAAAAGATTAGAAAAATAATTAAATAAAAAAAAATATATTTTTTCTTATCTATTTTTTGAAGCATCTTTAATAATCCAGTCAATTAACGAAAAAAAATTCATTCCATGATATAATGCTATTTCTGGAACTAATGAAAGATTAGTCATTCCCGGCTGAGTATTAGTTTCCAAAAGATAAAACTTTCCATTATAAAATTTAAAATCAGATCTAGTTACCCCCCTACACTTTAAAACTCTATGTGCTTTTAAGGCTATGTTCATCACATTTTGATGATCTTTTGGTTTAATATTTACTGGAATAATATGTTTTGTTTTAGCCTTAGAACTATACTTGGCCGTATAATCATAAAACTTTCTTTTTGGTCTTAACTCTATAGCACCTAGTTTTTTTTTACCTAGTATTGCAACTTGAATTTCTCTTCCTGGTATAAATTCTTCCACCAAAATTTCATCATAAGCTTTAAGCTTTTTTAAATTTTTAATAATATTTTTCTCATTACAAATATAAACACCTAAACTTGATCCCTCATTTATTGGTTTAATAACTACAGGAAACTTAATTTTTTTTTTTAATAATTTTATAACTTCTTTTTTATTAAGATTTGTTCTTATTTTTTGAAATTTCGGAGTTAAAATTTTATTTTTAATAAATAATTTTTTTGAAATTTCTTTATCCATTGCCATCATAGAAGATAAAACACCTGAATGGGTGTACCTAACTCCTTTACTTTCTAAATAAGTTTGGATGAAACCATCTTCACCAAATCTTCCATGTAAAGCGTTGAAAACAACATGGGGAGAAAACCTGTCAATATTTGTTGTCAAATTTTCGTCAGGTTCAACTATTCTACAATTATATTTTTTTTTAATACTGTTCTTCACTGCTTTTGCAGTTTTAAGACTAATAGATCTTTCTCCTGAGATACCACCTCCAAGAATAAGAATCCTTTTTTTCATCTATTCTATTATTTCTATCTCAAGATCTAAAGATATGCCTGTTTTTTTTTTGACTTCATCTCTTACAAAATTAATCAACTTGTTCATTTCAGAAAAAGAGGCATTTTTTGAATTGACGAAGAAATTGCTATGTTTAGATGAAATTTTAGCATCTCCAAAACTAATATCTTCAGGCACACTTTCACGAATAAGTTCCCAAACTTTTCTTTCAGTGCTTTTGACTGGATTTTTAAAAGTGCTCCCTCCAGTTTTGACTCTAAGAGGTTGAGATGATTCTTTTATTTTTTTTAATCTTTCAATTTCTTTTCTTATTAATTCTTTACTACTCTTTTTACATTCAAATGTTGCACTTAAGAAGATTAAATCATTAGGTAAATTGCACTCTCTATAACCAAAAATAATATCCTTTGTTCTAATAGAACTTACTTTTCCTTCAAAATCTACTACCTGAATTGAAACTAAAAAGTCTTTAAATTCTGACCCGAAACATCCAGAGTTCATTCTAATCCCACCTCCTACGGAGCCTGGTATACAGGATAAAAATTCTAAACCAGATAAACCATTTTCACAAGCAAAGTCAGAAACATTTTTATCTAAAGAAGAACAGCCAGCAATTAATTTATTATCATCAATTAATGATATATTGCTAAAATTTTTACCTAACTTAATAAAAATTTTTTCCCCCAATGTTTCACTAATTAAAAGATTAGATCCCGCTCCTAAAACATGTTTTTTATATTTTGGTACTATTTTTAAAAAACTTATAAGCTCTTTTAAATTTTCTGGTTTAAAAAAAACCTTTGCTGATCCACCAATATTCATCCAATTTAAATTTTTAAGAGAGAAATCAAATTTTAGATTAGAATTGTTTTGGTCTTTAAAGATTTTAAATTCTTGTATGTTCATTGTTTAAGAAAATTTTTAAGCTCTTTTAACCATCCAGATATTGATCCAGCACCCATTCCAATTACAATTTCATTTCCTTTTAAATTGTTTTTGAAGAAATTTACAAGGTCTTGTTTTTGATTAACCATAATTACTAACGCTTTTGAATTTTTTGATATGTCTCTAGCAAATTTTTCATATTTAAATTTCAATTTAATTTTTTCGCCTGCCTTATAAACAGGGCATAACAATACTTGATCTGAATTTTTAAATGATTTACTAAAATCATTACTTAAATCATTTAGTCTTGAAATTCTGTGTGGTTGAAAAATAGATATGACTTTTTTGTTTATAAAACTTTTTTTTACACCATTTAAAACTTCTTTAATTTCAGTTGGGTGATGGGCATAATCATCAAAAAAAGTTACACCATTAAAATCGAAAACTTTATTAAACCTTCTTTCAACCCCTTGAAAATCTTTGAGGCTTTTTTTTATTAAGCTTGTAGATATTCCTATGTGAGAAGTTAATGCAAATGTTGCAGCCGCATTACTTATATTATGAAATCCAATTAAAGGGATTTCTATATTGTTGACACTTATCTTTTTTTTATTGGGTATTTTTATAATTAAATCAAAAATTGATCTATTTAATTTATACTTTATTTTTGTAATTCTAAAATTAGAATCTTTATTAACACCATAAGTAAAATAGTTTTTAACAAGATTTTTTTTGAGTAAACTTCTATTATTGACGTCATCAATACACAAAAATGCTTTGCCGAAAGAGGGAACGTTTGAAATAAATTTTTCAAAATACTTTTTTAAATTATCCTCAGATTTATAAAAATCCATATGTTCTCTATCGATATTAGTAATAATTGAATAAGTGAATGGGACCTTAATAAAACTACCATCAGACTCATCGGACTCAAGTACACACCATTCGCTTTTACCTAATTTAGCTGAGTTGTTAATTGAATTTATCACACCTCCATTTATTATTGTAGGATCTAATTTGGCTTTTGAAAAAACATTTGCAATCAATGAGGTTGTAGTGGTTTTTCCATGTGAACCTGCAACAACAATATTTTTTTTTAATGAGGTCGTGTGTGCAAGCATGTCTCCTCTTTTGTAAATTGGTAAATCTTTTTTCTTGGCTGCGTTTAACTCAATATTATTATTCTTAATTGCTGAGGATATGACAATAATATTAGCCTTGTTAAGATTGGAAATTTTGTGTTTTGTAAAAATTTTAATGTTACTTTTTTTTAGTCTTTCAATGTTTTTATTTACTGAAATATCACTTCCTTGTATTTTAAAACCAAGTTGTTTCATTATTAATGCCAATCCACTCATACCAATGCCTCCTATGCCAATGAAATGGATTATTTCTTTTTTTCCTAGATTAATTTTCATAAAAAGTTTCTTCTATCATATTAAGGTTTTCAGACCATGATCCTTCAAAAATAAATTTACTCATTTTTTCTACTTTGTTATCTAACATTGTTTTGTTATGAATATTTTTTTCATAAAACTGATAGAGATAGTTTTCAAAAATCTCATGTTCATTAATAAGCCAACCAAAATTTTTATCCACATAAAATTTTGCATTAAAATATTGGTGATCATCTTTTGAAAAGGGAAAAGGAATTGCTAGAAATGGGATCTTTAAAGAGACTAATTCAGACAAAGTAGATGCGCCAGCACGTGTGATTGCAAAATCACACAACGACATAATTTCACTTAATCTATCTTCAAAAGTAAAAACTTTGTTAGTAATACTATTTTGTTCATAAAAGTTTTTTAGATATTCCTGGTTAGATTCACTAGTTTGGTGATATATGGTTAGGTCTATCATCTTTGAGATTTTTAAAATATCTTTAAGAAAAATAGTGTCTAATTTTTTTGCTGTTTGACTTCCCCCAATTATTAAAACTTTAAGTTCTTTATCAGATGATGAAGTTTTTTTTTGTTTCAAAAATTCTTTTCTAACTATGGGTTTGATTACTTTAAGTTTATACAAAAATTTTGAGGGTAAATTTTTTAAATTCGTTTCATACGCAAATATTTTTTTGCAAAATCTTAATATTAATAAATTAGATCTCCCAATTACTAAATTTGGTTCAAAAAGGAATATTTTAATATTTAAAATTCTTGCTGCTAAGCAGTGTGGAATACTCATATATCCGCCTGTAGACAAAAGCAATTTTGGATTTTCTTTTTTAAGGAAAAATAAGGATTTTAAAAATGAAGCAATTAAAAAAAAAGGAAATATTAAAATACTAAAATTTTTTTTAAATTGTGGGATATGAATTTCATTTACATTATAATTTTCTTTTTCAATGAAATTTAGACCTCTTTTATCTGAAATTATTTTTACATTAAATTTTTCCTTAAAATAATCATAAAATACCTTAGCTGGTATAACGTGCCCTCCTGTCCCGCCAGTGCTTATTATCATGGAGCTCATTTATTTATTTTTCTCTTTGTTAAATTTAAAATTATTCCTATCAATATTGAGGAACCAATTATAGAGGAACCTCCATAACTAAGGAATGGCAAAGTCATTCCTGTTGTGGGTAAAAATCTAATATTTACTCCAATATGAACTAAAACTTGAAAAAGAATTAACATTACAGAGCCAACAAGTATTAATTTGAAACATTCATCTTCTATAGTTGATACTTTTTTGAAAACTCTAAAAATAAGACAGAGAAATATTAAAATAATTCCTATTATTGATATTATTCCAAACTCTTCAGCTATTACGGCAATAACATAATCTGTATGGGCCTCTGGCACTCTAACATTCAAAGTGCCTTCTCCGATACCTTTTCCAAAAAAACCTCCATTCATAATTGCTTCTGATGCTCTCTCAGACTGATAATTTCCTTTTGAAGTTAAATCAAAAAATGAATCAATTCTAAATTTTATGTAACTCAACTTCGGGATAAAGTTAATCATCAGAAACAAAGTGCATAAACCAATTAATATAAAAAGAATTAAAAATATAAGATTTATACCTGAAACAAATATGAGACTTAACCAAAGAGATAATACTAAAAATGTTTGACCAATATCTGGCTGCAAAAATAGTAAAAGGATAATTGGAACGATTGCGATCAAACTTAAAAGATATCTTGCATACTTATTAGAATATTTTTCAGATGTAAGTATCATTGATAGTATGATTATTAAAAATGGTTTAAGTATTTCGATTGGTTGGAACCTTGGAAAAAAGAATATATCTAACCATCTTTTGGAGCCTTTAACCTCCACACCAATAATTGGGACTAAAATTAAGGCACAAAATATTATCAAAAAAGAAACTAGTGACAGTTTATAAAAGGTTTTTTCTTCAAGTAAGGAAAAAAAGAAAATTGTGAAAATTCCTAACAGAGTATAAATAAATTGCTTAAAAAAAAAGTAATAACTTGTTGTCTCAAGTTTGGTAGATGCAATTAAAGAAGTTGAAACAAGTGAAAAAAAAATACCTAAAGAAATTAGTAGGATTATTAAAAAAAATAAAAATTTATCAATATCTTTCCACCAATTATATAAAGAAAAATTCATATCTTATTTTTTTCCATTAATGCCAATTTTTCTTAACTGATAATTGAAATATTTTCCTCTATCCTCAAAATTTTTGAAATCATCAAAAGAAGCTGAGGCAGGACTAAAAAGAATAATTTTTTCATTCGAAATCTGTTCTTTTTTAAAGTCAATTTTAATTTTCTTTATTGCAGAAATCATATTGTTAAACTTTTGAAAATGAACTTTATCCTTTAGTCTTTTTACAAAAAATTCAGCATTTTTCCCAAATATATAGGCTCTTAAATTAAAACAATCTTTTTTACTTAATGTAAATTTATCCCCTTTTTTTGGTAATCCTCCTAAAATCCAGAAAGTTTTCTTCTTGGTGTCTATAAGCTCTTGAGTGGAAGAAAATGATGTCGATTTTGAGTCATTAATTACCTTAATTTTTTTTCCATTTATCACAATTTCATTTCTAAATCTTAAACCCTTAAATTTATTTAAAGTAGGTATAATCTTTTTCAAATTAATTTTTAAAAAATTGCAAATATTGAAAATGAAGATAAGATTTTTTTGATTAACATTATTATTTAGGTAGTTATTTTTAATTAATTTTTGAAATTTCAAATAAATTTTCTCATCAACTCTTAAAACTTTTGAATTAATCTTTTTTTTATTTAATATTTTATCAATAATCTTATTTTTATTTTCTATAAAAGCGTAGGAACTTTTATTTTGCATTAAAATAAGTTTAATTTTACTTTTGACGTAATTTTTGAAATTACCGTGTCTTTCTAGATGATCGACTGAAACATTTAAAATCGCTGCGAAATTAGTTTTATAGTATTTGCTATATTCGATTTGATAAGAAGAAGCTTCAACAACAAATAATGTTTTTTTGGTAAAATGATAATTTGATAAAATAGATTTTCCGATATTGCCCACTAATTTTGTATGAATTCCTTGAGACTTAAGAACTTGATATAGAAGTTTGCAAGTTGTTGATTTTCCATTTGTTCCCGTGATTGTGATAAAAAAATTTTCTGGAAAACTTTTATAAAACACATCCAAATCAGAGATGATCTTTTCTTTATTTTTTATTATTTCATTCGACAATAAACATTTTCTGTAATTTATCCCAGGGCTTAATAAAACGTAGTCAAAATTTCTTACTCTATCACTTCCTCTAGTAAACTTTTTGTTATAAGGAAGATTTGTTAAAGGTAAATTATCATCAAAAACTTTTAAATTATTTTTTGTTTTTAAAAAGTTAAAAGCGGACTTGCCAGTTTTGCCATATCCATAAATTAGAATTTTTTTGTTCTGGAAGAATTCCTTTGTAGATTTCATCTTAGTTTTAAAGTGGCTAAACCAATCATCGCCAAAATAAGAGATATAATCCAAAATCTTATGACTATTGTAGACTCAGCCCAACCTTTTTTTTCAAAATGATGATGGATTGGTGCCATCATGAAAATTCTTTTACCTGTTAGTTTAAATGAAATAACTTGCACAATTACTGAAATTGCTTCTAATACAAATAGTCCACCAGTAATAGCCAACACTATCTCATGTTTTGTTGTTACTCCAACCGCACCTAAAGACCCGCCTAAAGCCAATGAGCCTGTATCCCCCATAAATATTTTAGCAGGCGGCGCATTGAACCATAAAAAACCAATTGATGCTCCGATGATTGCTCCACAAAAAACCGCAACTTCTCCAACACCCTCTATGTAAGGAATTAATAAATAGTCTGCAAAAATTATATTTCCTGACACATAACTAATAAAACCAAAACAGCCCGCTACAAGTATAACAGGAACGGTGGCTAATCCATCTAAACCATCAGTTAGATTTACTGCATTAGAGGATCCAACAATGACAAACAAATAAAAAGGTATAAAAAACCACCCTAAGTTAATTACTAAATTTTTAAAAAATGGAAAATACAAATTAGTTTTAATATCAGAGTCTATAAATTTATAAAAAATAATTAATGAAATTAGGCAAAGAAAAATTTGAATTGATATTTTTAATTTTGAAGAAATCCCATTTGAGTTATTATTTTTAATTTTTTTATAATCATCGAATGCTCCTAAAATTCCAAAAGATAAAGTGATGAATATTAATAACCAATTATATGGATTTAATAAATCAGCCCACAAAAAAACACTAGTGAATAAACCTACTAATATTAAAACTCCACCCATAGTGGGTGTTCCAATTTTTTTGATCAAATGATCTTCTGGCCCATCAGAGCGAATAGGATTTGTAATTTGTTTTGATGAAAAAAAATTTATAAACTTATCCCCAATTAAAAAAACTATGATCATTGCAGTAATCACAGCCAAACCTGTTCTCACAGTTAAAAAATTGAAAAAATTAAGGAACGAATACGTATCCGAATAGCTTGTAAGTATATTATATAACATTGTTACAAATTTTTTATTATTTTATTTAATCCAGTTGAGTTAGATCCTTTTATCATTAAAAAACTGTTATTAGGTAGTTGTTTTTCTATCAAATTCAAAATCTCAAATTTATTGCTCAATATTTTGCCTCTCATTTGTGGTTTTAATTTGTTAAATGTATGTTTTGTATAGTTACCATAAACATAAGTTTTATTTATGTGAGATTTATTAATATATTTTGCAATTTTAACATGAAGTTTTTTTGAAAATTTTCCTAATTCCAGCATATTTCCAATCAGAATAAATTTTTTATTACTACCCTTATATTTTTTGTCAAATCTTTCTAGCGCAAATTTAAATGAGAGTGGATTCGAATTATAACTTTCATCAATAATGGTTAAATTTTTTTTTCCTTTTTTATACTTAATAATTGAGCCTCTAGACTGGGAAATTTTGAAATTTAAGAATAAATTTACAGGTAATGTTCCTATATTAAAATAATTAGTAATAATACTTATTGTACATAAAATATTTTCTTTGAAATCTATTAAATAATTGGGAATTATAAAAAATTTTATTTCACCTCTTATCAAAAATTTACATAAAAATTTATTCTTAATTTTTTTTTTACCAAGATAAATAACATCGGCTAATTTACTATTTTTACTGAAAGTAATAATATTTAAATTTCTCATTTTTGCTTTTGAAATGAAATAATCGCAGTATTTATCGTCTCTATTTATAATCATTACTCCTGAAGGAAAAATATTGTTTATTATTTCACCCTTAGCCTTTGCAATCTCATCTAGATTCTTAAAATTCTTAATATGAGCGTATGAGACATTTGTTATTAAACCAAGATTAGGTCTTATTAGCTTTGTTAAAGTGTCTATTTCTCCTTTTTTATCCATCCCTACTTCTAAAACTGAGAACTTTGTTGATTGGGGTGAATTTATAATACTTAAAGGCACACCGTATTTATTATTAAATGAATTTTTTGAATAATATGTTTTATCTAGTTTATTGAGACAAAATCCAGTTAAGTCCTTAACTGATGTTTTTCCTGCAGATCCTGTTATTGCAATATTATTACTGTCTAAAGACTTTCTATAAACCGAGCTTAATTTATTTAGTTTCTCGAGAGGATTTTTACTAAATATATTTCTAGAATTTTTAAATCTTTTATTTGTAATTGCTAAAATTGCGTTATTTTTTATCGCCTCAATTCCAAATTTGTTTCCATCAAATTTTTGCCCTTTCACCCCAAAAAATACTGAATTTTTTTTAACTTTTTTAGAATTTAAAGACACTGAGCTTATTAGAGTTCTTTTATTTAAAATTTTATTATTGAAAGTTTCAATTAAGATATTTGTTTTAAGTGAGTTCGAAAATACATTATTCTTTTTTCTAATTGCTTTAATAATCTCTAATTTATCCGAGAAAAAAAATCTTTTTTTAAATTCTTGATAATTTTCGTGTCCCTTTCCAGCAACAATTAAAACATCACCTGAATTTAATTCACTAACAGCTTTTGAAATAGCATCAGCCCGTGAGGAAATTTCAACATATTTTTTTTTCTTAATTTTCCTCTTTATTTGGTCTCTTATTACACTAGGGTTTTCAAACCTTGGATTGTCGTCAGTTAAATATATTTTATCACAATACTTGTTCGCAATACCTCCCATTAAAGGTCTTTTACTTTTATCTCTATCCCCTCCACATCCAAATACTAACGAAATTTTACTTAAAGGGTAATCTTCTTTTATATTTGATATAACTGTTTCTAAAGCATCTGGAGTATGTGCATAATCAAGTATTACTCGTGAATTATTCTTTAGTTTACCAACCTGCTCTAGTCTTCCATTGATAGGTTTAATCTTACTTATATTTTTTAGAATGGTATCAATTTTAATGCCTGATAAATATGCAGCCAAAACTGCAAAAAGTAAATTTTTTATCTGAATATTACCAATTAGATGGGAACTGAATGAATAATCTTTCTTTAAAAGGCTAAAATTAATTCTTTTTTTATCGTTGATTTTTTGTATTTTTTTCAAATTAATGAAAGAATTTTCGCTACCTATTTTATAAGTCTTCAATTTCTTTTTTTTTGAAATCTTTTTAAGTTCTTTTTCTTGAGATATTCCATTTTCAAAAATTATATTTCCTTTATTAAGTAGCAATTTGTTAAAAAGAATAAGTTTAGAATTCAAATAATCTTTAAATGTTTTATGATAATCTAGATGATCCCTTGACAAGTTTGTAAACAACGCGGTTTTTAAATTTAATCCATCCAATCTATGTTGTTTTAAACCGTGACTTGATGCTTCTATAATTACATTATCAATATTAAAATTTTTTAATTTCTGTAAAATTTGATGCATTTTAATGGGATCTATTGTTGTGTTATTTGTCTTTAATTTAATTTTTTTTGATAAAACACCTAAAGTTCCTATGGCAGCAACCTTTTTTTTACTTAAAGATAATATTTGATAAAAAAAATTTGCAATTGAGGTTTTACCATTCGTGCCAGTTAAGGCGATAATATTTTTAGGTTTTTTTTTATAAAAATTGCCTGCGGCCTCTGCTAATGCTTTTCTTGGATTTTTACTTTTAATAAATAAAATTTTTTCTTTATTAAATCCCTCAAAATTTAGGTTTGAAATAATAATTTTTGAGCCGTTTTTTATGGCGTCTTTAATATAATTATTTCCTTTTAATTTATTTCCTTGGATTGAAAAAAAAATATCGTTCGTTTTACAATATTTACTGTTAAATCTAATATTATTAAATTTAATAGATTTATAAGCTGGTTTAATATTTTTAATTAATTCACCCAATAACATTTTTTTTAAATTCTTAGTATTTTGTGGCTAAAATAGGTCCTATTTTTTCTATTATTTTTGCTGCTACTTCTACTGAAGTCCACCCAGCAGTATTGAAGGGTGTGCCTACAAATGAACCAGATTTGTTTCTATAATTATAAACATAACTTTTGGATAATTTAGTATCTTCTAACATAACAATAAAAACATACTTTGGTTCATTTATTGGAAAAATTGATGCAAAAGTATTTATTTTTTTTTTTGTATATTTTCCGTTTTCAACAGTAAGTGCAGTACCTGTTTTTCCTCCAACATTATATCCTTTCACATCAGCCAAACTTGCTGTCCCCTCCGTTACAACTCTTCTTAAAATTTGATTTATTTTCAAACTTACATCTTTACTTAAAACTCTCTTTTTTTTTTCATAGCCAATATTTTTATCTTTGATTAAAGTTGGTGTAATATGATATCCACCGTTTGATATTATTGCATAGCCTTTGGCAAGCTGTATAAGTGTAGTTGTAATACCATGACCAAAAGAGACAGTTAATAGTTTACACTTTCCCCAATTAAAAGGTATAGGTTTTCCAATCTCTGGAATATCAAATTCAATATCATTTAGAATACCAACTCGAGTTAAAAAATTTTTAATCTTATCGACACCTAATTTTTGGCCTATTTTTACAGAGCCTATATTTCCAGATTTAATCAGAATATCTTCAACTGATAAATTTTGGGATAAATCTTCATCATATTCAGAGATAGTTCTGCCGCCACAATTAATTTTTTTTTCAAGATTATTAAACATATCTTTTGGCTCAATTAATTTTTCATCAAATCCTGCTGCTATTGTAAATGTTTTAAAAACTGATCCAAATTCATAAACTCCTTTAGTTGCTCTATTGATATACTTTTTATCGGAAATATTATTACGTTTATTAATGTCAAAGTCAGGTAAAGATACTAATGATAATATTTCTCCATTATTAATATTCATTAAAATACTCGCACTTCCAACATTTTTGAAAATTTTTTCAGAATTGAGAAGTTCTTGTCTGACAAGAAATTGAATTTCTTTATCTAAAGTCATAGTAAGTGGTTTGGTATTTGTTTTAAGATAATTATCGAAGTTTTTTTCAATACCTGACACTCCAAAATTTTCGTCATCTATCTGGCCAATAGTGTGAGAAAATAAATTATTATCGGGATAAATTCTTGTAATTTTTGGTTCAAGAATTAAAGACTTTTCACCTAATAATTTTATTTCTTCTGATTTTTGGGGTGTAAGTTTTTTTTTTAAATAAAAGAACTTTTTCTTATCAATTTCATTTTCTATTTTATTGAAATCTAATTCAGGAAATGAATATTTTAATTTTAATAAAAACTTTTTTTTGTCATTAATTAAGTCTGGTTTTACTCCAATATTATAAGTTATCACTGATTTAGCAATGAATCTTCCATCGACATCAATAATATCAGCACGATAATTCTTAATTTTGTGTGTCATTTGATATTTTTGTTTTGGACTACTTGATCCTAAATATACAATCTTAGTTGAGTAGAGTAAAAATATGAAAAGAATGAAAAAAAATAAAAATGCAACTCTATTAAAGGAAACTATCCTTTTTTTTTCTGAGAATTTAAAACCATCTTCATTTTCAATTATATATATTCTTTTTTTATTATTATTCATTTAGATCTATCTTTTTTACATCCGTTGAATCTATTGGAAAAAACTTGTCTTTAAATATTTTTTCCTTTAATCCAATTAATCTTTCAGGTGTTGTTAAATAATCTCTTTCCAAAAGTAAAAAATCAAATTTCTCTTCTAAAATTTTCACTTCCTCCTCCAGTATAAAAATATTTTTTTCTAATTGCCTTGTAGACGATTTGACAATTGATGTTGTGATGATTAGACATACAACACAGAAAAAAATTATATATTTTTTCATAATTTTTCAGAAAACCTTTCAATATTTAATAAATTTTTGTACCTCAAAAATACATTCTTATTATTTTCGTATATATCAATTTTTTTAATTGCTCTTAATTTTGCAGATCTAGATGGTGGATTTAATTTTAATTCCTGAGAACCGGGGATGACAGGTTTTTTCGTTATAAGACTAAATGACATTTTTGTCGATTTTTTCTCTGGTAAGTAACGAGAGACTTTATCTTGTTTTGAAAGATGATT
Organism: uncultured Pelagibacteraceae bacterium; assembly: GCA_902582235.1. GTDB lineage: Bacteria > Pseudomonadota > Alphaproteobacteria > Pelagibacterales > Pelagibacteraceae > Pelagibacter. The sequence continues at coordinate 239,404 of CACHQX010000001.1, forward strand.
AAAAAAAAATTTACAAATTTTATCCTCTAAAGAATGAAACGAGACTGTTAATATGACTCCATTTTTACTGACAATATTTGCAGATTCTTTTAAACCTCTGGTGAGTTCACTTATTTCTTTATTTACAAAAATTCTTAAAGCTTGGAAAACTTTAGTTGCTGGGTTTTTTTTTGTATAATATTTTTTTTTTGTTCTTTTAACTATAGTAACCAAATCCTGAGTATCTAAATTTTTTTTTTGTCGTTCTAATACAATTTTTTTGGCTATAAGTTTTGAATTTTTTTCTTCACCGAAATACTTAAAAATTTGCTCTAATTCTTTTTGATCTAACTTATTTATTACATCTTTGGCAGAAAAATCATTTAGCCCCATTTTCATATTAAGCTCACCTTTGCTATCAAATGATAGACCCCTTGAAAGATCTTTGATTTGATTTAGAGAGTAACCCAAATCAAAAACTATACCTTTGACCTCATCATCAATTTTCAAGTCCTTTATTTGGCTAAACTTTATATTGTGAAAATAAAATCTATCTTCAAATTTTTTTTTTAAATCTGATGCAATTTGTAAAGAGTTTTTATCTCTATCAATAGCTATTACTTTAGTGTTTGGGTATTCTAATATTTTTTTTGAGTAACCACCTTGACCAAATGTACAATCTATAAAAGTGCCACCATTTTGAGGGGTAATAATATTTATAACTTCATTTAGAAGTACCGGATAATGTAAAGTTTTTTCCGGTAAAATAGTGGCACTCATTTATTTTTTTGAAGACCATTAATTTTTTTGTCTTCTTAAAAATGCTGGTATTTCTAGTTCGTCTTCTTCATCTGAATCGCTGTCCTCATTTATATTAGTCTCATGATCAGAGTTTATACTTTGTGTCTCGTCAAATAATTGAGGATCCTCTGCATCTAAATTGAAGTTTTCAAGTCCATTAGACTCATCTCCCGAAGTATTTACATCGTTATCGCTAAGTATCAGTTTTTCCTCCAACGAATTCTCCTCGTTTATGTTTTCACTTGTAATAGGATTTTCTACTGCCATTTTTTCATCGACCATAGAAGACATCAAATCATTTTCTGAGACTTTGATATCATTCGTCTCTATTTTCAATGCATTAGCTCCACTTGTGGATAATCCTTTATTCACTTCATAAGAGTAATTTGGTCTTAAATTTGAAAAATCTGAATAACCTGGATTTCTGTTTTGTATTCTATGCACCATATTGATTACTGATTTCGATTCAGGTTGTTGCCCATCTAAAGAAGTTGCAACAATAGATACTCTCAATCTACCTTCTAAAGAAGGATCAATTATGCAGCCTTTAATAAATTCTACCTCAGGATCAACTTCAGATGTAATCTTTTTAACAACTTCATCAACTTCAAAAAGTGTTAAGTCTTTGCCACCAGTAATATTTATTAATAAACCTTTGGCACCCTTTAAAGAATAGTCATCAATTAAAGGATTGCTTATAGCTTGTTCGGCAGCATTGATAGCTCTGTTTTCTCCTTCAGCTTCACCAGTACCCATCATCGCTTTACCCATTGAACTCATTATAGACTCTACATCCGCGAAGTCTAAATTGACTAGACCGGGACGTACCATTAAATCAGTTACACTTTGAACACCTTGTAAAAGCACGTCGTTTGAAAGTTCAAATGATTCTTCGAAAGTTGTCTTCTCATTTGCAATCTTAAATAAATTTTGATTTGGAACTACTATTATAGTATCTACGTGTTTTCTTAATTCCTCTAGACCTTGTTGGGCTCTTCTCATTCTAGATGAGCCTTCATATAAAAAAGGTAAGGTTACAACACCTACCGTAAGAATATTAAGTTCTTTTGCAGCTCGAGCAATTACATGAGCAGAACCAGTTCCTGTTCCACCGCCCATTCCTGCAGTTATAAAAACCATATTTGCACCTTGCAAACAATTTACTATTTCATTTAATGACTCGTCAGCAGCAGCTTGACCAATATCAATTTTTGATCCAGCTCCTAGACCCTTTGTTAAATTTAAACCAATTTGTATTTTTGCCTTTGCTTTACTATGGATTAAATCTTGTGCATCAGTATTAACCGCCACAAATTCAACCCCTTGAAGTCCACTCTCAATCATTTTATTAATTGCATTTCCTCCAGCGCCACCTACACCTAAAACCAGTATTCTAGGTTTGAGCTCTTTTATCTCAGGTGTTTTAAAATTAATGGTCATTATTCCCCCCTCTTTATTAATTTATCTTTTTTTCCCATTTAAGACTTGCCCTGTTTAAGTTTGATTTTTTGATAGCTTTTGCCTTAAATTTTTCAAATAATGTTGGTTCCCAAATTTGGAAGGTCTTGCCTAAACCAACAAATAAAATTCTTGTTTTAATTTTCGAATGTTGAAGAAGTTTTTTTGTTAAAGATATCCTGCCCTCTGTATCAAAAATTAAATTCACACTTTCAGATAAAATTGAAGTAGCAAAATAATCCTTTTTTTCTTCAAATGGATTTAAGTTATCAATTGCATCTGATATTTTTTCAATTCGATCTTGAGGCCAAGCTTCTAAGCATTGTTGATTAAATGAAGGAAAACAAATTATACTATTAAATCCCAAACTGGACAAATGTGATCTAAATTGTGCAGGCACAGATACCCTTCCTTTTTTGTCTATATTGTTTTCGTACGTCGATAAAAACATAATCCATAATTGACCCATTTGGGTATTTATGGGAATATATGGGTTTTTTATGCAACCGTCAATACTTATAATTTTAGCCCGATATCGAGATGGAACATTTGAGAAACAAAATTTTAGTGATTTGCTAGATAAGCTATAAGCCGGGTTCTGTCATTTAAACTTATCATTTATCTAGGCCTTAAGTCGCCTTAAGGCTCAAGCAACTAACCCTGATGACTAGCCAAAGACCGCTTTTAGTTTTCACAATGTCATCTCTACTCAGTTTTGCTCCCAGTGGGGTTTTCCATGCGTTATCTGTTACCAGACAACCGGTGTGCTCTTACCACACCTTTTCACCCTTGCCTTGATGAGGCGGTTTATTTTCTGTGGCACTATCCCTAGGGTTTCCCCCGCCAGTCGTTAACTGGCACTGTGTCTTTGTAGAGCCCGGACTTTCCTCTTTAAAAATTAAAGCGATAAGTCACTTATCTAGCAATTCGTTTTTTACAGTAATTTAGGGATTATACAATCTTAATTTAATCCGCGTTTTATAAGGTTTTTTGCTATTTCCAAACACTCATTATCAATTTTTCCATTAATTATTTTTGACCTAAATCTTCTTTGAAAAGCTTTAATAACAGACTTAGAATTTTTGGCCTTTTTATTTATGAGGCAGTAACCTATTTTTTTAAGATAAAGATTGAAAAGCTTTTTGTTTTTTTTTGAAACTTCAATATCTTTAAATTTAAGATATTTTTTAGGCAAATTATACCAAATACCTATTTTATATTTAGCTAAATATTTCCATGGAAATTTTTCTCCAGGGTCTTTTTTTCTATTGGGCGCAATATCAGAATGACCCAAGAAATTCTTACTTTTAATGTTATATTTTTTTTTTAAAATTTTTGATAATATTAAAAGACTCTTGATCTGTTTTGTTGAAAATTTTTCATATTTATTAGTGTGGCCAGAGTTTTGAATCTCAATACCTATTGATCTACTATTTAAATTTTTATGACTCTTCCAACATGACAAACCCGCATGCCAAGCAACAAATTTGTCAGGGACCATATTAATAACTGTTCCATCTCTTTTGATGAAATAGTGACAACTTACCTTTGAGCTTTTATTAGCCAGTCTCTCAATTGCCTTTTTTTCAGATACCATTCCAGTATAATGATAAATAACGTAAACAATCCCCTTTGATGATCTCTTAAATTCGTCAAAATTTATTGAATAATTTTGTTTAAAAATTTCCATTTATGCCTATTTATTAAGGTTTTTTTGACAAATTTCTGATTTACTTTGCACTAAGATATAATATACAGAATTTAAATGAATAGAATAATTGTAACATTATTTACGGTTTTATTAATTCAATTGCTAGTTGTAACAAAGACTTTTAGCGATGAAGGTGAAGTTAAGGACTGTTTTGAAAAGCTTAATAGAGCTACATTTGCCTTAAATATGGGTTTAGATAAAGTGATTTTTAAACCTATATCTAAAGGGTATAGAAAGCTTCCTTCTCCGATAAGAACTGGAACAGGTAACGCTTTAAACAATTTATCAAATTTAATCACGATCCCAAATAATATTTTACAAGGTGATTTTGGATCTGCCGCAAACAATAGTGCTAGACTTTTAATTAACACTACACTTGGTATAGCTGGTATTTTTGATCCAGCTAATTCATTTGGATTTGAAAAAACAGAAAAAGAGGATTTTGGACAAACGCTAGGAGTAATGGGAGTTGGGGAAGGTTGTTACTTAGTTTTGCCAGTATTAGGTCCAACTACTATCAGAGATACTGTCGGATCTCTCGTTGCAATGAATGGTGGGGACGTATGGCATAATATTACTGTGAGAGATGACGAGGAGTATGTAAAGGAATTTAAGGAGTCCGATTATTGGGCCTCGAGAGTTACGTCAGGTGTAAATTTCAGAGCTAAAAATTTAGAGGCATTTGATGCTATGGAAAGAAATTCAGTTGACTTATACGCAACAGTAAGAAGTTTGTACTTACAAGATAGAAAGAAAAAAATTAATAATTCGAGTGAGAAAACTGAAGCCATGGATGATGGCGACTGGGATACTCTAGAAAATCAATAAAACTTTAAAAGTATGAAGATTTTGAAAAACGTTTTTGTTTCAATCTTAATTTTATTTTTTTTAACAAATAGCTCATGGTCAAAAAGTGCTTCGGAATTTATTAGTTCCGTAACAATTGAAGCATCAAATATTCTTTCTAGTAAGTTAACCGATGAAGAAAAAATTGTACAATTAAAAAAAATTGGTGAAAATGCAGTTGATGTAGATGGAGTTGGTCTTTATACTTTAGGTAAGTATAGAAAAACTCTTACTGAAAATCAAAAAAAACAATACAAAGAACTTTTTAGAAACTATTTTCTAAAGAGTTTTGCAGGCCGTTTAGTAGGTTATTCAGATGCGAAAATAGCCGTTCTATCCGAAGAGATCAAAAATGAGAAATATACAATTGTGAATACAAAATTAATTGGAACATCAGATAGACCAGAGGTCAAAATAGATTGGAGAGTATACACAAAAGATCCTGAAAATCCTTTAATCAGAGACTTATCTATAGAGGGGGTAAGTCTAGCTCGAGCTCAAAAGGAAGAGTTTAATTCTATAATATCAAACAATAACGATAATATTGAAGCTTTGTTTGAAAATCTTAATAAGTTCTTAGAAAATTAAAGTTTGGTTGGTGGGCCCGCCAGGACTCGAACCTGGGACCAATACATTATGAGTGTACTGCTCTAACCAACTGAGCTACAGGCCCTTACTAACATTTTTACCTCTTTTTTCTTTTCTATTCAAGAAATGAAGGTGGTGGGCCGTGTTGGTTACGCTCCAACTACCCCTGCAATGTCAATGCAGTACTCTACTATTGAGCTAACGGCCCGAAAATTAAAATACTTATATCATTAATTTTTTTTAAAAAAAATATTAGTTTCCTTATTTATTGCATACATTAATGAGAAATTAATCATAAATAATGTAATATTAAAATTATTAAAAAAAGATCCACTTGGTAAAATTGGAACAAAATTTATTAGTAAAAATATAAGGCACCCTGCCTGAATATAATTCCTTGTATCTATTATTTTTCTTATCAATCTAAAAGCAAGGTAGAAAATTATTCCCATGATAATTATTGTGCCGACAATGCCATGCTCAGACAACATCTCAATATAGATTTGATGAGGATGAGTTAAACAATAATACTCATTATGAATTGAATTTTTATCAGTATCGCATGTTTCAACTCTGTAATTTTTATTACCTACTCCAAACCAAGGGTTGTTTTTAAAAACATAAAATCCTGACTTATATAATTTTATATAAAGACTATTATTTAAAAACTTTTCTCTTTCATCTTTTGTATTTATTTTTATGTATAGCTGATCAATGTACCTATATTTGACATAATCTGAGAAATTTACAGTTAATAGGAAAATTATAAAAAGTGTTGAGAAAACTAAAATTTTGTCTCTTAATTTTACGTAATCAATTATTGAAATGAAAATGGAAAATCCTATCAAAGCTTTTAAACCATTAGATCTTTCGCCTGTAACCATTACTCCAACTAAACAAAAAAAAATAATAAGGAATCCAAGCAGTTTTAATATCTTTTTCGATTTTAAAAAATTTAATACAAATCCTACAACTATAAAAGAGAAACCACATAAAAATGCTCCAGGGATTGGTTCTGTTTTAAAAAAACTTACAACTCTATAACCTCGAGTTTGGGCATTAATAGCATTTTCTATTCCTCCAAAACCTAAAATATTACTCCCAGTAAATCTTTCGATATAAACGTCAATCAGTACTACGAAGAATATTATGCTCCAAATTTTTAGAATGCTTAAATTTTTCTCATTAATAAAAAAAAGATAGTTTATCATTAGAAAGAATAAGATAAATCTTACAAAACCAAAGTTTCTGTAAATTCCCGACATTATATCGTTTGAGATAAGAGAATTAAATACAAGATACAAATTGAGAATAATTAAAAGTAAAACTGGTTTAAAATCGTAAATTCTAATATCATTTTTAATAAAATAAATTAATATAAAGCATAGACCAAATAACACAGTATTAATCAGTGAAACACTTGAGCCTAAAATTATTGAGATAGGCAAGAAAGATAATAATACTGTTGGAATAATTATTTTTATATTATTCATGTTTTAATTTAAACTTTTCACACTTAATTCTTTTTGATTTATGAACTGTCAATTTATTTTCTTTGATGACAGACAATCTTTCGAAAATATTATAAAAAAAGTCTGGTCTTATTGTATCGAAAATAATTTTTGTATTTTCTTTTGAAACAGAATTTAAATAACTAGAGTAAAAATTAAAGTCATAGTGATAATCAAGCGAGTATAAAGAAATTATTAAATCGTAATTTTTTAATGGAAAGTTTTTTTTGTCAAAATCATAAATTTTATATTGGTTATCATTGATGCCATTAAGATTAAAAAATTCTTTTGTTGTTGATAAATTGTTATAGGCTTCATTATTTTTATAATCCCATCCATATTTTATTTTATTTGAAACATAGTTTTTTTCTATTAAATCTATTTTTGTATTAGGAAATTTTTTTAAAATATAAAGCTCTAGACCACCTATTCCTCCTCCAATACTTAAAATTTGTTGTCCATCTACTAAGAAACCTTTAATGTTCTCATATTCGTCATTTATAAGTTTGGAATATTTTCCTGATACCTTTATCGTATCTATCAAATATTTTGAAAAAATTTTTGAAAATAGGTATCTTCCAAATAATTTTCTTATCCTCATTAAAAATTGGTTTGCAAGTTCTATTCTTTGTAGAACCGCTAACTGCGCAATATCTCTTGTAAATTTAAGTTTTTCCATTTTGAATTTTGGTTTAAATATAATTGTTTACATTAAATAACATAATTTATATGTAAATTTACTAAGTAATATAATTTATTTTAATGTATTTTATATGTTATCTTGCAAAATTATAGGAGTTTAAACTGACTCTAGAAAATAGAAAAAAGTGTCCAAGCTGCGGCGAAAAGAATTTTAATGAAATTTATTCCTTGCCTTATAGCTCGGAAAAAATGCAAAATTTTTTAACTTCTTATTATAAAGAAAGAATCAATATTAAAAAATTAGAGAAATTTAAGTTTGTTTTATTAGAATGCAATATCTGTAAAACAATCTTTCAAGAACAAATACCAGATAGTAATTTCTCCTTTGAGTTATATGAGGAAATAATTGATAAAGATGAAAGTTTGGCGAAAAAAGAAGATTTTGAAAAGAAAAATATAATTAAATTAGATTATGAAATAGGACTGATAAAAGGACTTTTTAAAAAAAATAATGAGGAAATAAAAATAATGGAATTTGGCGCTGGGTGGGGTTTCTGGTTAAACTATTTAAAAAAGAATAATTTTAATGTATCTGCTTTTGAAATTTCGAAGTCAAGAATAGATTTTATGAAGAATAAAGAAATTAATGTAATATCAGATCTTCTGTCAGTTAAAGAGAACTTTGATTTTATATTTTCAGAACAAACTTTTGAACACATTTCAAATCCAAGAGATACATTATTTAATTTGTCCAAGATATTGAAATATGACGGTTACATTTTCTTAAGATTTCCTAGTAGTTTCCTTTTCAATTTAAAATTAAATAAAAGTTATAAACCAAAAAATGATTGTGTACATCCTCTAGAGCATATAAATTTATTTAGAAAAAAAAGTTTTGAAGCTATGACGAGTAATTCTAATTTACAAATAATTAATTTTAGATCTCGATACAATTTTAGTATAATTAATGCTTTAAAAGATATAAAAAATTTTTTTTATTTTGACTCCATTCTTATAAAAAAAACAAACAAATAACTATGAGAAAAAAGTTATTAGTTTCCTTCCTCTCATGAGTTTGTAGTATTGAATAAAATTTTTAGAAATATAAAAAAATTAATAAATATTTTTTTTTAATTAATATTTAATATCTTATCAAGTGCTAAATAGTGTCTAAACATTGTATATTTTTGTGCATTTCTCTTTAAAATAACTTTATCGGAAAAAACCTTTTTTTCACTTAAACTACAATAGTTTTTTAAACTATTTGAGAGACTCTTTTTATGATTATTTTTGAATAATAAACCATTTTTTCCATCGTTTAAAAATTCTTTAGGTCCATTTGGACAGTCACTTGAAATTACATAAGCATTACTCATTGCCGCTTCAACAATAACAAAACCTACTTCTTCCCATAATGAACTTAATACAAAAATTTCACAATTTTTCATGTAATTTACAATATCCCTTTTAAAACCGAGTAAAAAAATTTTTTCTTTCAATTTTTTTTTATCAATTAACTTAACGAGTTTTCTCTTCTCCTCACCCTCTCCCAATATGATTAAAATAAAATCGTTATTTTCTTTTAAAAATTCTGAAAATTCTTCAATTAAATAAGAAAAATTTTTTTGTTTTGTTAATCTGCCAGCTGATAAAATTATTCTTTTGTTATTTATTGCTATTAGATCGGCAGGAATTCTATTATTTTTTTCAAAATTTTTAATTTTTATTATTGCATCTGGTAAATAATACAAATTTTTTTGACTGAATATTCTTTGATTTTCGAGTTTCTTTTTAAGATCTAAAGTTGGGCACGTTATTATCTTAATTTCATTTGAAATAAATTTCCAAAAAATTCTTCTAACTATATTCAACCTTGGGTATCCGGAAATTCTTAAAATAAATTCAGTTTTAAAATTAAATAGTTTTAAAAGTAATAATGGAAGTGAGGTTATTAAATGTAATATAATTTTGTTGGGCTTTTGTTTTTTCAACATAAAAATAAGTGGGAAAAATGACAAGATGAATATTAAGATATAAGAAATTCTACTACCAAGGAACCCTTTTTTAGGTAGAATTTTGAAATATTTAAAGTTTAAATCAATTAAATTAATTGAGTTTTCATCAATGGTTTCTCTATATTCATCCCATTCACCACAGACATTTATAATTGATACATTATAATCTTTATTAAATTGTTTCAACGAAGTTGCCGAATTTATTGTCGATTTAATAGTTCCCACTGGATTAAGGCATGGAGACCAGTAAAAAATATTTTTTTTCATAATTATATGTTCCTTAATAAATCATACGGATTTAGGTAATTATTTTTTTACTATAAAATTAAAGCCACTACATTGTTCAATGTTTTTAGTGTCACTCGTAAATTTATCTAATAGAATGTTAATGCCTGTTTTTTCAATGTGTCTTTTCCACCTTGGCTGAAATAATATATTTAATGGTGTTGATATTCTGCCCCTAATAGGAAAAATTTCCAAATTTTTAAAATCTTTGAATAAGTATGACAAAGCATCTTTTGAGAATCTGAAGTAATCCTGAAATTTTAGATCAGTAGGAGCATGATAATAAAATAGGTAAGGAACATAACCATACAAAACACCGTTATCTTTGAGCATCATCCTAATATTTCTTACAGCTTGAAAGGGATCATAGACATGTTCTAATACAGCAATACAAATTATTTTATCAAATTTTTTTATTAGTGTTTCATCCAGCTCACTGCATATATCATAGACTATATCTGGATAATCCCCAAAATCATTTACATCAACAGTCAATATTTTTTTTGCTTTAATTTTTGTAAATTTATCACGCATTCCTTTTCCAATATCTAAGATATCATCATTAATTTTAATATCTTCAATTATTCTGTTTCTAAAATCTTTTTGATTCTTGATGTAATAGTTATTAATTTTTGTTCTTTTTATTAAATCAATTAATTTTGAGTTAGTTTTTTCTGGTTGACCAATTATCTTTTTCATATTGTTCCAATTAATTTGCTAGTTTTCTAAAATTTTTTTTACTCTCCACAGCATATTTTCTTTTTTTGCAAACATAAAGGCGTTATACCTTATTTGATTATATCTTTGAAAGTTTTTTGAAACATATTTTATTATTTTAAGCCAACTATTAGAATTATTAAAATTTTTAACAAGGATAGAGTTAAAGTTATTTTTTAATACTTCTCTTAATACTGGTAAATCTGAACATATAATAAGTTTGCCGTTTATCATATAATCAAAAACTTTTAATGGGGAGGTATATTTAGAAATGTCTCCAACATCACCCGAAACAGTAATTCTTTTTGTATATGGTAAAATACAAACATCAATTTTTTTAATCTTATTAGATATTTCTTTAAATGGAACGTGGCTATTGATAATGAGATTTTTACCAAAAAAGGATGATTTTATTTTTTTAACCTCTTTCTTTGTTCCCCCATAGACAATATAGTCATTTTCTTTATTTAGTTTACAAAGTTTCAAAATCATTTCTATTCCTCTTGATTTATAAATTGAACCAAAATATCCTATTTTAATATTTTTATTATGATTGAATTTAAAACGCGGTTTTAAAGATGTCCCATTATGTAAGACTTGTATTTTTTTTTCATTTACATCCCAGTTATCCATAAAATATTTTTTTAAAGTTTCTGTGGTGACTGTAATTTTGATTATTTTTTTAAAATTTAGAAAATTTAATTTCCTTTGTAAAATTTTGATGAACCTACCTTCAATTTCAAGTGTATCATGAATTTCAAGTATCACTTTTTTTTTAAATATACTTAATACGAATGCTGCAAAATAATTTCTTGTAATGAATAAATCTGGATTAAAATTAAAACTTTTAAAAATTGCTATTAAAGAAAATAAATAATACCTTATGCCTGTTGGAAATTTTTCGAACAATTTAAGTCTTAATATTTTAAATTTCTTATCTATATTGTAAAAATTAAAATAATTTTGACCAGTGCCAGTATTTGGTAATATTAAAGTTACTTTATGGTTGAGAATAGAAAGAGCTTCGCATAATTTGGAAACTTGAAGACTGCTGGCATTTTTTGATGGTGCTGCTGAGTTAGATATAATAACAATATTCATTCAAAGCTGTTATTTAACAATATTTAATTATATATATAATCATTAAGTATTTGTAAGGTAATTATATAATTTGTTAAAATTATGTTATTAAAAAAAATAAAAAATATCGTTATTACCATAGACAACAAGTTCTTAAAATCCTTAATAATTGATACATATTTAAAATTAAAATATTTTTTTAAAATAAAAAGAGCTTACGCTTCTATTGGAAAAATTAATATTGAAAAAAAAAGAAAACATACCTTGAATAAAGAATTATTAATATCTCTTACATCTTACTCAAAAAGATTTAGAACATTGCCTTTGGTTTTGTATTCACTCCGAAATCAATCTATTTTGCCTGATAAGATTGAAGTTTGGATAGAAGAAAATGACAAATCTTTACTACCAGACAAAATATATAATTTAAAAGATGTGAAGATTAAAATTTGTGAGAACGGTCTTTATTCATACAAAAAAATTATTCCCTCTTTAAGAGAAGATGACAACAGATTTATAGCTACCTTTGATGATGATATAATATATCCAGAAAATTCATTGGAAGCTTTAATTTTAAAATCCAAAAAATATCCTAATGATATAATCGCTAACAGAATTCACGAGATAAAATTGAAAAATTCCTTACCAGACTCATACGATAAGTGGGAAAAAAATTTCTTAGGTGAAAATGATTTAAGTTTTTTTACAAGCGGGGGCGGAACTCTCTTTCCACCAAAATGTTTTTACAAAGACATTTTTAATAAAAAAAGTTTTATGGAACTTTGTCCATCTGCTGATGATATCTGGTTAAATTGGATGGCGAAATTGAATGATAAAAAAATAAGACACTCAGGAATAGAAACGAAATATACTTTAATAAAAGTGATAAAATCTGGCCTATGGAAAAAAAATGTAAAACAAAACTTTAATGATGTTCAAATAAAAAGAATTATTGAAAAATATGGTTTCCCGTATAAATAAATAAACTTACTTCTTCTAAATTTTTTGGAAGGTTTTAAAGTCTTTTGGAGTGTCAAACTCATGCCAATTAAATTTTTCAGAAATAGCATTTATCTCTAAATTATTTTTTATCAATTCCATCAAAAAATTAGTGAAATCAATTTTTTTGTTATTTTTAAGTATTTTATTAACAAGTCTTTTTTTTAAATATTTAATTGTTTTTTTTGAAAATTTCGTAATACCCAAAAATCTTCCATCAATATTTTCCAAACTAAATGTTTTTTTGCCAAGAGAATAAATTTTACCTTTATTGATTTTAAGAACCTCTAAATCATTTAAAAAATTTGATTTTTTTTTCCATTTTTTTTTCCAATCTGTATCGATAACAGTGGAAATCGAATGTTTACTTTTTATTATTTTACTTAAACATTTTTTTTCAAATAAAATATCTGAATAAATAACTATAGTTTCATCTGGTTTTATTTTTTTCAAAACTTGATTAAATGAATAAACCATATTTGTAGAATTAAAATTTTTATTAAAAATATATTTATATTTATCTAAAGTTTTATTTTTAATAAGTTTAGACTTAAAACCGGTTGCAAAATAAATTTGATAATTTTTGAAACCACAATTACGTAGGATTTTGAGGTTCTTTTCAATAAGCATTTCTCCATCATTAAATTTATATAAACATTTTGGATATCCAAGATTTGTTCTTCTACTTTTTCCAGCACATAATAAAATAATCTTCATTTAATTTTAAGTTTTTTTATAATCAAATTTAGTTGATTATAAGTTTTATTTCTTTCAGGATGCCACATTAATCCAAGAATATTTTTTCTTTTGTGCTTAAATATTTCAACATTTTTATCTTTATCTAAAGCAATTACATCAAATTTGTTAGACATTTTTTTTAATGGAATGCCAAAATTATGAAAACTATTTACATACATAAATTTTTTACCAAAAATTTTTTTTTCAAAATAAATTCTATGACTATTCTTCATGTGTCCATAAATTCTATTTTGTTTACCTTTAAAAAATAAATTTATTACTTGCATGCCTCTACAAATGCCTAAAATTGGAATATTGTTTTTTAACGCATATTTTATAAGTTTAAACTCAACTTTAAGTCTTATCCTTGAGATTTTATTTTTTGAATAGACGTCATTACCTCCGGGCAAAATCACTAATCTTATTTTATTTTTAGAAAAATTTTCTTTGTAGTTAGCTATATTTGGTATTAAAAAAAAGGATATTTTTTTAAGTTTAAAATAACTTATCCAATAGTGATCTATAAAATCAATATATGTTTTATGATATTTTTTATAATTACTGGAAATAATAACACTCATTAATTTAAAAAAATTCTATTTTCTTTACAATTCAAAATTACTTGATCTCCTAAAATTAGTTTATCAAAACTTTCATCACCGACCCCTATAGCTGCGGGAATATTAAGTTCAAGACATCTTATTGACATATGTGAGTTTACACCACCATATTTTGTTACTAGTCCCTTTATCTTATAATTGAAAATCCAATCAAATCCTGGATCTGCATTTTCAATTAAAACTATTTTTCCATTTATTGCATTGGTGTTTTGTTCTTTTCTTAAATTATAAGTTTTAGAAATCACTTTTTTCTCAGTTATGAAGTTTGGTTTTGAAATCAAAATCGAGGCCACAAAGAAATCAGAGTTGGTTGTAATAAGATAAGGCAATTTGCAAACTGAATTAATAATTCTTTGATTTTGAAAAACATCATCATTAAGTTTTTTTTGAGGGTTTTTAATACTTCTTAAAATATTTTGAACATCAAAATTACACAGTTTTTCAACATTTAATGATCTTCTCTGTCCCCATTTTTCGATTATTTGAAGATAATCACTTAGTGCTCTAGTAAAAATGAATTTTGAATTTTCTCTAAGTTTTAAAGACAAAACAATATAATTATAAAGTTTAATGGCGTTAAATTTCAAGTCATTTTTTTTCAAAAATTTGTCAATTTTTTTTATCTCAACTGATGATAGCAGATTTTTTGATACATCTTTAAATGAAAGAATTGAATTCAAACTACTTATATCTCTTTTTTTAATACTTGGGATAGATCGTTTAACTGTGATATCGTAAGTACCTGGTCTTAAATGAAAAAACAAATTTTCAAAAGCTATTTTATTTTCAATATTTTTATTTTTATTTTTAGAATGTGATAGATATTGAGAAGTAATAGTATTAAGTGAATTTAAAATTTTATTCATCTTAAATGAATTGATATATTTCTTAGATTTTAATGAAATTAAAATCTTTTTTGCTATAAAAGCATTTCTTGCATATTTTGCAAATGGTACGATCCCATTTTTTTTTATTTTTGTAAGGAAACTATTCATTAAAGAATTAAAGTTTTTTTTGTTTTTTAAAAAAGTTTCAACTAATAAAATTCTTGATGACTCAAGTTTTTTTAACTTTTTATTATTTTTTTCAAATTCTAACAGAAAGTTCTTTACCTGATTTTCCGTAATTTGTTTGAGACAAAAAAGATATTTTTTTTTTTCAATTTTATTCAGAAAATTGTAATTATCTTTTATTTTATCCTTAGTGAAAGCGTCAAAACTTCCATCAGCAATTTCAAATTCAATTTTATCGTGTAAGTAAGGTTTTGATATTAAAATTTTTGACCAATAATCAACAATCTTTTTTGAAGTTTTTTCAGAAATATTACCCGGTATGAATGAGTAAAAACTTAACCTCGCATCAATAT
>CACHQX010000002.1 GCA_902582235.1 uncultured Pelagibacteraceae bacterium
AAAAGAATTTAAAAAAAAACATAACCAAAAAAAAAATCAAGTTTTATTCTATAAAATTAAATCCAAAAGATCTTTTGAGATTGAAAATTTGATCAATAACTTTCTAATAGATAAGAATAGTTTTATTTTTGAGTCTGTAGAAAAAGGTAAAATAAAAGGTAGATACACAATTTTTGGTAAAGAACCAGATAAAATATGGGAGTTCAATCAAAAGAGAGTTTCTTCAATTATATTTGGAAGGAAAAAAATAATTAAAGGTGATCCAAAGATTATATTAAGTAAAATAATAGATCATTTTAAATTTAACATCCCATCTTCATTACCGCCTATGTGTAGTATGATAGCTGGATACTTTTCTTATGATGCAATTAGATATATAGAAAAAATTAAAAATTCTTGTAAGAATGATCTTAAACTACCAGATATTAGATTGATTAGACCTACTACCCTAATAATACATGACAATGTTAAAAAGGAAATTTTTTTCGTCAAAAATATTTTTTCTGATATTAAAATTAATAACTTAAAGAAAAAGTATTTTGAAATACAAGATGAAATCAATAGTTTATTGATAGGTTCAAAAGTTTCTAAATTTCAAAAGAATAACTCAAATAAAAAGTTTAGCGTTAAATCAAACATTTCTAAAAAAAGGTTTTTCCAAATTGTTAACAAAGCCAAACAATATATAAAGAAAGGTGACATATTCCAGGTTGTTTTAAGCCAAAGATTTGAGTCAAAACTTACAAAAAAACCAATTGAAATTTATAAGAAATTAAGAGTTACTAATCCTTCACCGTTTATGTTTTTCTTTAATTTTAATGACTTTCAAATTATTGGAGCAAGTCCAGAAATATTGGTTAGATTAAGAAATAATGTAATTACTGTAAGACCAATTGCAGGAACAAGACCTAGGGGAAGAAATAATAAAGAGGATAATTTATTAAAAAAAGATCTAATCAATGATAAAAAAGAATTGTCTGAACATCTTATGCTTCTCGACTTAGGCAGAAATGACGCAGGAAAAGTTTCAAAGATAAATACGATAAAAGTTACTGAAAAATTTAAAATTGAAAAATATTCACACGTTATGCATATCGTATCTAACGTAACAGGTGTCTATGATAAAAAATTCTCAAAATTTGAGGTCTTAATGGCTGGGTTTCCAGCAGGCACAGTTTCGGGCGCACCTAAAATAAGAGCGATGGAAATAATTGATGAACTTGAAAAAAATAGTAGAAAAATTTACGCAGGAGGGATCGGTTACTTTTCTGCAAACGGAGATTTCGATACTTGTATAGCTTTAAGAACAGCAATAACAAAAAATAACAAATTTTATGTTCAGGCAGGCGCTGGAATTGTTGCGGATAGCAAGCCAATAAATGAATATAATGAAACAATTAATAAAGCAAAAGCTTTAATAAAGTCTTTAGAAAAATGAAAATACTTCTTATTGATAACTACGATAGTTTTACATATAATTTGTACCACTACTTGTCTGCTCTAAAAACTAAAGTAGAAGTTTATAGAAATGATAAAATAAATTCCTCAGAAATTATCAAGAAAAGATTTGATAGAATTGTTATTTCTCCAGGACCAGGGAACCCAAATCAATCTGGAAATTGTTTGAAAATTGTAAAAGAATTTCATAACAAATTACCTATTCTTGGAGTTTGCCTCGGACATCAAATAATAGGTCAAGTTTTTGGATCTAAAATAATTCAAGCAAAAAAATTAATGCACGGGAAAACAAGTAGAATAATATCTAAAAAAACTGGAATACTGAAAAATTTACCTAAAAACTTTGAAGCAACTAGATATCACAGTTTGATAATTGACAAAAAAACACTGTCAAAAGACCTGGAAATCACTGCAGAAACAAAGGACGGTTTAATAATGGGAGTTAAACATAAAAAACATAATGTACATGGGGTGCAATTTCATCCTGAAAGTATTAAAACAAAACTTGGAATAAAAATTTTAAAAAACTTTATTAGATTTAAAAACAAATGAAACAATTCATAGACATAATAGGAGCAAAACAAGATTTAACTTTTTCAGAGAGTAAAGAAGCTTTTAAAATGTTAATGGAAGGAAAAGCTAATGATCAAGAGATATTTGATTTTTTAACTCTGTTATCAAATAAAGGTGAGTCTTCTGATGAAATAGCTGGGGGTGTTTACGTATTAAGGGAAAAATCAAAAAGGGTAAATGTAGAAGATTGTATTGATACATGTGGTACGGGTGGAGATGGTATGAACACTTTAAATATATCTACCGCATCAGCTCTATTATTGGCTAGTATGGATATTAAAGTAGCAAAACATGGTAACAAAGCTGTTTCATCAAAATGTGGATCAGGTGATGTATTGGAGGCACTCAATATAAATATTAATTTAGACTCAAATGAAATTGAAAAACAAATAAGTAAAAACAATTTTGGTTTTATGTTTGCACCGAACTACCACAGTGCAATGAAATTTGTCGGACCAACTAGAAAAAAGATTGGAAAAAGAACAATTTTCAATATGATTGGACCACTAAGTAGCCCTGCATTAGTAAAAAAACAAGTAATTGGCGTATTCGATAAAAAACTTTTGGAGATATTTGCAAATGCTTTAAAAAGTTTAGATATTAAGTTTGCATGGATTGTAAACAGTGATGATGGTTTAGATGAAATATCACCATATGCAAAAACTAATGTGATGCAATTAAAAGATAATAAGATCACTGAAATTACAATAGACCCAAAAAAATTAAAAATAAACGCTGATAAATTTGAAAATCTTGTTGGGCAAGATGCTAAATTTAATGCTGATAAAATGTTAGAAATTTTTAAAGGTGAGGACAATGATTTTTCGAAAGCAGTATGCTTGAATGCTGCCGCAGGATTAATTGTATCAGAAAAATACGAAAATTATGAACAAGCATACAACTATGCAAGAGATTTTATAAAGTCAGGGGCTTCATATAAACATTTAGTAAAAATACAAAATGCCTGAAAACATTCTTGAAAAAATAATTAAAAACAAAACTGAGAAAATAGAAAAACTCAAAAAAACTATTACATTGGAATCCTTGAATGATTTAATTAAAACAAATAATACTTTTATAAATTTTAAAGGAAAAATTGAGGAAAATATCAAAGAAAATAAATTTTCAATTATTGCCGAAATTAAAAAAGCTAGTCCGTCAGCGGGTATAATAATCAAAAATTATGATCCTGTGGAAATAGCCTCTACATATAATAAAAATAAAGCAACATGTTTATCTGTTTTAACTGAAGAAGATTTTTTTTACGGAAATTTAATTCATATAAGCAAAATCAAGCAGCAAATAAAATTACCAACTCTTTGTAAAGATTTTTTTATCGATAAATTTCAAGTATCTTTAGCCAAAAGTTATGGAGCAGACGCAATATTAATTATATTAGCTGGAGTTTCTGATAAGGTAGCAAATGAATTACATGAAGAGGCGCTAAGATTAAACATGTCAATAATTGTTGAAGTTCACACTGTTGAAGAAGCCAGACGAGCATTAAAATTTAAAGATTGCTTAATTGGAATAAACAATAGAAATCTTAAAACTCTCAAAACTGAAATAAATACAACTTACGATATTCATGACGTTTTGGTTACTCATCCCGGGCCTTTAATTTCTGAAAGTGGAATAAAAACAAAAGACGAACTATTAGAAATCTCAAACAAAACCTCCATCAAAACTTTTCTTATTGGTGAATCACTATTAAAAGATTTGGACAATAATTCTATTTTTTCAGTATTATAGGGATAAAAACCCCATATTTCCTCAATTTTTTTCTATTGTTAATTGATAAGAACTTTTGTAGAACATAAATGTACGTAATTTGTTCTATGCTTACTAAAAAACAAAAAAATTTATTAATGTTCATCAATAAGAAGCTAAGAAGCAGTGGTGTTTCTCCTTCTTATGAAGAAATGAAAAGCTCTTTAAATCTTAAATCTAAGTCAGGAATACATAGATTAATAAGTGCGTTAGAAGAGAGAGGTTTTATTAAAAGATTGGCTCATAAAGCACGAGCATTAGAGGTTGTAAAATTACCTGAAACAGCTTCAGCTAATGATATTTATAATTCATTTTCCCCAAGTGTAATAAAGGGAGGACTTGACGAAACGTCAGATAATGAAAACGAAATTCCAGTTTTAGGGAAGATTGCAGCCGGTACACCAGTTGAAGCTATTCAAAATGAAGTGAGCAGAATTCCCCTTCCAGCAAATATTGAGAAAAATGGAGAATTTTTTGGCCTTAAAGTTCAAGGTGACTCTATGATAGAAGCTGGAATAAATAATGGTGACACAGTTATTGTAAAAAAAGCCGATACTGCTGAAAATGGAAAAATTGTAGTTGCATTAATTGACGACCATGAGGCAATGCTAAAAAGGATTAGAAGAAAAGGTAAAACTATAGCGCTTGAGAGTGCAAATAGAAATTACGAAACTAAAATTTTTGGTCCTGATAGAGTAAAAGTTCAAGGTGTTCTAGTATCTTTATATAGAAACTTCTAAAAAAATAGTCTAAACATTATTAATGTCAAAAGTAGCAACAAGATTTGCTCCATCGCCTACGGGGCCGCTTCATATAGGTGGAGTAAGAACCGCTTTATTCAATTGGTTATTTGCAAAAAATAAGGGTGGAAATTTTCTTCTAAGAATAGAAGACACAGACAAAGAAAGGTCAAAAAAAGAATACCAAACTCAAATTATTGAATCCTTAAAATGGATTGGAATAAATTATGATAGCAATGAGTATATACAGTCAACCAAAATAAGTGACCATGTTAAAATTGTGGAGGATCTTTTAAAGAAAGGAAAAGCTTATAAATGTTATTGCTCAAACGATGAAATTGAAGAACAAAAGAAAAGAGCTAAACAAAAAAAAATTCCATATATTTACGATAGGAAATGGAGGGATAAGAGTGAGGACGAGGCTCCAAAAAATATTAAACCAGTAATCAGATTTAAAAGTAAGATAAACGGTAAATCCAAATTAAAAGATTTAGTGCAAGGAGATGTTGAAATAGATAATAATACGATTGAAGATTTTATAATTTTGAGAAATGACGGTACCCCAACATATAATTTATCAGTGACTGTTGATGACCACGATATGAATGTAACACATATCATTAGGGGAGACGATCATAAAATAAATACTTTTAAACAAATACAGATATATGAGGCTATGAATTGGGATCTCCCAGTATTTGCTCATATACCTTTAATTCATACAAAAGAAGGTAAAAAATTATCAAAAAGAGATAAAGATTCTACATTAGATGATTATTCAAAAATTGGAATAATGCCAGAAGCTTTAAGAAATTATTTGTTAAGATTAGGTTGGTCTTTTAAAGACAAAGAGATTTTTAATTTGGAAGAAAGCATCAAACACTTTAATTTAGAGGGTATTGGAAAATCTCCCTCTAAATTAGATTTAGACCGTATTTTATCAATGAACGAATATTATATTAAGAATATGAAAGAGGATAATTTATTTGATCAATTAAAAAAATTTTGTGAAAATTATAAAGAAAAAATACCTCCTGAAAAAGAAGATCAAATAAAAAAATCCCTTATATTCCTTAAAAATAAAGCAAAAACATTAGAGGATATTTTCAATAATTCAAAATATTTACTTTTTGACAAAATTCAGTTCAATAATGAAGATTTAAAATTAATAGATGCAACATCAAAAAAAATAATAGCCGAATTTACAAATAAAGTAAAAAAAATATCAAAATTTAGTCGAGAGAATTTAGAACCGCTGGTAAATGAGTTAATTAAGTCTAATAAAACAAATTTCAAAGGTGTTGGTCAGCCATTAAGAATTGCATTAACAGGATCTAAATATGGACCAGGTATTTATGATATTATTGTTTCTTTAGGTAAAGACGAAGTTATTAAAAGATTAGGAAATAAGATATTTATTTAAGACTTTTGCGGCCTCATCACTTGAAGAACTTTCTGGTCTTATTTGATCAAGCGTTTTTGAGCATTCATCAACTTGATTTTGTGCAAATTTGGGATTTTTAAGGAAGTAAACAGTCGATTTATAAATTTCTTTAGAATTACACTCGTTTTGTAAAAGTTCTGGAATAATTTCTCTATTATTTATTATATTTATAATATTAGCGAACTTAACTTTAACAAGAAACTTCATTATAAAATAATTAATGTAATTTATCTTATAAATAATAATAGAAGGTACTTTTGCATTACAAATTTCTAAAGAAACAGTGCCTGATTTTGATACAGCAAAAACTGAATTAAGCAGTACCTCAGACTTAATATCTTTATCCACTACAATATCACAATTGTCTAAATTTGATTTTTCCAGTTTTTCAGTAATAAAATTAATATTTTCTAATGTTGAATGAAATACAAAAACAAAATCTTTAAATTTCTTGTTCATCAACTTTATGAAATCAATTAAAATAGGTAAAAGTACCTTCAGCTCTGAAAGTCTACTTCCTGGAAATATAGAAATTATTTTTTTTCCTCTAGAAATATGAGATATATCAATTTTAGTCTTATTTTTTTCTAATAAAGGATGTCCTACAAATGTATTCGGGATATTTTCTCTATCAAAATATTTTCTTTCAAAATCAAATAATAATAAAAAATGATCAATAAAATTTTTAAATTTTTTTACTCTTCCCTCTCTCCAAATCCATACTTGAGGTGCAACATAATGAATAGTTTTAATATTAGCATTAATTTTTTTTACTCGTTCGGCAACACGTAAAGTAAAATCAGGACTATCTACACTAAATAATATATCAGGGTCAAATTTTATAATTTCTTTTACGGTGAAATCAATTTTTTTTTTAATTTTAAAAATATTTAATAAAACGCTTGTAAAACCCATATAAGTAATTTGTTCAATATTGAAAATTGAATTTATGCCCAAACTTGTTAAATTTGATCCACCGACTGATAAAAACTTGACATTATTATTTTGTTTTTGAATTTTTTCAATTACTGTTGATGCCAATTTATCCCCTGAAGCTTCCCCTGTTAAAACAAAGATTTTTTTCATTTTACTAATATAAATATCTTATTTTTAGTGGCGAAATTAATGCATTTTTTTTTTTCTAAAAAAATATTTTGTTTATCTTTGAGAATTACTCCTTTAAGACCTGCTTTTTTACAATCCTTTAAAGTATCCAAACCTATTGTGGGTAAATCAACTCTCATATCTTGTTTTTTCTTTGGATATTTAATTAATACACCTCTTTTGATTTTTGTTTTATTCATTTTTTTAATTAAATTTTTAGTACCCTTTGAGGTTTCTTTAAAAACTGAATTTTCCCTTACAACAATTGCTTGAATATGGTCAAAGGCATTAGTTTTTTTAAGAATATTTTCGCCTTTCTTAATATCAATTAAATCATCTTTTGTAGGTTTATATTTGGTATAGTTACCTTTCTTTAATGATAGTTCTGGAGTAAAAAATGTAGATTTGATAACCTTAACTTTTTCTAAAGCTAAAATGTTTATTAATTCTTTTAATATAGCGGCATCTCCTTTTTTGTAAGCTTTGATAATTCTTGGTAGATAGTAAATTCCGGTCAGATCAAGTTTTAATTTTGATAAATTAGGTTTATCTATTTTACCTGCAAATATTACTTTTTTGCATTTCTTTTCTCTCAACAATTTCAAAATAGATCCAAACTGTCCTATGTTTACTCTAAATGACTTTAAATCTTTCTTGAAAATGTTTTTCTTTGATAAATCTAAAATAAGGTATTTTTTTTTAGTTTTTTTTATCTTTTTTAAAATTAATTTTGGAAAATCAGTGTCTCCAAAGAACAAACCTATCATTTTATTTACTTAATGGCGTACAAATTGGCCTTTTTTTATCATGGTTAATAAAGTCTATCACCTCTCTCACATAAGTGTTTACCTTAAGAGACTCGCTCAATTTTGTTAAATTTTCATGTAAAGACTTTGTCTTAAAAATTTCTTTATAAGCTTCTGAGAGGGCTAAAATTTCTTTATTTGAAACTTTTTTTCTTCTTAAACCAATGAGATTAATCCCTTCAAGATAGTTTCTATTACCGAATGATAAACCGTATGGAATTACATCTCTGGAAACCCCTGACATACCACCTATCATTGCCATTCTGCCTATTCTTGTAAATTGTTGAATGCCACAATTTCCCCCAATTATTACATCATCTGAAATTTGTGCATGTCCAGCAATAGCTGCACTGTTAGCAATAACCACATTATTACCAACTATGCAATCGTGTGCAATGTGAGCGCCTATCATTATAAGATTATTATTGCCTATTTTTGTTATTCCGCCCCCTCCATCTGTGCCTATATTAATAGTTACATGCTCTCTTATAATGTTATTGCTTCCTATTTCTAATCTCGTTCCCTCTCCTTTGTATTTCAAATCTTGCGGGTTTGTTCCAATTGATGCAAATGGAAAAATTTTTGTATTATTACCAATAATTGTATTTCCTGTAATATTAACATGAGATTGAATTTCAGCACCTTCGCCCATTTCAACATTCGGACCTACTATACTATAAGGTCCTATTATTGCTTTTGCTGAAATTTTAGCCTTTTTGTCTACAATTGCCGTGTTGTGAATCATAAATTTATTTTTTTTATTTATTATCTTTAATAAATTCTTTTAAATCCTTTGCTGGATATCCCATAACTCTACTGTTGTCTGGGATATCTTTTATAACTCCACTGCCTCCTCCAATTTTAATATTATTTCCAATTTTAAGATGTCCTGAGATACCTGCTTGACCGCCTATCATAACATTATTACCTAAAGTTGAAGATCCAGCAAAACCAACTTGACCTGCAATTATACAGTTATCTCCGATCTTAACATTGTGGGCAATATGTATTTGATTATCAAGATAAGTGTTTTTACCAATAATTGTGTTTGAAATAGAACCTCTATCTATTGTTGCTCCACATCCAATCTCTGAATAATCATTAATAAGAACTATTCCTATTTGTGGAAACCTATAATTACTTCCATTATGGGGAAAGAATCCAAAACCTTTTTTACCTACTACACAACTATCTAAAACTTTGATGTGATTCTTTAAAATTGAATTTCTAATAATTGTATTCGATCCAATTGAGCAATTTTCACCAATAATAACATTTTTTTCAATTATAGTATTATGACCAATTGAGCAGTTTTTTCCAATCTTCACATTAGAACCAATAAGAACATTTTTTCCAAATTTTACTTTATTTTTAAATTTAGTTTTTGATATTTCTTTGACAGTGATATCAAAATCGTCATTGATAGAGTCGGGGTATAAAATTTCTGTTACCTTAGCAGTGCTAATCAAAACGTTTTCAACAATAATTTTTTCACATTTACTTGGTAAAATATGCTGTAAATTTTTTGTTGTGATGCAGGCTGCTGCTTTTGTAATTGAGGCTTGAGACTTATATTTATTTGAATGAAGAAAGGTAATATCTTTTTTTGAAGCAGAATTTAAATCTGCAATATCAAAAATTTTAACTTTTAAATTTGTATTGTCTTTTTTAATTTTTAGAACTTTATAAATATCTTTTAAAGTAATAGGCCCATGATTTTTAAAAAAAGGATTTGTCATGTTAAGTTAATAACAAATACTTTTAATTTTTACTTATCAAGTTTTATTGCTAATTATTTCCTATCTACAATTGTAGCAGACCAAACAGCATCAGCCATTTTTAACTTATTTACAAATGCTTCCCCTTTGTATTTCCATACTCTACCATGAGATCTGATAGCCTCAATATTTAGTTCAAGTTTACAATCAGGTATAACAGGATTTCTAAACCTTGCTTTTTCAATATTCATTAAAAAGACTAACTTATTCTCGTAAGTTTTTTTATCCAATCCATTTGCAGTTAATGCTGCAGCAGCTTGGCCAAATGCTTCTACGATTAATACACCTGGCATAACAGGTTGACCTGGAAAGTGGCCTTGAACAAAAAAACTTTTTTTTGTCACATTTACTATAGCTGTAGCAGAATGTAGTTTTTTTATGTTAATCAATTCATCTAGTAACAACATTGGCTCTCTATGTGGTAAAAGTTCTTTTATTTGCTCTTTTGTTAAACTGTTATTCATTAATCTAGTTTAATATTTTTTATCTTTTGGTTAACCAATTCTAATATGTCTTTAGTTATATCGTCTTCCTTTGTTCCCATTACAATTTGTTTTTTTTGAATGATTATTCTTATAGAGTTTTTCTTTGAATATTCCTCTAGAATAGGAGTTAGATTACTAATTAATTTTGTAGAAGCTTTTATTCTTAACTTAGCTATATTATTAGAAGCTTTATTCCTTTCCTTTTGATAATTAGAAATTTCATTTCTTAACTCTTTGATTTTACTTTCAAACTCATTTTTACTTAAAACATTTTTTTGTGCTATCAGTTTTTTTTCTTTATCAAAAATATCTTTTTCTTTTTTTTTAAATTTAGATATCGACGATTCTCTTTTTTTTTTTAGTTGAGCTATTATAGATTTTCCAGCAAGTGATTCCTGCATAATTTTCTCCACATCAAGATAAACAATTTTTTCGCTAGAATATGAATATGATGGGATAATAAGAAAAATAAAAAATAAAATACTAATTAATATTTTCTTCATTAAATTTAAAAAGTTGTACCTAAATTAAATTGAAAACCTTGCGTTTTGTCCGTATCTACTTTTGATAATGGTTGAGCTAGTGTGAAGGTAAAAGGTCCTATTGGTGAAAACCATTCAAGACCAAAACCTGTTGAGCTTCTTATTTGACTTGAGTCGCCCACAGAATTTGAATAGTCAACACCCCAAACATTACCGGCATCAACAAAATAATTAAAATCTACGCTCTGAAAACTTGGAAACAGAAAAGGTAAATTTGTCTGAAAGTTTAATGAAGCCGCATAGTTTCCACCTACATGGTCACCGTCATCAACTGGCCCAATTTTTCCTGACTGGAAACCTCTTAATCTTTTTCGAGGCAACTTAACTCTTTCAGATATTCTAACATCATCTGATAAGCCAGTTACAGCTCTTAAATATAATCCCAAACTAGTATTAACATCATTGAATGAATGGTATGTATCAAATTGATATCCATTTAAGGTTGTATTGCTCTCTGAAATAATTGGAATGCTTTGGATAAATTTAGACTGAAATCCATCTGATGTTTGAAATCTCTGATTTCTTTTGTCGAAATCAAGAATATAAACAAAATCAGTTGTCAAATACGATCCTTGTTGTTTGTTTAAACTAGCACTTGCAGATGAATTTGTAATTAGATCCTCATAAGTTGTTCTTATTGTAGGTTTAAAAAAAAGATCATCATATTGTTCAAATCTTGTACCAAGACTAAACCCAGCATTTGTTGATTTGTAACCATTGTCTGACAATTTATCTGTATCTGTCAAAAAAAGATCTGTACTAAGAGATTTATCTGAGTAGTTAAAATTTGGATTTGTGACAGTAAAATTTCCTCTTAAACGATCCTCACTTGCTCTAAGACTAGTAGATAACTTTATACCTTTCCCAAGGAAATTATTTTCTGAAACTGAAAATTGAGCAGTACCACCTTCAGAACCAACACCCGCACCTACCAATATTTCACCTGTTGCTTTTTCTTCAACAGTTATATTTATATTTTTTAAATTTGAATCTGGAGTATCTTTAATTTCACTAGTCACTTCTTGAAAAATATTTCTGCCCTTCATATTATTTATTGATTTTGCATGTAATAGTTTGTTAAAGGGATCTCCCTCATCTACTTCAAGCATGTCTCGTATCACTCTTTCCTCAGTTATATTATTACCTATTATATTTATTTTTTTTACATAAAATTTTTCACTTTCCTTTACAACAAAAGAGATGTCTAATTTATCATCCTCGATTATATTAGTTTCAATAGTGGCATCAATGAAATCATATAATCTTGAAACTGAGATTTTATCGATTTGTTTAACAACTTTATTAAGTTTATTTAAAGAATATTTTTCACCTTTTAAATCTTTTAAAATTCTTTCAACTTCCTTAAAATCCTTTTTATCAAAATCATCTGGCAAAATAAGTTTTGTATTTCTTATATTAAAAATATTACCTGCATTGACATTATATATTAGATTAAAATGGTTATCGTTGAAGATAGCGGACGAATTTTTTATTTGAACGTTATAAAAACCTTTATTTAAATAAAAGTTTTTTAATAATCTTTGGTCTAAATCAATTTGGTCAGGATTCAGGTATTTTTTATTCGAAATAAATTTCCAAAACTTACTTTCTTCACTTACAATAATATTTTTTAGTTTTTTATCTTTATAATATTTTTCACCTGTGAAAATTATATTTTTAATTAAAGCTTTTTCGCCTAGATTTATATTATATATTAAATCTACTGTATCATTATTATTGTTTTTAATTTCTACATCAACTTTATTAAAATAATAACCTGAGCTGTTTAAGGCGTTTTCGATTTTATTAATATCTTGTTTTGCCAAAAAATTTACATATGGACTTTTTTCTCTAATACTTAAATTTTTTAAAATTAATTCATTTGTTTTTTTTGCCTTTATCCCATTTATAATAATTTTTTGAACAATTTTTCTTTCCTCAACTTCAACTATAAGAGTATTACCTTGTAAATTAAATTTAATATCTGAAAAGAAGTTTGTACTATAAAGATCTAGTAAAATATCGTTCAATTGTTGTTGGGAGTAGTCTTTTCCTAACTCAATACCACCAAATGTAATAATTGTTTCTTTAGTAATTCTTTTATTGTTTTTAACTTCAATGTTATTAATTACCTCACCTGATGCATAAGTAAATGCTAGTTTAAAGATTAACAAAATTATAAATAGATATTTCATTTTTTTTGGGATATTACACTTAAAGCTCTTGTTTTCAATCTTACAAACTCATTTAATTTTTCAATTTGAGCTAAATTTTTTGGCTTTTGATGCTTAAATTTTGAAAAAAATGGAGAATTTATTAAATACCAAAGTTTTGATGATATATCTAAAAATTTTATTTTGTTTTTTAAAAAAAGATTCACAAGTTCATCGTTAACTGAAACTAGCACAGTATCAAACAAAGATTCTTTTTTTGTAATTTTATTTAAAATTTTAATTACTGGAAATTTTTTAATTCTCACTTTTTGAAAATTTAATGAATTTAGAACATTCATATTTATCTTTTTTGACTTAGCATAATTTTGATTATTATCACCCATGTAAATAGAATTTGAAATCGGTATTTTCATATCAGTGTCATGAGCAATTATTTTTATTAATCCGTTTTTCAATTTAACAATAGCGTGTACATAAGATTTAGGATGAATTAAAATTTCAAATTTACTTAGTCCTATATCAAATATTTTTTTAGCTTCTATAATTTCAAAAATTTTATTCATCATGGTTGCAGAATCAATTGAGATTTTTTTTCCCATTGACCAATTAGGGTGATTTATCGCATCTCTAAGAGAGACATTTTTTTTTATTTTCTTCTTTAAAAATGGTCCTCCAGATGCAGTAAGAATTACTTTTTCAATATCTGATTTTTGATAATCTTTAATTACTGACCAAATAGAGAAGTGTTCTGAGTCGACTGGTATAAATTCTGTTTTGTGTTTTTTTAATTCCTTTTGTATCAAGCTCCATCCGCATATTAAAGATTCTTTATTTGCAATAGCGATTCGTTTTGTTTTTTTAATAATATTTATTGTTGGTCTTAAACCTTCAATTCCTGATATTGCAGACATAGTATAATCAGCTTTTACGATAAGTTTTTTATCTATTTTTTTAAAATCTGGAAATATTCTTATTTTTTTAAATTTTTTTTTTAATATTTCATATTTTTTTTTGTTAGTAACTACTATGTTTCTGACTTTAAAAGTTTTGATTTGTTTAGATATAAGGTTGATGTTTTTGTCTGTTGATAATAAAAGAATTTTAAATTTGTTCTTATCTTTCTTGATAATTTCTAAAGTTTGTTTTCCGATTGATCCCGTTGACCCTAATATTATAATTTTTTTCATTATTTAAAGAAGCGATATTATTATAAAACCTATTGGTAGAGCAAATATTGAACCATCAATCCTATCCAATAGTCCTCCGTGACCAGGTATTAAATTTCCAGTATTTTTGATTTTAGCCCTCCTTTTGAAATAAGAGATAAATAAATCTCCTAACTGACAAATTAAAGAGATAAAAAATGGTATGAAGACTAAAGCTTCTATTTGTAGTCTGATAAAGAGCAGATCACCAAAATATAAATACATTACAAAAAAACCAATATAGGATAAAATAAAAGAACCTATCGATCCAGATATAGTTTTATTAGGACTAATCTTAGTCAGTCTTTTGCCACCGAAAATTTTTCCAAACACATATCCTCCAACATCTGAAAAAACACAAATCATTAATATTGTTAAAAAGAAGTATTTATCAATAAAGAAAACATTAAAACAAATGATAAACGCCATTAAAAGATATATTAAAAAAAGCATAATATGGATTATGCGATAAAGTTTCTTAAATCTTATTTTTTCAATAATTTTAATCCATTCAATCCAACTCAATATTATAACAATGAATAGTATACTCAAAAAAATATAATTATTAATTATAGCACTTAGAAATACTAAGCCCATTAAAAAAAGTGAAGAGATAGATCTTTTGAGTAGTTCTGACTTCATTATATTTTTCCAAAATTTCTTTTAATATTGCTAAATTTTTTCACTATCTTGTTTAAATCTTCATACTTAAAATCTGGCCATAGTTTTTTTTCAAAAAATATCTCTGTATATGCAGCTTGCCATAAAAGAAAATTACTAAGTCTTTGAGTATTCCCTGTTCGTATAAGAATTTCAGGATCTGGAATATTTTTTGTATATAAATTGTTATTAATATCATTTTCTGAAATCTTGCTTTTTTTCTTCAGCTTATTAAAAGCATATACTATTTCTCTTTTAGATCCATAGTTTAGCGCTAGGTTTATCTGAAGTTTTGTATTTCTTATCGTCTTTTTTTCGGCAAAATTTAATAATTTATTCAGTTTATTATAAAATTTTTTTTCCCCTAAAATTTTTATCTTTATTTTTTCGTTATTTAATTTCTCTAATTTTTCAATTAAGTAAATTTCCAAAAGTCTAAACAAATAGTTACGTTCTTTTAAAGGTCTTTTCCAGTTCTCAGTCGAAAATGCGTACAAAGTAAGAAACTTTATCTTTTTTTTTACACAATATTTCATGACCATCTCAACAGTTTTTAAGCCCTCTTTATGTCCTAAATTTCTTGAGTTTTTATGTTTTAAACCCCATCGACCATTTCCATCCATTATTATGGCCATATGTTTTATAGGGTTCATATAGTCATTATTTCTTTTTCTTTGATTGTGACTTTATCATCAACTTTTTTAACAAAATTGTCGGTATATGTTTGAATTGTTTTTTCAAATTTTTTTTCATCGTCTTCACTTATTTCCTTTGATTTTAGTTTCTTCTTTAATTCATCATTTCCTTCTCTTCTAATATTTCTTATTGAAACTTTACATTTTTCACCCATAGTTTTAATTACCTTCTTTATTTCTACTCTTCTTTCCTCACTTAAATCTGGTATTGGTAATCTTACTAACTGACCATCTATTTGAGGATTTAAACCAAGATCTGATTTTTTAATTGCTGAGTCTAGTAGTGGGACATTATTTGCATCCCATACTTGAATATTTATCACTCTTGGTTCAGGCGTTGTGATTGTTGCTAATTGATTAATTGGCATTTTTTGTCCATATACATCCACTTTAATTAAATCAAGCATACTTGCATTTGCTCGACCAGTTCTTAAAGATGCTAGCTCTTTTACAAAAACATCGAATGTTTTAGACATTTTTTGGTTATACAAATCTTCTTTAAACATTATTCACCAATTTTAATTCTAATAAAGTCTTTTATATTTAAACTCTTTGAGTCAACTTTTGTTAAAACATCATTTACTTTTAACTTAGGATCCATAACCCAGTCTTGAGTAAGTAAACTATTATCCTCCTTAAACTTATTAATTTTACCAAGACTTATCTTTTCGGTAATTTCTTTGGGTTTCCCTAGACTTTTTAGTTCTTCTTTTATTATTTCCATTTCTTTTGTAATGATATCTTCATGGATATCTTTTTTATCAATTGACATTGGATTTGATGCAGCAATATGCATTGAAAGTTGTTTTCCAAATTGCTCAATGTCTTTTGAGCTCTTTTCAAATTCTAAACTTACAATAACACCAAGTTTAGATAGATTATCTTTAACTATTGAGTGATTGTAAGTAAAAATTTTAGATTTAGAGTTTTCTAATGTTTTTGATCTCCCTATAGTAATTTTTTCTCCAATTTTTGCTATTAAATCAATTAAATTTTGAGATACTGTTGATCCATTTTTCATTTTACTGTTGTTGAGTTTTTCTATATCAGAATTTACAGAATTATTTATCTCTCCAATTTCTTTGGTGAAATTTAAAAAATCATCGTTTTTAGCTACAAAGTCTGTCTCGCAATTGATTTCAATTATCGATGTTTTTTTTTCATTTCCACAAATACAGACAAGACCTTCATTAGCTTCTCTGGACATTTTTTTTGAAGCTTTTGAAACTCCTTTAATTCTTAAAATTTCAATTGCTTTTTCTAAATTTCCAGAAGCCTCCTTCAAGGCACTATTACAATCCTTAAAACCTGCACCAGTAGTACTTCTTAACTTTTTTACGCTTTCAAGATCGCTCATTTAATTAATTAATTTTTTTTTTTGAAGGAGAAGAAGGGGAATTAGGTATTATCTCCTTTTGGTCACCATTTTTTTTTGCATCTTCAGGAATATTTTTCTTGGCATTATTAATTGTCTCTTTTACTAAAGAACAATAAAGATCAATTGATCTTCTGGCATCATCATTACCTGGTATTGGGAAATTGATACCTTCTGGATCTGAATTTGTATCAAGTATAGCTATTATCGGAATATTTAATTTTATAGACTCTTTAATTGCAAGAGACTCGTAGTTTGTATCAATTATGAAAACTAAATCAGGAACTTTTTTCATGTTTGATATACCCCCTAAAGATCTTTGGAGTTTATCTCTTTGAATGCTCATTTTTAAAAGTTCTTTTTTTGTAAAACCTCTATTTTCTGATTTTAAGTCTGTATTTATTTTTTGGAGTTTTTTAATAGAGTTTGATATTGTATCCCAGTTAGTCAACATTCCTCCTAGCCATCTATAATTTACAAAATATTGATCAGTAGATTTTGCCAATTCTGCAATGGCCTCTGAGGCTTGTTTTTTTGTTGAGATAAACAAAATTTTTCCATTGTTTGTAATGACTTCATAAATTTTTTCTAACGCTTTATTAGTAAGCTCAAGTGTTTGAGTTAAATCAATTATATGGACAGAGTCCCTTTTGCCAAAAATATATTTCTTCATTTTAGGATTCCATCTAAGAGTTTTATGACCCAAATGTACGCCTGCTTCTAGGAGTTGTTGTATAGATAAGTTAGGTATCTTCATAATTTTTTCCGGTTGTACCACCAAGGCTATTTCCATTTAAGGACCGGAGGTTATTAACCAAAAGCCATGTGCGTATTTTTAAAGCGTTTTATAAATTTATTGAGCTAAAGGCAAGAGATAAATCAATGAATAGTTGTTGAAATTCCTTGATTCTTTATGAGATTCACAGTTTTTCTATCAATTAACCGCTTATCTTTAAGTTTTACTTTATACGCCTTATCACTTGATACTATATTAATGTTTACCTCAACATCTCCACCCTTTTTTAACATTTTAGATAGTATGTGGACTTCATCGACATTTTTAACTTTAAAACTTATTGAATTAATTGGTTTATTAATAAGATCGTCTAATGAAATTATCTTTTTAACATTTAATCTCATAGATTGAGGCTCATTTTGCTTAGTAATTTTTTGGATAGTCAAAATAACTGAATTTCCCTCTTTAATCTGAGCTCTATTTAATTCAAAAGTGTCAGAAAAAACAAATAATTCAAATATGCTTGATTGATCAGAAAATTTAATTATTGCGTATGATGTTCCCTTTTGTGTTTTCTTTTCTTGAATTTTTAGAATAGTTGCAGCAACTGATCCCTCACTAATTTCTTTATCTTCATTAACATTTTTGTAAGAGAGTATGTTAAATTCTTTAAATATATCTTGGTATTGGTTAAGTGGATGGTCTGAAATAAAAAAACCAATAGTTTCAAATTCTTTAGCCATTTTTTCTTGAAAACTCCATTCACCAAAATTATCAACAATATCGCAGTTATTAGATTCTTCATTATTAGAAAATAGATCGATTTGATTTAAAGACTTGTTTTCAAAAATATTTTTTGATTTAGATATTAAACTAGATATTGATTCAAAAATTGATTTCCTCTCTTTAAAAATATTATCAAATGCACCTGCTTTTGTAAGAGCCTCCATTTGAAGTTTGTTTATATCTTTCGGATTTACTCTATTTATAAAGTCATTTAAGGATTTAAATTTGCCATTATTTTCCCTTTCTTTGACTATATTAGAGATTGCCTCATACCCAACATTTTTTAAAGCACCTAAAGAATAATAAAAGTTTTTTGTATCAGAATAAAAATCGGCATTACATAAATTTATATCAGGTGCTATTATATTTATATTGAGTCTTTTTAGTTCCTCATAAAACTCTCCTAATTTTTTTTGATTTGACATTTCCATTGACATTGATGCAGCAAAAAATTCGTTAGTAAAATGTGTTTTTAAATATGCTGTTTGATAAGCTATTATAGCATAAGCTGCTGCGTGGCTTTTATTAAAACCATATTCTGCAAATGGTTCGATCTTTAAAAAAATACCTGCAGCAATATCTTTTTGTATGCCATTTTGATATGCTCCATCTATAAATCTTGCCTTCTGTTTTTCTAATTCTGCTCTTTTCTTTTTTCCCATTGCACGTCTAAGAATATCTGCTTCACCTGCTGTAAAACCTGATAAAACTTGTGCGATTTGCATTACCTGTTCTTGATAAATAATTACACCATATGTTGACTTTAAAATGTTTTCCAATTTTGGATGCAAATAATCTGGTATTCTTTTTCCGTGCTTACAATCATTATAAATTGGAATATTGCTCATAGGGCCTGGTCTATAAAGAGCAACTAATGCTATAATGTCCTCTAATCTATTTGGTCTCATTTGCGTAAGAGCATCTCTCATTCCAGCACTTTCAAGTTGAAATAGACCGACAGTTCTACCTGATGACAGCAAATCAAAAACTGTTTGATCCTCATAATTAATTTTTTCTATATTAAAATCAATTTTTTTTTTATTCAGAAGTTTAATGGTATTGTTTATTACGGTAAGTGTCTTTAAACCCAAGAAATCAAATTTAATAAGACCAGAATTTTCAGCAGAATACATATCAAACTGAGTGGAAGGCAAAAGTAAATTAGATGAGCTATCTTTATATAACGGAACGGTGTCAATTAATTTTTTATCAGCGATTACTACACCAGCTGCATGTGTTGCAAAATTTCTATTTAGACCCTCTAGTTTAAGGGAGAGTTTAATAAGTTTATCGACCCTTTTATCCTCATTTATAATTTTTTGTAATCTTGGCTCTGAATTTATACATTCAGTTAAACTCATTGGTCTTGAAGGATCAAAAGGAATCATTTTGCATATGCTATCAACAAAGCCATATGGAAGACCCATTACTCTGCCTACATCCCTTATAACCATCCTGGCCTTTAATTTGCCAAATGTAATAATATGAGCTACTGAGCCTTTATATTTTTTATTAAGATACTCAAAAACCAAATCACGTTTTTCCTCGCAAAAATCTATATCAAAATCAGGCATAGAGATACGATCTGGGTTTAAAAATCTTTCAAAAATTAGATTAAAATGAATTGGGTCTACATCAGTAATTTGTAGACACCATGCTACTAATGATCCAGCCCCAGACCCTCTTCCTGGTCCAACAGGTATATAATTTTTTTTTGCCCATGTGATGTAATCAGATACAATTAAAAAATAACTAGAATAATTCATCTCACATATAATATTAAGTTCGTGATCTAATCTTTTCTTGTATTTCAAAAATTTTTCACCTTTTAAACTTTCATCTTTAAATCTCTCCTTAAACTTTTTAATTAACCCATCGTTTGCATCTTTTTTTAGTTGATCATCAGATGAAATGTCATTATTTGAGTTTATATCTGGCAATAATGGCTTAGAATGTTCAGGTCTGAAGCTACATCTTAATGGTAAATTATAATTATTTTCCAAAGCTTCGGGCAGATCACTGAATATTTTTCTCATCTCGTCGTCACTTTTTAAATAATGGTTATCTGTAAGTTTGATTCTTTGTTTATCATTAATATAATTTTTTGAACCAATGCAAAGTAATGCATCGTGTGCTTCGCTCATTTCTTTATGTAAATAATAAACCTCATTAGTTGCTATTATTGGAGCATTAATTTTTTTTGAAACAGATAAATTAAAGTTTTCAAAATTTTTTTCGTTCAAATCACCATGTCTTTGAATTTCAATATAGAAGTTATCACCAGAATTTTTCCTTAAAGAATCATAAAGTTTTTCAAGCTCATCAACTCTACCTTTTTGAAAAAGAGCACCTGATAAATTGTTAATACCTCCTGATAGAATTATTAAATTTTTAGAGCAATTAAATAATAATTCTATTTTACAATGTGGATCATTTATATCAGAATTCTCAAGAAAAGATTTAGATGACAAATTAATCAGTTCTTTGTAACCAGCGCTGTTTTTAGCAATAATAGGTAATGATCCAATTATATCATTAAATTTAAACTTAATCTGGGATCCAATTATAGGCTGAGTTTTAGACTTTGAAATTTGTTCTGAGAATTCTAGAGATCCGCACAAATTTGAAGTATCTGAAATTCCAATAGCTTTAACCTTATTTTCTTTACAATATTTACTAAGCTCATCGATTTTTATTGCACCTTCACAAATAGAATATTGAGTATGAATTTTTAAGTGATTAAATGTTTTCTTAGATTTTTCCATTAACGGTTTTGATTTTACCATTACTTAAGGAAATTTTATAGTCTGCTTTGTTGGCAAAAAATCTATTATGAGTTGCAAATATAATGACACGATCTTTGTTCTTAAGTTTAAATAATAAATTAAATATTTGATCTGCGTTTTCATGATCTAAACTTCCTGTCGGTTCGTCTGCTAATACTATTCTGGGTTTATTTACTATTGCTCTCGATATAGCAATTCTTTGCAACTCTCCTCCTGATAGTTCTGATGGGTAATGATTAGTCCTATCTTTTAAGCCAACTTTTTGAATAATTTTTAATGATTCTTTTTCTGCTATTTTCTGATTTTTATTAGCAGCTAAGCTAGCTAAGCAAACATTTTCTATAGCTGTAAAATCAGGTAGTAAATTTTTCTCTTGGTAGACAATTCCAATATTATTAGATCTAATTTTATCATTAATCTCAATTTCGTTGTGATTTATATTTTGACTATCAATTTTGATATTTCCGGATGATGGTCTATCTATTAAAGATAATAAATTGAGTAATGTGGATTTTCCAGATCCAGAAGGCCCTGATAATGAATAAATTTTTCCTTTTTTGAATTTGAAATTTAGATTTTTAAGCACAGTAATCTTTTTTTGATTATCAAATGTCTTTGAAATATTGTTTAGTTCTATAATATTATTCATATTTTAATGATTTAATTGTATCTAATTTTGCTGCTTTAGTTGCAGGGTATATTGAGACTAAACAAGTCATTATAATTGAACAACTTGAAATCAAAAATATTGACCAAAAATCTATCTGATATGGTATCGTGCTTAAAAAATATATTTCCTCTGGAAATAAACTTATATTAAAGACATTGCTAATTAGCATTCTAATTTCCTCAACATAAAGAGAGAAAGTTACGCCTATAACAACTCCCATAATTGTTGCTAAAAATCCTATTAAAAATCCAATAAAAAAAAATATTTTTCGAATAGAAAAGTTAGAAACACCTATTGATTTTAATATAGCAATTTCCCTAGTTTTATTTTTTACTAAAATAGTAAGACCCGAAATAATGTTAAAGGCAGCTACTATAATTATTAAGGATAATATTATGAACATAACATTTCTCTCTACTTTTAAAGCAGAAAATAATGGTTTGTTTAGATCTGACCAGGTAAATATATATTCGTCAGTAAAAATCGACAACAGTTTTTCACGATAAA
The DNA here is from genome assembly GCA_902582235.1 of uncultured Pelagibacteraceae bacterium. Taxonomy (GTDB): domain Bacteria; phylum Pseudomonadota; class Alphaproteobacteria; order Pelagibacterales; family Pelagibacteraceae; genus Pelagibacter. The sequence goes on from CACHQX010000002.1 coordinate 22,295, forward strand.
TCTCAATTTTGTCAGGTTTATATAAATAAACCTCTAAGAAATTATTTTCTTTTTTTAAATCAAACAAACCTTGTAGATCTTTAAGATTAATAAACACAACAGAACTATTAAACTCAGCAAACCTACTATCAAATATAGAATCAATTTTAAAAGTTTTTTGTCGAGGTATAGATCCAATAAGTGTATTTTCACCAGAAGGCGAAATTATTGAAATCTGGTCACCAATTTTTAATTCAAGGTCATAACTTAAATCGCTTCCTATCGATATATTGTCCTTTAAAATCTTTTTATTACCTCTAAAATATTTATTGCTTACAATATTTAGTTTTTGAAAGTCATTTTCAGAATAGCCTCTAACTAAAATACCTTTAGTAATTTCATCATTTAAAAGTATTCCCTCTCCATTATTACTTAGTATCAAATTTGAAGATATATTTTGTAAAAATTCGTTGTCTATTTTTTTTTGTTCTATTTTTTTTTCATAGGGTTTCACGATTACGTGTGCGTTGAAATTGGTTATTTTGTTTATCAACTCTGACCTAAATCCATTCATTACAGACATAACTATAATTAAAACTGCCACACCTAAACTTATGCCCAAGAATGAAAATAAAGTGATGATATTTAAAAAACCATCTTTTTTTCTAGTTTTAAGATATCTAAAAATTATTTTTTTTTCTAAAGTTGAAATCAATTTATTTTTTTGGATTTAATGAAATTAAGGGCTTCTTCAAGACTTGTCATCTTGCTATCGTTCCCCACTTCTTTAAACTCAACTTTATTTTTATCAGGATTTTTTCCAATTAGAATTTGATATGGAATTCCAATTAAATTAAATTTTTTTAACTTTCCTGAAAAATTTTCATCTGTATCATCTAAAACTGTTTCAATGTTATTCTGTTCTAAAAAATTTTTTACTTTAATACCCATTTCGATACTTGTAGTGTCATTTTTAGAAGCAAAACAAATGATTGCACATTCAAAGGGAGAAACTGATACTGGCCATTTCATGACTTCATTTTTCTCATCAAAATTTGCCTCAATTAAGGCACCAACTAATCTTGAAACTCCTATTCCATAAGAACCCATTTTTACAAAAATTTTACTACCATCTTTATCAACAGCAGCATTCATTGGTTTAGAATACTTATCACCAAAGTAAAAAATATGACCGACTTCAATACCTTTGGTCTCTAACTGATTTTTTTTCTCAACCTTTTTGTTGAACTCATTATTGTCAATTTTCTCATCTGTGACAGCATAAAATTTATCATATTCAAGTCTTAGTTTTTTTAAAGATTCCTTTTCTAACTTATAATTATCATGATTTACTTCAAAAATTCTTTTGTCAGTGTAAATTTTACTTTCACCTGTCTCAGCTAAAATAATAAATTCGTGTGACAAACTCCCTCCAATTGGACCTGTTTCAGCTCTCATCGGTATTGCTGATAACTCTAATCTCTTAAAAGTTTTTAAATATGACAGAAAAAATTTGTTATATGAAAATTCTGCATCATCATCACTAAGGTCAAATGAATATGCATCTTTCATAAAAAATTCTCTACATCTCATTATCCCAAATCTTGGTCTTAGTTCATCTCTAAATTTCCATTGAATATGATACAGTAATTGAGGAAGTGATTTATATGATTTTATACTATTTCTAAAAATATCTGTAACTAGCTCTTCATTAGTTGGGCCATATAAAATTTCTCTGTTCTGCCTATCTTTAATTCTGAGCATCTCCTCTCCATAATCCTCATATCGTCCACTTTCTTTCCAAATTTCGGAGGACTGTATTGTTGGCATCAATATTTCTTGGGCACCTATTTTATTTTGTTCCTCTCTAACTATTTGTTCAATTTTTTTCATCACTTTAAAGCCAAGGGGAAGCCAAGAGTAAATACCTGCTGATGATTGTTTAATCATTCCTAACCTCAACATTAGTTTGTGTGATTTAATTTTTGCCTCAGAAGGATAGTTTTTTAATAATGGAATAAATGATTTTGATAAAAACATTATGTAATTAGATTCCTTAAATTAAGATAATCATACTTTACTAATAGAAATATACCTATAAAAATTATTGATGTAATCAAAGTTGTATATAATAGTTTTTTTATTAATTTAGGGTTTTCGGGAGCTCCAGGATCAACACCCTCAACGAAATTTTTTTGATTTCGATCTACATCTACTGGCAGCAACGAAAAGAAAACTATCCACCATATAAGAACATATATAATAATCGAACCAGTTAAATTCATCAAATTTGAACTATATTAATATTTGTAAAAGGTCTTTTGCCTACTTTATTTTTTGTATATTTTTTACAAACACTTTTAAAAGCATCGATAGCATTTTCTTGCTGTCTGCTATTCGTTAAAGAAAATATTCTAGCTGTTTTTTCTATTTCATTTTCTAATCCAAATCTAAAATCTTCATAATCATTTATTGGGAGTCCCTTTACTGTCACAATTGGTCTGTCATGAATGTTACCTTTGGGTGTAACAAGAATTGTAACTTCCATCATTCCGTTTATGGAAAGATTTTTACGTTCTTTAATAGAATTTGAGTCCTCTTCAACACTAATGTTTCCATCTAAATATACTTTTCCTGCAGGTGCTTTATCATAAATAAAAGGTTTTTCAGCTGGAGCTAATTTAACAATATCACCATTCATAACTTTAACTGGATGGGGTATTTTCATTTCCTTAGCAAAATTAATGTGCTCCTGCATATGTCTGTATTCTCCATGAACAGGTATTACTGATTTTGGTCTTATCCAAGTGTACATATCCTTTAACTCCTCCCTATTAGGATGACCGGATACATGTATAAATTCATCTTCTTCTGTAATCACTTCAATACCTTCAATAACTAATTTATTGTGTAATTTGGAAAGTTTTTTTTCATTTCCAGGTATTATTTTAGATGAAAAAATTGCAGTATCGCCATTTTCCATCATTACATCTGGATGGGTAAAATTCGATATTCTGCTCATTGCTCCCATAGGCTCTCCTTGAGTTCCAGTACATAAATAGACTATTTTGTCTCTTGAAATTTTTTTGGCATCTCTTGGATCAATAGGTTCAATTACATTTTTAAGATACCCACATTGTCTAGCAGCTTTAAAAATTCTATGCATAGACCTTCCTACCAAAGAAATCTGTCTTCCTGTTTTCTGCGCACAAAAGAAAATAGTTTCCATTCTAGCAACATTTGATGCAAAACAGGTGACTATTATTTTTTTTTTTAATCTTTCAAATATCTTTAATAAATTTTTTCTTACATCTATTTCTGAACCTGATCTACCAATACTGAATATATTTGTTGAGTCACATATCATCGCCAAAACTCCTTCATCGCCAATTGATTTAAGTTTTTTAGAGTCTATTACATCTCCAATTAATGGGTTTGGATCACACTTCCAATCACCAGTATGTAACACGCAGCCAAGTGGAGTTTTTATTTTCAGTCCGTTGGGTTCTAGAATAGAATGGGTCATAGTTATTAGCTCAATATCAAATGGTCCGAGTTTTATTTTACCTTTTAAATTTACAATCTTTAAAAAAGGGTGAATGTCTATTTTCTTTTCCTTAAACTTTTCAGTCACTAAAGCTGCAGTAAATGGAGTAGCATATATATTACATTTAAGTTCCGGCCAGATATGTGAAATCGCGCCAATGTGATCTTCATGAGCATGTGTAAGTACTATACCAAGTAATGAGTCTTTTTTATCAACTATAAAACCAGGATCAGGATATATTAGATCTATTCCTGGAACTGTATCATCAGCAAAGGTGACACCAATATCTACAATAATCCACTTATGATTTTCTGGTTTACCGTAGGCAAAAAGATTTAAGTTCATGCCAATTTCACCTGATCCACCTAGTGGACAAAATAATAATTCATCTTTCATTTGTTTAATATTTTATGAGCTTTTATTAATCCTTTTATTGTAAGATTTTTGTCGACTAAAACACTTAATCTTATATTTGTTTTAAATAAATGCGCAAGACCTCCTGTTAAAATAATCTTAAAATTTTTTTTGGTAATTTTTGAAATCTTAGAAATAATTTTTTCAATAAGCCCACTATATCCCCAATAAAAACCTGATACTACTGCCTGCTTTGTGTTTTTTCCAATAACTATTTTAGTTTGGCTTAAATTAATTTTTGGAATCAATTCTGCTTTTGATATCAAATTTTTTAAAGAAAGATTAACTCCTGGAGCAATTATCCCACCCCAGTAAACATCTTTTATGATGACATCGAAGGTAGTAGCTGTTCCAAAATCTACAACTATAAAATTATTTTTTTTATTAAAAACACTAATTGCATTTGCCAATCTATCTGATCCAATTTGTTTTTTATTAACTTTCAATTTAATTATTTTGTTTTTATAAATATTCTTTAATTCAACTATTTTAATTTTTAATTCTCGTTCAAATACCTTCTTAATAATTCTAAAATTAGACGGAACTACACTACAAAAAACAGCTTTATCCTTAATATAAAATTTTTTTAAAAATAAAACTTTTGATTTAATCTTGCTATAAATCATTTCGTTGCTTTTTATAATAATCTTTTTTTCGGTTTTGTTATTTCTAAAAAATATTTTAGTCTCAGTATTACCGATATCACCAACCAAAATGTATTTTTTCTTAGATCGATTCATAGTTTAATTTAATTTCATTTAAGATTCTAATTTTATTTACTTTTTTTTTAGTAATTTCATACACGCTAGTAGTTTTGTAATTCTTGAATTTTGGACTCTTTAATAAGTTTAGGCCTATACCAACCAACAAGTATTTAAGATTCTTGTTAAAAATTGTTTCCTGTAAAATTCCACAAATTTTATACTGTTTAAACAAAATATCGTTTGGTCTTTTAATTTTTAGATCGTGTTTTATATATTTTGATAAAACTTTTTTTATTATCAGGCAATTTTTATAATTAAACTTATTTAGATTTAGATTATTTGAAATTGAAAAAAAAATAGTTACAAAAAGATTGCCCTTATAGGAAACCCATTTATTTCCATGCCTACCCCTGCCGGAGCTTTGTACATCGCTAGTAACTATTCCATTTTTAATTCCTGACCTAATTTTCCTAATAGCAATATCATTAGTGCTTTTTACTTTTTTGTATTTAAAAATTTTTAACTTCATTAAATTAAAGTTATATCTAAGACAAAGTTATTAATTATATTAGGGTTTATGAAATATATAAGAATAATTGTTGATGAGATCACAAGTATCATTTTAAGACCAATGCTATGATTTAAGTCATATTTTTCTTTCTGCTCATCAAAATACATTACCTTTATTAATCTTATATAATAAAAAGCTGCAATTACTGTTGAGAGCAAACCTACAATCGCTAAAAAATACATTGACTGTTCAATTACGGCCGTAAAAATATAAAACTTTGCAAAAAAACCAGCCAATGGAGGTATTCCTGCTAGCGAGAATAGAATAATCATCAAACAAAGCGATAATAAGGGATGATTTTTTGATAAACCTGAGAGATCTTCAACTTTATCGAAATATTGATTTTCTCTTTTGAGCATAAATAAACAACAGAAAAATGCTATATTCATAATTAGATATATAATTAAGTATATTATTGAATTTTGAATACCTTCGTTTGTCCCAACACTTAAACCAGCGAGCGCGAACCCCATATGGCTTATTGAACTATAAGCAATAAGTCTTTTTAATTTTTTTTGTCCAATCGCAGCTACGGCCCCAAATACCATTGAACCAATTGATAAAAAAATTATAACTGCTTGCCATTGGTCAAACATTTCAAGAAAAGGACCATATAAAAAATTAATGAATACTGTTAATGCAGCAATCTTTGGAAGAATTGCAAATATCACGGTAACAGACGTAGGTGATCCATCATAAACATCTGGGGCCCACATATGAAAAGGTACTGCAGTAATCTTAAATGCTAATCCAACTAAAATAAATACTATTCCAAAAATAATACCATATTCGATTGACTCACTATTTTGATAAATTAAATCAAAGTTTGTTGAGCTAGAAAAACCATATATTAAAGAACATCCATATAGCAATAATCCTGATGATAATGCGCTTAATATAAAATATTTTAAGCCTGACTCAGATGAAAGTATATTATCTCTTTTAAATGCAGCAAGAACATATAAAGCTAAAGATTGTAATTCTAGACCAACATAAAAAACTATTAGATCGTTAGAACTTACCATTACGAGCATACCAAGAATTGAAGATAAAATTAAAATTGGATACTCAATTTTTAGAATATCATTTTGTTTGACATAATTTAATGAACATAGCATTACAAGAAATGCTGAAATCAATATTACCGACTTAATTAAAGTTGTGAAATAGTCAATTTTATAACTGTTATTAAATAAATCTATCGGGAATTCAGGTTTTAAATTAATATTTATCGCAAGCCCGACCAGTAAAATTATACAAGTGAAATTATAAATGAATAATTCACTTTTATTTTTAAATACACCAATTAGTAATAGAGTTAGGATAGATAATGACAAGAATATTTCTGTGGATATATAAAAGAGATTAATCATTGATTTTGTAAATTATAATTATTTATTTTATCATTATATTCATTTATAAAGTTCTCGACTGATACAGAATATGTATTTGAAAATGGATCAGGATAGAAGCCAAAAAATATAATACTCAATGCTAATAAAGTAAGAATAGACAACTCAACTTTGTTTAAATCAATTATTTTTAATAATTTTTGATTTGTTAACTCTCCAAATACAACTCTCTTGTAAAGCCACAACATATATGCTGCGCCTAAAATTACACCCAAACTTGCTATTGCTGCCACTAAGAAACTTTTTTTAAATGTTCCCATTAAAATCAAAAATTCACCAATAAAACCAGTTGTTCCTGGTAGGCCCAAAGATCCTAAAGTAAATACCATTAATAAAATAGAATATTTTGGCATTACATTTACCAAACCCCCATAATCATTGATACGTCTTGAATGGGTTCTGTCATAAACAACACCTACTGAGAAAAAGAGTGCAGCTGATACAATGCCATGACTAATCATTTGAAATATTCCTCCTTCAACACCTTGTTGAGTGAAAGTAAACAAACCTAATGTTACAAAACCCATGTGAGCTACAGATGAGTACGCAATTAATTTTTTCATGTCGTCCTGCATTAAAGCAACTAACGAAGTATAAATAATTGCAATTAAACTTATAACAAAAATAAAAGGAACAAAATATTCTGACGCAACAGGAAATAGTCCAATTGAAAATCTTATAAATCCATATCCTGCCATTTTAAGTAAGATAGCTGCTAATAAAACTGAACCTGCAGTTGGTGCTTCAACATGGGCATCGGGCAGCCATGTATGTACTGGCCACATTGGTGTTTTTACCGCAAAAGATGAAAAGAATGCTAACCAAAGTAAGTTTTGGTATTTTGGATCAATGCCTAACTTATAAAGTTCTTCTATATCGGTCGTGCCTGCTATCCAATAAATAGATATTACTGCTATTAACATTAAAACTGAGCCAAGAAGAGTAAATAAAAAAAACTTGAATGCAGAATACACGCGTCTTTCTCCACCCCAAATACCAATGATTAAAAACATCGGTATTAAACCTCCCTCAAAAAATAAGTAGAAAATTACCAAATCTAAAGAGCAAAAAACTCCAATCATTAGGGTTTCCATTAATAAGATTGCTATTAAAAACTCTTTAAGTCTATTCTTTATAGATGAGTTAACTGACAAAATACAAAGTGGGGTTATGAAAGTAGTTAAAACTATAAATAATATTGAGATTCCATCTACTCCGACTTTGTAATTGATAAAATCTTTTATCCAGACTCTACTTTCTACAAACTGAAATTCATAACTAGATTGATCAAAAATTAACCATAAGTAAATAGATATTAAAAAATTAATAATTGATACAAATAAAGAAACATACTTGATGCCGGTAATATTTTTTGAATTAATGAAAAAAAGAAATAGTGCACCAATTGAAGGCAAAAGGATTAGTGAAGAAATAATTGGGAAATTCATCATTTAATAATCAAGTAAGTCAGTATTAAAGAAAAGCCAATCAACATTATAAATGCATATTGATATATAAAACCATTCTGAAATTTTACTGCTTTTATCGATAAGCCTTTAATAAGATTTGAAATACCATCTGGTCCAAATCTATCTATTGTTAAACCATCAATCTTTTTCCAAAAAAATAGACCTAATTTTTTACAAGGTTCTACAAAAATATAAGAATAAAGCTCATCAAAATACCATTTCTTTTTTAAAAAATTTATTAATGGATAATTAGTTTTTGTAAAATTTTCTAATATACTTTTGTCCTTCAAAAATAAGTAGTAAGAAATCGGTATGCTTAAGGTAACTATAGTCGGGGTCAATAAAATAAACCACAGTGGGGGATGATCTTCACTCAATGGCTCTAAAAATTTAATAGACTCTCCCCAAAAATTAACACTACTTTGATTGCCTATTAATAGATCTTTGAAAAAGAAACCGGTAAAAATTGACCCTAAACCAAGAACTATAAGTGGCAAAATCATCACCGCCGGTGACTCATGAATTTTTTCGTATTTGACTTCTTGATTATTATAATTTCCATGAAAAGTTTTAAAAAATAATCTCCATGAGTAAATTGCTGTTAACATAGCAGTAACAATTCCAATACCAGCTGCATAAATACCAGTTACGTTTCCTCTTAAATACGCAAATTCAATAATTGCATCTTTAGAATAAAAACCAGATAAAAAAGGGAAGCCAGTTAAAGCTAATGTGCCTACCAGCATTAAGGCATAAGTGTAAGGGATCTTTTTATATACCCCACCCATTTTTTCGATATCCTGTTCGTCTTTGAAAGAGTGTATTACAGAACCAGCTCCTAAAAAAAGCAAAGCCTTAAAATAAGCATGAGTAAATAGATGAAACATTGCAACGTTGTATGCGCCTACACCAGTTGCAAAAAACATATATCCAAGCTGGCTACATGTTGAATAAGCAATTATCTTTTTTATATCGGTTTGGACTAATGCAATTGTAGCAGCAAAAAAAGCTGTACTCATTCCAATAATAGTAATTATATTGAGTGCTAATTCTGAATATTCATAAATAGGAGAACATCTTACAACTAAAAAAACACCTGCTGTAACCATTGTTGCGGCATGGATTAATGCTGATACAGGTGTTGGTCCTTCCATTGCATCGGGTAACCAAGTGTGTAAAAAAATCTGGGCTGATTTTCCCATTGCACCTATAAATAGCAATATACAAATTAAATCTATTGATTTTAATTCAAAACCAAGAAAATTTGTATTTTTTCCATTCAAAGTTTGAATTTGATTGAATACCTCATCGTAGTTAACTGTTCCAAAATAATAAAAAATTAAAAAAATACCAAGAGCAAAACCAAAATCTCCAACTCTATTAACTACAAAAGCTTTAATGGCGGCTGCATTTGCAGCTTTTTTTTTAAACCAAAAACCAATTAAAAAATACGAACAAAGACCTACTCCTTCCCATCCAAAGAATAATTGTAAAAAATTGTCTGAAGTAACCAACACTAACATTGCAAATGTAAATAAAGATAAATAAGACATGAACCTCGGTTTATGAGGATCGTGAGACATATAACCAATTGAGTAGATATGAACCAACGCTGAAACGAGCGTTACCACAACCATCATGAGAGATGATAATGCATCTACTTTTATGGACCAATTTACATTTAAAGTACCAGAGTTAATCCAGCTAGAAATTAATAAATTATTTGAGTATCCATAATTTAATACTTTTAAAAATACTATAATTGAAAGGATAGAGGAAATGCTGACAAAAAGACTTGTCATAAATTGAGAATATCTTTGGTCAAATTTATTACCAAAAAAACCCGAAATAAATGCACCAAGCAATGGTAAAAAAACTATGAAATATTCCATATTAACCTTTTAAATTTTGAATTTCTTCGACTCTTATTGTTCCTGCGTTACGGTAATAGACTACTATTATTGCTAAACCGATAGCCGCTTCTGCTGCTGCAACAGTTAAAATAAATAAAGTAAATATTTGACCAGATAAGTCTTGAAGAAATATTGAGAAAGATACTAGATTGATATTTACTGCTAACAATATTAATTCAATACTCATTAAAATAACAATTACATTTTTTCTATTTAAGAATATTCCAATTATACCAATAGTAAAAATGATTGCACCTAATGTCAGATAATGCCCAAGGGAAACTTCAAACATCTATTTTAACCCCTTCATTTGATTTAACTTCTACTACCTCAACACCTTGATTTTTTTCTCTAGATATTTGGCTAAAATAATTTTGTCTTTTAACTCCTTCTCTTTTCCTAAATGTGAGAACGATTGCTCCGATCATCGCTACAAGTAATATCATCCCTGAAATTTGAAATAGATGAATGTATTCTGTATATAATACGCTCCCTATAGTATGAGTATTAGTAGAATTTGAAATCAGACTATCAGAAAAGTTTTTGATAATGTCAGGTTTGTATTTCCATCCTCCAATTACGATTATTAATTCAAAAAAAATAATCAAACTTACAATTAGTCCTACAGGTATATGAGTGCTTGTTTCACTTGATTTGAACCATTGATTTTTTTGCTGAGTAACATTTAACATCATAACTACAAATAAAAATAAAACTGCAACTGCTCCAACATAAACAATTAACATTATCATTCCTAAAAATTCTGCACCTATCATAATAAAAAGGCATGAAATCGATATAAAATCTAATATAAGAAAGAAAACAGAATGAACAGTGTTCTTTGAGGCAGTTACCATTATTGCAGAGATTATTGCAACAAATGAAAAAAAATAAAAAAATATAGCGTGTGCTAACATTTGCTATTATCTATACGGGTTATCAGCTTTTATATTTGCAGCTAAAACATTCTCCCATCTATCTCCATTTTCTAAAAGCTTTTCTTTATTGTAGTAAAGTTCTTCCCTAGTATGTGTTGCAAATTCAAAGTTAGGACCTTGCACTATAGCATCAACCGGACACGACTCTTCACACAAACCACAATAGATACATTTTAGCATATCAATATCGTATCTTGTCGTTTTTCTGCTTCCGTCTTCTCTAGCTGTAGACTCTATTGTTATTGCTTGAGCTGGACAAACAGCTTCACAAAGTTTACATGCTATACATCTTTCCTCACCGTTTGGATATCTTCTTAAGGCGTGCTCTCCCCTATATCGTGGTGAAATCTTGCCTTTTTCAAAAGGATAATTAAGAGTCTTTTTTGGTTTAAATGACTCTTTAATAGCTATCAATAAGCCTGTTAAAAAATCGATTAAAAATACTGTTTTAAATATTCGAATTATATTCATAGTTTAATATACAGGTAATAAGTCAAAATATAATAAATAACCAGAAGTTAATACCACCCAAATTAAAGAGAAAGGCAGAAAAACCTTCCATCCGAGCCTCATAAGTTGATCGTATCTATATCTTGGCACAATAGCTTTTATTAGTGCAAACAAAACAAACAAAAATAAAATTTTTAATATTAGCCACGCCGGTGGAGGTATCATTTCAAACAATGGGGTATCCAATGGTGCTAACCAACCTCCCAGAAAAAGAATTGACCCAAGTGCACACATTAGCAAAATATTTGCATATTCGCCCAACCAAAACATTGCGTACATCATACCGCTATACTCTGTTTGATAACCCGCAACTAATTCAGCCTCTGCTTCAGGTAAATCAAATGGTGGTCTATTTGTCTCTGCAAGCGATGAAATAAAGAAAATCACAAACATCGGGAATAAAGGAATTACAAACCAAATTTTCTCTTGAGCTAAAACTATATCACTTAAGTTTAACGAACCAACGCACAATAAAACATTTATGATTATTACTCCGATAGAAACTTCGTAAGAGACCATTTGTGCAGCGGATCTTATTGAGCCTAAAAATGGATACTTTGAATTTGAGGCCCAGCCACCCATTATTATTCCATAAACACCCAAAGATGAAATTGCAAATATATAAAGGATACCAACATTTATGTCAGCCAAAACATAATCTTCACTGAAAGGAATTACTGCCCATGCAATAAGGGCTAAAGTCATCGTAACTATTGGGGCTAAAATAAATATAATTTTATTCGAACTTGCAGGTATTATAATTTCTTTGAAAATGTATTTAAGCGCATCTGCCAAAGTTTGAAATAAACCGAAAGGACCTACAACATTTGGCCCTCGTCTTTTTTGAACAAAAGCCCAAATTCTTCTATCAAGCCATACAATCATTGCTACTGATACAAGAACAGGAATTAAAACATAAAGTATTTTGTAAATTTCAGAAAATAATAAAACTATGTATTCCATTTAACCGTCAGTTCCAGTTTTCAAAGAAACAAGTTTTAAATTTCTGCATTCTGCCATTGTCTTTGAAGATCTTGCTATAACGTTAGTAAAATAATAATCAATTTTATCGACGAAAATTTCTTCTTTTATGAAATCATTTTTAACTGTTTCACCGTTTTTTTTTGTTTTTTGATTAAGATAATTTAAAAGATTATCTATAAGTTCTTGTTTATTTGTATAAAGACTTTTGCCCTTAAGTTTCTTTGACACTTCATTAATAATTTCCCAATCTTCCTTTGCATCACCAGGTGGATAGGAAGCCTTAAAAGCTAATTGTAAGTTACCTTCAAGATTAGTGTAATATCCATCTTGCTCTGTATATGCCGCGCTAGGCAATATTAAATCTGCCATTTCAGCTCCTCTGTCACCATGAGTTCCTATATAGACAATAAATTCATTTTTCTTTTTGATATTCAAATTATCCTGACCAAATAAGAAGACTAATTCAAATTGATTTGATAACACATTATCTATAGTTACGTTGTCTAAAATATCCAAATCATATGCACCGACAGTTGATGCATTATTAGAAAGGACGTTTAAAGCATTCCAGTCATCATTTATTTTATTATTTTCTGATAAAAATTTTTTCATTCCCTCAAATAAGTACCCTGAGGAGTTAAGTTTAAGAGCCGATTGTCCAAAAATAACAATAGGATTTTTTGCAGAAATTATTTTTTTTGAGACTTCGTGTTCATTTAAAATTATTTTTTTTAACTCATCAGTATTGCTTGATATTACTTTATATGGATATGTTAAATTCCCAACATCATTTAAAGAATAAATTTCTATATTATTCTTTAAATAACTTTTTCGTATTCTTGAATTCAAAATTGTTGCTTCATGACGTGGATTTGTCCCAACCAAAAGAATAAAATCTGATTTTTCTATATTTGAAATTTGGGTATTAAAAATATAATTAGTTCGTGAACTATTGTTTACATAAGTTTTTACAGGTCTTGAGTCCAAGTTTTTACAGTTTAAAATTTTATTAAAAAGCTCTTTAACAGAAAATAGAGTTTCCATATTAGTAAGATCACCAGTTATGCATCCAATTTTATCAGGATTTGTGGTTTTGATTTTATTAGTTAAGGTCTCATAAGCATCTTCCCATGAAATTTTTTTAAAACCATCATTAGATCTAATATAAGGAGTATCAAGTCTTTGATATTTTAAACCATCACATGCATAACGAGTTTTATCTGATATCCACTCTTCATTAATGCTTTCGTTAATCTTTGGAAGTATACGTTTTACTTCCCAACCATATGTATCAATTCTTATATTTGAACCAACTGCGTCCATAACATCGATCGACTCTGTTTTTTTTAATTCCCATGGTCTAGCTTCAAAAACGTATGGCTTCGATGTTAATGCGCCAACTGGGCACAAATCGATAACATTGCCTGATAGTTCTGACTCCATGGATTTTTCCAAGTATGTAGTTATCTGAGTATCTTCTCCTCTACCAATTGCTCCAATCTCCGAAACACCAGCAACCTCGGTCGCAAATCTTATACACCTTGTGCAGTGAATACATCTTGTCATTTGAGTTTTGATTAATGGACCCATATACTTTTCAGGTACAAATCTTTTATTTTCTTTAAATCTCGATTTATCAATTCCATAAAACATCGATTGATCTTGCAGATCGCATTCACCTCCTTGATCACAAACTGGACAGTCGAGCGGATGATTTGCTAATAAAAATTCCATAACGCCTTTTCTTGCTTTTTCAACAAATTCAGTATTTGTTTTAATATTCATTCCATCCGCTACAGGCATTGCGCAAGATGCAACTGGTTTTGGGGATTTTTCAATCTCAACTAGGCACATTCTACAGTTTCCTGCTATTGAAAGTTTTTCATGATAACAAAATCTTGGTATTTCAGCTCCAGCTTGTTCGCATGCCTGTAAAACCGTTAAGCCATCTTCTACTTCTAATTCGTTATTGTTAACTTTTATTTTGGGCATTATCTTTTTCTAATAAGTGTTGATCAACTAGGTATGGGATATCTTTATTTGACTTAATTAATGGATCAAAATTATTTCTTTTTATAATCTCTTTTTTGAAATTTCTTAAAAGACCTTGAACTGGCCAAGCAGATCCTTCTCCAAAAGCACAAATGGTATGACCTTCAATCTGTTTTGTAACATCAAATAACATTTCAACTTCCTCTCTCGATGCTTCTCCTTTAGCCATTCTTTCTAAAATTCTCCACATCCAACCTGAACCTTCTCTACAAGGAGTACATTGACCACAACTTTCATGTTTATAAAATCGCGCTATTCTTGCAAAACATTTAATAATATCTTGATCTTTATTAATTACGACTATTCCTGCAGTCCCTAACCCACTTTTATTTTCAACCAATGAGTCAAAATCCATAGTTATCTTTTCTGAAATTTCTTTATTTAACAAGGGCATTGAAGAACCACCTGGTATAACTGCTTGTAAATTTTCCCATCCACCTACTACTCCACCTGCGTGTGTTTCAATTAAATCTTTCAAAGGAACTCCCATTTCCTCTTCAACATTACAAGGTTTGTTTACATTTCCAGAAATACAAAAAATTTTAGTACCAGTATTTTTTGGTTTGCCTAATGATGCAAACCATTTAGAACCTTTTCTCAAAATTGTAGGAACAACTGAAACAGTTTCAACATTATTAACTATAGTTGGACAACCATATAATCCAACTAACGCAGGAAAAGGTGGTTTTAATCTTGGTTGACCTTTGTTACCCTCAATACTTTCAAGCAAAGCTGTCTCTTCACCACATATGTAAGCTCCAGCTCCATAATGAATGTAAATATCTAAATCCCAACCAGTTCCAGAAGCATTTTTGCCAATTAAATTATCTTTATAAGCCTCGTCAATTGCTTTTTGTAATTCTATACCTTCGTTGTAATATTCACCTCTTAAGTAAATGTAACATTTATGCGAGTTAACAGCGTAGGCCGCAATTAAACAACCTTCTAAAAGTTTATGAGGTTCAAATCTTAGAATATCCCTGTCTTTGCAAGTTCCAGGTTCAGACTCATCTGCATTAATTACAAGGTAGTGAGGCCTTGATCCAACTTCCTTAGGTGCGAATGACCATTTTAACCCAGTAGGGAAACCTGCGCCACCCCTCCCTCTTAATTCTGATTTTTTAATCTCATCAATAATCCAGTCTCTACCTTTTTCACATAAATCTTTAGTATTTGTCCAATCACCTCTTTTTTTTGAAGAGTTTAAGTCAGCACCTAAATCATTATAAAGGTTTTTAAATATTCTATCTTCGTCTTTAAGCATTTTTTAAATCCAATAATGTTTTTCTGTTATTTTCAGGTTCTGAGTTAATTCTCCCTCTATATGATCCTGGTTTTGGTTTTTTACCCAAAAGCACTTCATCAATAATTTTTTCACTTTGTCTTATATCTAAATCTTCATAGTAATCATTGTTAATTTGCATCATTGGAGCATTAATACAGGCACCAAGACATTCTACCTCTGTCCAAGAACAATTTCCATTTTCAGATAATACATTTTCTTTTTCAGATATCTTTTTTTTACATACATCTACAATCTTGTATGCTCCTCTGATCATACAAGGAGTTGTTGTACAAATTTGAACATGAAAATTTCCAACTGGTGAAAGATTATACATTGAGTAGAAAGTGGCTACTTCGTAGACTTTGATGTAAGGCATATTTAAATACTTGGCGATATATTTGATTGCTGACAAAGGTATCCAGTTATTGTTTTGTCTTTGAGCAATATATAGTAAAGCCATTACAGCACTCTTCTCTTTACCTTTCGGGTAATTTAATAAGATTTTTTTTGCAGCTTCTAAGTTTTGTTGATTAAATTCAAATTTTTCAGGCTGATCTTTTGAAATTTTTTTTAAACTCATCTGTCTATTTCCCCGAACACAATATCTAGTGAACCTAATACAGCCGGTACATCAGCTAACATGTGTCCTTTAATTAAATAATCCATTGCTTGAAGATGTGAAAACCCAGGCGCTCTGATTTTACATTTATATGGTTTGCTTGAACCATCAGAAATTAAATAAACACCAAATTCACCTTTTGGTGCTTCTACTGCTTTATATATCTCATCTTTTTTTACTCTGTAGCCCTCTGTGAATAGTTTAAAATGGTGTATTAACGCCTCCATTGACTCTTTAATTTCTTTTTTTGGTGGGGGTGTAATTTTATTGTCTTGTGACTTTACAGGTCCTTTTGGTAATCTTTCTAGACATTGTTTAATTATTTTTACACTTTCTCTCATTTCTTCAACCCTACAAAGATACCTATCATAACAATCTCCATTTTTTCCAATAGGTACTTTAAATGATAGTTGTTCATAACAATCGTATGGTTGAGATTTTCTTAAATCCCAAGGTATACCTGAACCTCTCATCATTACACCAGAGAATGAGTAATCTAATGCATCATCTTTTGAAACTATTCCAATATCAACATTTCTTTGTTTAAAAATTCTATTATCAGTCAGCAAAGTTTCTAAATCATCAATTATTTTCGGGAACTCATTGCAAAATTTCAAAATATCTGTATCAAGTCCTCTTGGTAAGTCCTGATGAACGCCGCCTGGTCTAAAATAATTAGCATGTAATCTTGATCCTGAAACCCTTTCATAAAATTCCATAAGTTTTTCTCGTTCCTCAAAACCCCACAATGAAGGAGTTAAGGCGCCAACGTCTAAAGCCTGTGTAGTGATGTTTAGTATGTGGCTTAAAATTCTTCCAATCTCACAAAAAATAACTCTAATGTATTGGCCTCTAATTGGAACTTCAATGTCTAAAATTTTTTCGATAGCTAAAGCGAAAGCATGTTCTTGATTCATTGGAGCTACGTAATCAAGTCTATCAAAATAAGGTATTGCTTGTGAATACGTTTTGTTTTCAATTAATTTTTCTGTACCTCTGTGAAGTAAACCTATATGTGGATCAGCTTTTTCAACAATTTCTCCATCTAACTCCAGTATCAGTCTTAAAACTCCGTGAGCAGCAGGATGTTGTGGACCAAAATTTAGGTTAAGTGTTTTCGTTTGTTTACTCATTATTTTTTTTTATTTCTTTTATGTATTCTGTTCCTTGCCATGGGCTATTATAATCAAAATTTCTATAATCTTGCTCTAATTTGACTGGTTCATAAATTACTTTTTTCTTCTCTTCGCTATATCTGACCTCTTTATGCCCGGTGATTGGAAAATCTTTTCTTAATGGATATCCCTCAAATTCATAGTCTGTTAAGATTCTTCTTAAATCTGGATGGTCTTGAAAATCAATCCCATACATATCGAAAACTTCTCGTTCCATCCAATTTGCAGATGGAAAAATACTTGTTATCGAAAAAACCTTTTCATTTTCATTTAAAGGAAAATCAATAATTATTCTTTTGTTAAACTCATGGCTAAGTAATAAATAAATCATCCTAAATCTATTTTTTTTATTTGGGTAGTCGACTGCAGTTATATCAATGAGTTGCTTAAATTTCATCTCAGGATTTGATTTCAAAAATAATAGAACTTCTTTTAAGTCATCTTTTTCTATAGAGATACTTAATGTTTCATGTGTAATTTTCGATGAACTCACTTTAGTATTAAGTCCTGAATTTATTTTTTTTTCTAAGTCTGTATTTTTTAACATTATCTATTAATTGAACCTTGATCTCTTATCTTCTTTTGTAATTGCATTATTCCATATAACAAAGCCTCTGCTGAAGGAGGGCATCCTGGTACGTAAACATCAACTGGAACAACTCTATCACATCCTCTAACTACTGAATATGAATAATGATAATAACCACCACCGTTTGCACAGCTTCCCATGGATATCACGTATCTTGGTTCAGGCATTTGATCATAAACTTTTCTTAATGCTGGAGCCATTTTGTTAGTTAAAGTACCGGCAACAATCATAACGTCTGATTGTCTAGGTGAAGCTCTTGGTGCAGCACCAAATCTCTCTAAGTCATACCTTGGCATAGATGTCTGCATCATTTCAACCGCACAGCAAGCTAGTCCAAATGTCATCCAGTGCAATGAACCTGTTCTTGCCCAATTTACTAAATTGTCTAAAGAAGTTGTTATAAAACCTTTATCCGCAAAATCTTTAGCTAGTTGTTTAAATTCTTTTGGAATTTGATCTTCTTTATCTTTCAAGTTCATTCCCAATCCAAAGCCCCTTTCTTCCACTCATAAATAAACCCTACAGTTAAAATGAACAAAAAAATCATCATTGAAATAAAACCAAAAATACCAATTTTTCCTAAAGAAATTGCCCATGGAAAAAGAAAAGCTATTTCTAAATCGAATATTATAAATAGAATTGCTACTAAATAAAATCTAACATCAAACTCCATTCTGGAGTCATTAAAAGGTTCAAAACCGCATTCATATGCAGATAATTTTTCTGGATCAGGGTTTTTGGGTGCCACTACAAAATTAAGAAAAATGAAACCAATACTAAGAAGTAGGGCAACTCCAAAAAAAATTATTATTGTTAGATAGTTATTTAAAAAATCTGAGTACATATTTATTTATATATAATCTTTTTGATTAATTGAAAGTGCAGTTAAGTCACGTTATTGGGGGCTAATTTGTTGAGTGATTAGTGTTATTGATAATTATTATCAAAAACTGGCGGGAGTGACGGGACTCGAACCCGCGACCTATCGCGTGACAGGCGATCGCTCTAACCAACTGAGCTACACCCCCTAGTATTTTATTTTGGTGGGCGGTAAAGGACTCGAACCTTTGACCCCCTCGGTGTAAACGAGATGCTCTACCAACTGAGCTAACCGCCCAAGACCAAAAGTGAAGTAATATGTTTTATATCTTTTAGTACTACAACGTCAAGTTCAATTAGTTATTAAAACGGATCTGTTAAGTTAAAAAGCTGTATTTAAGGGATTTATAATTAAATCATTTTAGATACATAATATTTTTTAAACAAATTAAACGTATCTTTAAACTTTTCAGGTTTCGTTTTGAATACAACATTATTTTTGTTGTGAGACCAAACCCCGTTTTGATCAAATTTATCGTAATAGTCTAAGTAAGATCTATTATCATCAAATTTTTCGGGAATTGCGATAAATGATATGAACAATATATCTCGATGGTGGTTTTCTTTAGGTATACCTGCTCTGTGTAAACATTCAGTTGTATTAGCAAATAAAGTTTCACCAACCATACCAGAATTTACATAAAGTCCATTCAGTTCTTTGCACAGATAATTATGTCTATTTTTATATTTATTCTCTTTGATAAATTTTCTTGTAGATGATTTTGAATAAATGTGTAGAGGACCATCTTCTTCTGATACATCTTGTAAATTAATAAACATCTTAATATGTGTATTTACATAAGCATCAACATGATAATAATTACTATATATTTCAAATTCTTTTGTTCTGGTGTATCTATTATAATATTCTTTATTCTCTAATGGTAAATTTCTTTTCACTTGGATTTCGGCAATAGAAATTTTGTTATTATAATAACTTTCTAAACCTAATAAATCATCTTTAAAATCTGTTTTTATAAATTCAATTATTTTATTTCTGAGAGAGGGATCTACATTAAAAGATATATTTTTTTTTTTATTTTCAATCTTATTTTGATTTAAAAGTTCAGTAGTTTTTTCATCAACATCATTTTTATTAATTATATTCTTCTGTATTAAATCAATAAACTCTTTTGAAGCTTTACTACCTTTAAAATATCCATTTTTTACAAACTGATTTATTTTTTCATCTTTTTTGTTATTTTTGCAAATTATTGTCCTGTAAAAAAAATTAAAAATATTATAATTAAACCTATTGGGATTTCCAAATATATATGTGCTCAATATATTATTAATTTTTTCATAGATTTTTTTGATCATAGTTATTAAAATGTATTAATTTGATTAAAAGATACAACTATCAAAGTTTATAAAGCTTGAAAAGTAAAAATTTGTTGATAATTACAAATTTTGATAGATAAATATAAAAAAAACCATTTATACAGGGAAAATTAATCGTGCAATATTTATATAGGTTTGTTGTTGTGAGAATTTTAATTTCTCTAACAAGGTATTTTATTTTTAATTTTTTTGGAAAATTTAAAACATTATATAATCCAGAAGATAAAAAAATGTCCAATGTAACTGTTTATGAAACAGGAAAAACAGGTTTATCTCATAATTTAGTTTACAGAAATTTACCTGAAAAATTTAATTTTAAACAAATTAAAAAAAAATTACTTCAATTCGCAGGTAAAAAAGCAGAACTTTTAGTCTATCCTCTTAAATCAATTGATTTTGTTAATTTTAATAAATTTAAAGTTCTAAGTATTGGACCTAGAGTCGAGGCTGAGTTGATGACAATTCGATCAATGGGATTTAAATGGAAAAATATAAAAGCAATAGATCTTCATTCCTATTCAAGTTTAATAGAACTAGGAGATATGCACAATATAAAATATGAAAATAACTCTTTTGATGTAATTATAAGTGGATGGACATTACGGTACAGCACAAATATTAATTTGGCTTTGTCAGAAATGCTAAGAGTTTGTAAGACAGGCGGAATAATATCAATTGGATTTACATATGTTAAAAACGCTTCAATTGACTCAAATTTAAAAACTAATAAGACAGCAGAAAATGAGCTCTATTCTACAGACCAAATTAAAGATTTTTATAAAAACAATATAAGAAATGTTTATTTTGAATTTGATGCATATAGAGAAAATCCTAGTATAAATAGACAATCAATAATAGTTTTAAGAATAAAAAAATAAAATAATCTATTAATTAATAATTATGAAAACTACTGAATACTTGCTTGTGTTTTTTCTGTTTTTTTATTTTCAGATATTTTATCTACCTCAACCCAATCTGTAGGCTTTAGTTCTTTTGTTAGAGCAATCTTTAAAACTTCATCAGCTGTATTCACAGGAGTTATCTTTATATCATGAATAACTTTTTTAGGGATATCTACTAAATTTTTTTCGTTATCTTTGGGAATTAATACTTGTTTAATTCCAGCTCTATGCGCTGCTAAAAGTTTCTCTTTTAATCCACCAATTGGTAAAACCTGACCTGTAATTGTGACTTCACCAGTCATTGCAATTTCTCTTTTAACAGGAATTTTAGTAATTGATGAAACAATTGATGTTACCATAGCTATTCCAGCAGATGGACCATCTTTAGGTGTTGCCCCTTCTGGAACGTGAATATGAAAATCTTTTTTCTCAAATGTTGGAGGAATAATTCCAAATTCTAAACATTTGGATCTAACAAAAGATTTTGCTGCTTTAACAGACTCTTGCATAACATCCCCTAATTTTCCTGTAATTTGCATTCGACCTTTTCCTGGCATATTTACAGTTTCAATTTTTAAAATTTCCCCACCAAATTCAGTCCAAGCAAGCCCTGTTACAATTCCAACTTTGTTTTCCTCCTCTAGCTCACCAAATTTAAATTTCTTGACACCTAAAAAATCTCCTAAATTTTTATCATTGACAGTTACATCTTTACTTTCATTATTAACAACTTTTTTTACAACTTTTCTAGTTATCTTAGAAATTTCCCGCTCAAGGTTTCTCACTCCTGACTCTCTTGTATAATATCTGATGATATCTTTAATAGTTCCATCAGATAAATTCATCTCACCATCTTTCACTCCATTATCCTTAATTTGTTTTGGTAATAAGTATTTATTTGCGATATTAATTTTTTCATCCTCAGTATAACCAGGTATTCTTATAACTTCCATTCTATCTAATAGCGGTGGCAATATATTTAATGTGTTAGCAGTGGTCACAAACAATACATCTGATAAATCATAGTCCACTTCTAAATAATGATCGTTAAAAGTAGTGTTCTGTTCTGGATCAAGGGCTTCCAACAAAGCTGAGGACGGATCACCTCTGTAATCGTTTCCAACTTTGTCAATCTCATCAAGTAAGAACAAAGGATTTTTTGTTCCAGCTTTTTTCATCATTTGAATAATCTTTCCAGGAAGAGATCCTATATAAGTTCTTCTGTGACCGCGAACCTCTGCTTCATCTCGCACTCCACCTAATGACATTCTGACGAATTGTCTATTTGTTGCTTTTGCAATAGATTTCCCTAAAGAAGTTTTTCCAACTCCAGGGGGACCTACTAAACATAATATTGGACCTTTTAATTTATTCATTCTCTTTTGAACTGCAAGAAATTCAATTATTCTCTCTTTTACTTTTTCGAGACCAAAATGATCTTCATCTAAAACCTTTTGGGCTTTGTTTAAATCAATTTCTGTTTTGTCTTTTTTGAACCAAGGCAAATCTATCATCCAATCTAAATAATTTCTTACAACTGTAGCTTCAGCAGACATTGGGCTCATATTTTTTAGTTTTTTTAATTCAGATAGACATTTTTTTTCAACATCTTTTGGCATTTTAGCTTTAAGAATTGCTTTATTTAAATTTGATGTTTCGTCTTTTCCATCTTCAATTTCACCAAGCTCTTTCTGTATAGCCTTAAGTTGTTCATTTAAATAATACTCTCTCTGGGTTTTTTCCATTTGTGTTTTTACTCGACCTCTGATCCTTTTTTCTACACCAATAATACTTGTTTCATTTTCCATTATCTTTATGATTAAAGTTAATCTCTTCTTAACATCTTGAGTTTCAAAAATTTGTTGTTTTTCAGATATAGATGCATTCAAATGAGATGCAATGTTGTCTGCAATTTTCGAAGGATCTTTCATAACTTTAATGTTATTAATTGTTTCACTCGAAATTTTTTTATTAATTGAAGTTAACTTTTCAAGTTTTTTAACAGCAGATAGGGCTGTTTGCATCAAATCTTCATCTTTATTAATTTGATCACTTATTTTTTCGTAAGAACAAGTTATGAAATCTTTATTGTCGTTATAGTCATTTATTTTAACTCTGTTAATTCCCTCAACTAAAACTTTAACTGTTCCATCTGGTAATTTTAAAAGTTGTAGAATGTTACTTTCACAACCGTAAGTAAATACATCATTTTTAGTTGGATCATCAACTTCAGAATTTTTTTGAGTTACAAGAATTATTTTTTTTTCTTTTTTCATTATCTCGTTGAGGGCATTAATTGATTTGTCTCTCCCTACAAATAATGGAATAACCATACTAGGAAAAACTACTATGTCTCTTAAAGGTAATAACGGTAAGTTAAATTTCATTTCCATAATATAAATATGGATATTAAATCAAAATTTGCAATACTTATTTATTGTTTGTTAACTATATTTATGCTGCTGAGGTTTTAGATTTATCTTTATCTTTATCTTTTTGAGCATTTTTGGAGTGGACAATAATTGGTTGACTTTGCCCTTTGGCCGCACCTGAATCGACTATAACTTCATTTACATTTTCCATACTAGGCAAATCAAACATTGTTTTCAATAGCACACTTTCTAAGATAGATCTTAGTCCTCTTGCCCCTGTTTTTTTATTAATTGCTTTTTGAGCTATCTCTTTAATTGCTGTATCTTTAAATATGAGTTTAGCCCCTTCAAGTTTAAACAATTCTTGATATTGTTTAATGAGAGAATTTTTGGGCTCTTGTAAAATTTTTATTAGGGATTTTTCATCTAAATCTTCCAGTGTTGCTATTATTGGAAGTCTACCTATAAACTCTGGTATCAATCCATACTTTAATAAATCTTCTGGTTCTAAACTTTTCATCCATTCGCCTGTTTTCTTATCTTCAGTATTTTTAACCTCTGCCCCGAATCCTATTGAGGATCCTTTGTCTCTTTGTGAAATTATT
The DNA here is from genome assembly GCA_902582235.1 of uncultured Pelagibacteraceae bacterium. GTDB lineage: Bacteria > Pseudomonadota > Alphaproteobacteria > Pelagibacterales > Pelagibacteraceae > Pelagibacter. The sequence continues at coordinate 46,555 of CACHQX010000002.1, forward strand.
TTGTCTAAACCTGCGAAAGCACCTCCACAAATAAACAAAATATTAGTTGTATCTACTTGTAAAAATTCTTGTTGTGGATGTTTTCTTCCACCTTGTGGAGGAACACTTGCAATTGTACCTTCCATTATTTTTAATAAAGCCTGTTGAACTCCTTCACCTGATACATCTCTAGTGATAGAAGGGTTTTCTGATTTTCTGCTTATCTTATCTACTTCATCGATATAAACTATACCTCTTTGAGCTTTCTCAACATTATAATCAGCCGCTTGTAAAAGTTTTAAAATTATATTTTCAACATCTTCTCCGACATATCCAGCCTCAGTCAAAGTTGTTGCATCTGCCATGGTAAAAGGAACATCTAATATTCTTGCAAGTGTTTGGGCAAGTAAAGTTTTTCCACAACCAGTAGGGCCAATTAATAGAATATTTGACTTAGCGAGCTCTACATTTTTACTAGTTTTGCTCTCATAATTTAATCTTTTATAGTGATTGTGAACAGCTACAGATAAAACTTTTTTTGCAAGTTGCTGACCGATTACATAATCGTCTAAAACTGAACAAATTTGTTTTGGAGATGGTAAACCATCTTGGTGTTTAACAAATGTATCTTTGTTTTCTTCTTTAATAATGTCCATACACAACTCAACACACTCATCGCAAATGAACACTGTTGGTCCTGCAATTAATTTTCTAACCTCGTGCTGGCTTTTGCCACAAAAAGAACAGTATAAAATGTTTTTACTACCTGACATATATTTTTAAATTATTAAACGAATCACTATATATACTTTATTATAAAATGTGTTTATGAGGCAAGTCTTGTGTTTAGATTGAGCTATATCTTGTGGAATATTATAATCTTTTTTCAACAACTTGATCTATCAAACCAAATTCTTTAGCATTTTCAGACGTCATAAAATTATCTCTTTCAAGTGCAATTTTAATTTCATCTTCACTCTTTCCAGTGTGTTTAGAATATATTTGGTTTAATCTTTTTTTAAGAGATAAAACTTCGTTAGCGTGGATTTCAATATCTGTTGCTTGACCTTGAAAGCCTGCAGATGGTTGATGAACCATTATTCTTGAATTGGGCAGAGAAAATCTTTTTCCTTTTTCGCCTGCAGCCAGAAGAAAAGATCCCATTGATGCTGCTTGACCAATACATAATGTTGAAACATCAGGTTTAATATATTGCATAGTATCATAAATTCCTAAACCAGCAGTTACTAAGCCACCTGGGCTGTTGATGTACAAGGAAATTTCTTTTTTTGGATTTTCAGACTCTAAAAACAAAAGTTGTGCTGTCACTAATGATGCAACGTTATCATTGATTGGGCCAACTAAAAAAACAATTCTCTCCTTTAATAATCTTGAATAAATATCATAAGCTCTTTCACCTCTGCTTGATTGCTCAACAACCATCGGTATCAAAGTATTCATTTGTTCTAAGATTTTTTCACTCATAATTTCGAATCAGTCACTTATACAACTTGAGATTACTTTTTGCTAACTTTTTTTGTTTTTTTTTTAATTGGGGCTTTTTTTTGTTTCTTTTCAGATGTCTTCAGCTTTTTTTCTTTAACATCAGCTGATGATTGAGCTTTGATGTTTCTTTCGTTTTCTTCCTTTAAAATTTTTTCTGCTTCTGATTTATCAATTTCTTTTACAGTTTTCTTAGCTTTTGATTTGATAAAATCAATTATCTTTTGTTCATAAATACTCCCTCGTAATGATGCTGCAGCTTCAGGATTTTTTTGATAATAATCCATTACAAGTTTCTCTTGTCCAGGCATCATGCCTATTTGTTTTTGAATTTCGGATTGGATCTCTAAATTTTCTACTTTTATATTATTTTCTTCACCAATTTGATTTAGGATTAAACCGAGTTTAATTCTTTTTTTTGCATTTTTTAAATTTGTGCTCTTGTTTTTCTCTATTGCCTCTTTGTCAAGACCTTGATTTAAAATATTTAATTCCTGATCAATTAATGAACTCGGAATCTCGTCAATTTTAAAATTTTCAATTTCTTCTAAAATTTGATTTTTTGAAATTTGATCAAGAGAGTTTTTATATTGATCATTTAATTGTTTTGATACCAAATTTTTTAAATCAGCTAAATCTTTAGCTCCAAGTTTTTTAGCAAATTCATCGTCGATAGGTAAAGGTTTATGTTTTTTAACTGAAACAATTTTGCAAATGAATATTGCTTTTTTTCCAACTAATTCCTTCTCTGGAAAAATTTCTGGTAAAACTGCCTCAACTTTTATTTCATCGACTTTTTTTGCTTTTAATAATTGTTTATCAAAACCTTTTATAAACAAATCTTTTCCTAACTCTAATTGTGTATTCTTGCCTTCGCTTCCTTTAAATTCTTTTCCATCTACTGTTGCTTTATAGTCAAATGTAACTAAATCACCTTCATTAGCAACTTTTGCTGCATCAACTTCAACAAAATTTTTTTGATTTGAGGCAATTTCTTTAATTCTTTTGTCTGTCTCCTCTTTGGACAAGTTAACTTTATATTCTCTATACTTAATGCTATCTAAAGAGTTAATCTTAACTTTGGGCATTTCTGTTACACTAATTACATATTCAAGATCTTTCCCTTCTCCAAATTGTTTCAAATCAATCTTTGGTTGGAGAGCAGGTTTAATTTTCTTTTCATCTAAAGCTTTAGTAGTAGTTTCTTTTAAAATTTTATCTATAACCTCACCGTAAATTGCCTTACCGAATTGTCTTTTAATTAAATCTTTCGGAACTTTTCCTGGTCTAAATCCTTTTAAGACTACATCATTTTTTAATTGATCATACTTCACATCAAGTTCTTTATTGATTGTATTTTTATCAACAAAAACTTTTAAATTTTTCTCAAGACCTTTTTTTGTTTCTACTGTAACTTTCATAAAATTATGGTAGGCGAGAAAGGACTCGAACCTTCACATGTTGCCATATTGGTTCCTAAGACCAACGCGTCTACCAATTCCGCCACTCGCCCAATTTAAAAAGGTTTATATCTTATAGAATGAATTTGTCCAATTAGAATAATTGTGTAATTATGAGTAAAATTAAAAAAAATTTATGATTGTTTCGCCTTGTATAAGTATTTGTAAAACAGATCCTGTCTCAGGCTATTGCTATGGTTGTGCTAGAAAAACTGAAGAAAAAATTGCCTGGAAAAACCCAGAAACTACTGATGAGTGGAAAAAGAAAAATTTAGAAGAGTTAAAAAGTAGGATGTCTGGTTGGCAATTAGATGCGTTTTTAAAATCTTATGATAATAAGATTAAAGAAGGAGTATCTTTATTTAAAAAGAGTTTAAAATGAGTAAGTCAACAACAGTTATTATCATTTATGTACTAGGTCTTGTAGTTGGTGCATTATTCTTTGATCTGTGGGGCGCTGAAACAAGTATTAAAAAAGGGCTGATTGGTATTGGGTGGACTGCCTTATTTTTAATTTTTCTTTTTCTTGCTGAAAAAAAAGAGGATTAATTAATTTCTAATGATGAGAGGAATTTTAAGTTAGAGTCAGTAATTATAATCTCGCCAGATCTTGTTGTTAAATCTAAAATTTCAAAAATTACAACATAATGAGTAACCAATACTAAATTTCCAGTTTTATTCCAATTTCTGATAAATTTTTTAAAATCTGAAATTTGCTTATCCTTATTTTCTGAAAATCTTTCATCATAAAAAGAGTTTAAAAAATTTTTTGTCTCGTAATTTCCAAAAGCTATTTTGGCAGTATCTTTACATCTACACCATTCGCTCGATAGGACTTTTGTAAACTTTATGTCATTTTTTTTAAAAAACTCACCAATTTTCAATGCTTGTAGTTCACCATCTTTGCTGAGGTTCCTTTGAGTGGAACAATTCGAAATATCAAAATTTGGGGGGTCGCCATTTCCTGGAGCTATAGCATGACGAATGAATATTATATTGTCTTCTTTTTTCAAGATTTCCACAATATTTTCATCAGCAAAGCTAGTCTTCCCTAATAAAAATAGAAAAAAGATCAATATTATTTTAAAATATTTCATTATGAATTTGAATTTTCAAAAATTAAATCAATCTATTATCAAATGTGGCAAATGTCCAAGGTTAGTAAAATTTAGAAAAAAAATTTCTGTTGAAAAAAGAAAACAATATGAAAATGAAACTTATTGGGGTAAACCGATAACTGGATTTGGAGATACAAAAGGAAAAATTCTTTTTGTAGGATTAGCGCCTGCGGCACACGGAGGGACAAGAACCGGAAGAGTGTTTACTGGCGATAAATCATCAGATTTTTTATATAAATGCTTACACGGTGTTAAAATTTCAAATCAGTCGAATTCGGATAGTATAAATGATGGATTAAAACTTAAAGATGCATATATAACTACTGCGCTTAAGTGCGTTCCACCTGGTGATAAACCTAATAGAGATGAATTGTTTAACTGTTTTCAATTTTTTAATAATGAAATTGACAACTTAAAGAATCTTAAGACAATTGTTGCTTTGGGAAAGATTGCTTTTGATAGTTGTGTTCTTTTTTTTAAACAAAATTATAGTTTCAAAGAAAAAATTTACTTTTCACATGGAAAAATTTATTTTCTGCCAAAAAATATCAAGTTGGTTGCTTGTTATCACCCAAGTCCGAGAAATGTTAATACTGGTAGAATTAACGAAAAGAAAATGAAAAATCTTTTTAAAAGAGTATTAAAATTAAATTAGTTTTTCTAGCTCTGCTTTTAATGTCTCAGGAATTTTGACAGGCTTACCCTTTTTGTCAATTGTTACTAAATGAATTTCCGCCTCTGTAATTGGATCATTGCCTTTAAATACTTTTTGAGACATAAAAAAAGAAGTTTTTGTGATTTCTTTTATATTCGATTTTATCTCTAAATTATCTTCAAGTAAGGCAGATTTCATATAACTTATATTACATGATTTAACTATTATATAAGTTCCATTTACATCGATTAGTTTTTTGTTAGTAAAGCCTAAAGATTCTAAAGCATCACTTCTAGCTCTTTCCATGAATTTAAGGTAATTAGCATAGTATACGACACCACCAGCGTCAGTATCTTCATAGTAAACTTTTAATTTAAAAGTAAAAGTTTTCATTAGTTCTTTAAACTAACTTATTCTGAAGAAAAATATATATTTTTATAGTAAGAAATAGCCTTAGATTTTGATTGATCGGTATCTACCATGATTGCGACACCATCTAAAATATCCACGTTTAAATTGTGGAATCTTTTATAGTCTTCCTTTACGTTTGTTTTGACTGTAACCCACTCATTTTTATTTTTATCGGTACTAGATAAAACATAATCAATCGAACTTTTGGTATAAGGACTTGGCCAGTTTTCGCCAATGGATGAATTACTTGAGAATACATAATTTATTGCCTTATTCGATAATGGTGTCATACCTGTTTTCTTAACAACAAAAAATCTTGCTGCGAAATCATGACCTTTTTTTGATTTTTCATCGATACCGGGCAGCCCCTTTTCAACCTTCCAAGTGATATTTAAAAATGGTGTTTGATTAAGATCTATTGGTGCTTCTTTGCCTAGTCCTGAACCGCCATTTTCTACCTCAGCTTTTAATATATTTACTCCATCCTCAATTAAAGTTTTGTATTCAGTTAAATTTTTTGCACCACGAACCTTTCTGACCTTAAGATTGCTTAACTCTTCATCAGTAAACTTAAAAACTTTAATATTTTGGGAGTAACTAAAAGAGATGGAGGACAAAAATATTAAAAATGCAATTAATAGTTTAGACATAGAGTTCATATAAACTAAAATAATTTTTTTTCAAATTTTTTTTTAAAATCTTACTTTTGACAATTTTCAGTCATTCAAAATTCATTTTTAGAGCATATAAAAGATATTATGAAAAAATATATCTCCTTAATCTTGTTGATTATGCTAACAAACTGTTCAACTCATTCAGTCAAATTGGGTAAAAAATGTACAAAATTAGCTGCCGATAATACTTATGAAAAGTCATATGTATGGATCATAAACAAAGGTAATCTTGAGACATTTGATGACAAAATAAACAAAGAAAATTGTGCCAAAAATGGAGAAAAGCTTTGAAGACTTTATCCATTTTTATGCTCTTGATTTATTGGTCTGTAATAATTTTAGCTCCAGTTATAGCTAACGAAAAAAGCAAATATTTTGAAACAAATATTATAATCCCTAAAGAAAAGCCTAATAAGTAGATCTCCCGCCGCTAATGTCAAATACAGCGGCGGTTGAAAAAGAATTTTCTGCTGAAGATAACCAGCAAACCATTGAGGTAAGTTCCTCTAGTTCAAGAAATCTTGCCCTTGGTACTTTTGAAAGCATCCTTTGAACGTGCTCTTTCGACATTTGATCAAGAATTCTAGTTTTAGCTCCCGCCGGAGTTACTGCATTAACTGCTATATTCTTATCTGCAAGTTCTTTCCCCAAAGATTTTGTGAGCGCTATTACACCTGCTTTAGAGGAGCTATATGCGCTAGCTTTCGCGTTTCCATCTTTGCCAGAGACAGATGCTATATTAACAATTCTTCCATAATTATTCTTAATCATGTGAGGTACAATTGACTTACAACAATTAAAAGTTCCATGTAAATTTATATCAATAATCTTTTTCCATTCTTCGTAATCATAATTCCATAATTCCGCTGTAGAACCAGTAATTCCTGCGTTATTTATGAGAATATCAATTTTTGTTTTTGAGGTAATTTTGTTTACAACATCATCGACACTCTTAAGGTCTGATACGTCTACAACATCACTGGAAAGATTTTGATCATTAATTAATTTTGAAGCTTTTTCAAGTTCTTTTTCATCGGAGTCCCAAATAATTACTTTTGCCCCTGATTGGAGAAATCTTTTTGCAATATCAAGTCCAAAACCTTGTGCTCCACCAGTTATAATTGCATTTTTATTATTTAAATCAAATTTATTCATCAATCACTTGCTAATAAATAATAAGTAATACCCGCAATTATAAAACCAATTATAAATGAAAAAGTATCTAAAAACATGAATTTTGTATTCCAAATTGTTGAAGATGAAAATATGAATCCCATTATAAAAGAATAATACGCTTTTAAATGCCATCCTCCAGAATAAAGGTATACACTATCGTCTCTTGCTGAAAATAAGTCTTTATTTACGACAACTTTATTTTTCACCACATAATAATCAAAAATCATCACACCAAAAATTGGTCCAAAAAAAGCTGAAAGTGTATCGATTATTGACATGGATCCGTTTTGACTAAGGAACGGAGTCCAAAAAATCCCAACTATGAAACCAAACAAAATTATCAATAACCCAGAACTTTTTAAGGTTAAACTATTTGGAAGTAAATTTAGTAATATATTTTGTGAAGGAAAGTAATTTGCAATTAAATTAGTTGATGATGATGCAAACAAAATAAAGATTAAAACTGTAACAGTTATATAAGTATTATTAATTTTGCCCACAATATCTGTCGGATTTGTAAGTAAATTTTGTGTCGATATAAGGCTACTTTTAAAAAAAATATCTGCACCAATTACAATAACTAGTAGTAAAAATGAATAGATTATTGTGCTTATAATTAAACTTAGGTTTCCCTTCAGAAGTTCTTGTGAACTTTTTACATATCTTGAATAGTCTCCAAAATTCATAATCAAAATAGAAAAGTATGCAAATAAAGTACCTGTTATACCGATCATATTTTTGAACTGAAAATTAGTGAATCCACTCTCAAAATTTATCTTATAAATAAATGAGTCCATCACAAATAGTTCTGGATCAGCGATTAGTATTACAAAAAATAGCAATAAACCTAAATAAACAAATATAGCTGAGAAATTAATAAAATTTCTTATAAATTTTTGTCCTTTACTAAATAAAAAATACTGAATTAAAATCGTAAAAACAAAACTGACCCAATCAATTAAATTCATGGTCATAAAAAAGTTGAATAAAATATCGTTGTTTAATATCTCGCTGTCAAATTGAAATAAAGAAATTCTGATTAAATACCCAATAGATTTTGAGATAAAATATGTTTGAACACCGAAAAAGAATATACCAACTATACCCCTTATTAAACTTATAAATTTTGCTCCTTGGTATCCAGATGAAACTCTTAAAAAAACTGGAAAAGGAATTCCATGTTTTTGAGAGGGTTTTCCAATAATATAGGATAAGTAACTCACCAATAAGGAAGCTAGCAAACTTCCAAATAAAACTTCATAAAAATTTAAATTATAAACAAAATACAAAGAAGCTATCAAAGCAAAAGACATTATGCTTTGAAGTCCAACAGACCAAAAACAAAACATATCTTTCCAATCCCAATTTTTATCAACAGGATTTACTGAAACAATTTCCCAGTTGGTAAGATTAAATTTTTCTTTTTCTGAACTCACAATTACATATTAAACAAATATGTATTACTGTCCATACAAGACAGTAGGAAGCCAAAGGACAATCTTAGGAAATATTATGATAATGATTAATCCAATTATCTGAAGGACCATAAACTGCATCATTCCAAGATAAATATCCTTCAAATCCCACTCTGGCACGACCCCTTTTAGGAAATAAGCTGATAGAGCGACAGGTGGGGATAGCCAGGCGGTCTGTAAATTAACTGCCACAAGAATCGCAAACCAGGTTAAATTAAATCCTAAAGCTTCAACTAATGGTAGGATTATTGGAATTATTATCATAACTATCGGAACCCACTCTAACGGCCAACCTAATAAAAATATCATTACCATTATCATTGCTAGTATTAGGTATTTATTCATTTCTAAACCTAATAAAAATTCAGTAAGCAATGTCGGAGTGCCAAGTCTTGCAAACACTGCCCCAAAGAAATTTGATGCAGCAACCAAAACCATTATTAAAGCAGTAATTTCTAATGTTTTTACAAGAGCTTCTTGCAATTTTGGTAAAGTTAATTTTTTATAAGATAGCGATAAGAGTAGAGCGCCCATTGCGCCACATCCTGCGGCCTCTGTTGGTGTAGCAAAGCCAAATAAAATACTACCCAAAGCAGCAAAAACTAATGCTGCTGGTGGTACAAGACCCAAGAAAAATTCAATCCATACCTCTCGCATACTGACCGCTCTCATATCCTCAGGTAAAACAGGTCCTAATTTTGGATTTATCATACATCTGATTGTTGTGTAAGCCGCATATAAAGACGCAAGTAATATTCCAGGTAAAATTGCAGCCGCAAATAAATCAATAACTGGTATTTCCATTATTGGGCCCATTACCACCAACATAATACTTGGTGGAATTAAAATGCCCAAAGTACCACCAGCTGTTATTGTACCTGCAGCAAGTTTTACATCGTATCCAGATCTGTTCATTGATTTAGCAGCCATTATTCCTAAAATTGTTACTGAAGCACCAACTATTCCAGTTGCAGCTGCAAAAATTACTGAAACAAATAAAACAGCATAATATAAAGCACCTCTAACTTTTGATAACATTAATTGAAAAGCTGAAAATAATCTTTCCATTAAGCCGGCTTGTTCCATCATTATTCCCATAAACACAAAGAGCGGAACGGCGGCGAGAGTTTGTTCGGTCATTACCATGGAGAATTGGAGGGTCATCAAATAAAATACTAATTTTCCAAAACCTAAATAACCAAAAACAAACCCGAGAAATATGAGTGTAAAAGAAATTGGGAAACCAACAAATATTGCAAATAACATTACTCCAACTAATATAAAACCAAGTACTGCTGGGTCTATAAGCTCAGCAATCATTTTTTCGCTCCAGGCCACTCACCTTTTTTTGCAGCCCAATAACTCTTTAACAACTCAGAGAAACCTTGAACTAATAAAAAGATAATTCCAACTAACAAACACGTCTTGATCGGCCACATATATGGCATCCATGTAGTATCCATACCTCTTTCACCTCTTCTAATAGACTCTTCAACAAAACCAATTGTCATATAAAGAAATACAATTAAACCTGGAAAATAAAATAAAATATATAACCAGAAATCAATTAAACCTTGCGTTTTAGTTTTAAAGTTTCTGTATAAAAAATCTGCTCTTATGTGAACTCCTTTTGATAGAGCATAACCTGCTCCCAACATAAACAATGCTCCATAAAGAAACCTGCTAATGTCATAAGCCCAAATTGTTGGTGCTAAAAATAATTTTCTCGCAAGCACCTCATAAGTCATAGCAAATATTAAAGGCATCAATATCCAACAAACAATACTTCCTATTAACTTGCTAAACTTATCTATCTTGACGATAGAATTTGCCATCCATGATGGCATATCATCGGGCATCTTATCTAAACCCCCTCGCCTTTCAGCGATCATTTCATCTGAGGTATCTATTTTTGGAGGTTGATCATTCATATATAGATTTTAAACAAAAAGAGCGGACTGTAAAGCCCGCTCTTAATAAATTTAAAGTTTATATTTTTACTTCAATGTCGCTGCGTGAGCCATTCCTAGCTTAGCATTTGACATTTGAGCGCCACTCCAGAATGGAACAGCAACATCAGCAAAATCTTTCATTGAATCGTATACTTTTTTGAAGAACTTGTTTTGTTCCGCATTTTTATTCAATGTAGCTTTTGCAGCTGCCATGTACTCTTTAAAGTAATCTGAAGGTGTATCTTCTAAAATAACTCCATGCTTTGTAGTTAATTCTTGTAAAGCTTTTCCATTTTCATAGATTCTGTAGCTTAAAGATTTAGCTAATGAAGCATTAGCAGCAACTTCAAGAGATTTTTTCTCGTGAGCTGTCATTGCTTTGTAAGTTTTTCCAGTTATATAAAAGTCAGCATTAACTACTACTTGGTGTAATCCTTGTAGGTAGTAATGTTTTAAAACTTTTTGAAAACCAAATGTTAAATCTGGTTTTGGACAACACCACTCAGCTGCATCGATTGTACCTGCTTCTAAGGCTGGAAGAATATCTCCACCACCCATTGCAACAGATGCTATACCGATATCTTTGTAAGTTTGTCCTGGAATTCCTGGAGGAGTTCTGAATTTATATTTTCTAAAGTCAGCCATATCTTTAATTGGTTTTGGAAACCAACCTAAAGCTTCTGGGCCAACTGGTTGAAGCATAAATCCTTTGATGTCTCTTCCCATTTCTTTCCACAATTGATCATACAACTCTTTACCACCTCCATATTGGAACCATGATAAAAACGCTAAGTTATCGATACCTACTCCACCACCTGCTACTGGTGAACCAAATAACATAGCTGCAGGGTGATCACCCGACCAATAGTGTGTCCAAGCAAATCCACAGTCAATTAAACCTTTGTCAACTGCATCTAATGTTTCTTTTACTCCAACAACTGCGCCTGCTGGCAAAATTTCAAATTTTAGTGAGCCATCAGTAAGAGCTGTTACAGTGTCAGTAAAGTCTTTTAACATTTTAACTTCATCAGCCTTTGTGTTAAGAACAGTCTGACATTTCAATGTTTTAGCATTAGCATTTGATATAAAACCAAGAACTAAAAATGCCGCAAACATTAATGAAATGATTTTTTTCATTATTTCCTCTCTTAAGTTAAATTTAATAAGCCGTATCCAATCAAAAAAAATGAGGTTATACAAGTTGCATTTGACTATATTGGTAATAAAAAAAGCTTTAATTAAGTGATAAATACTCAAAAATTTTGTTATAAAACTCAAAATGGAAAAATTTGATTTTATTATAATTGGTGCTGGTTCTGCAGGATGTGTCTTAGCAAATCGAATAATCAAAACAGGAAAATATAAAGTTTTGTTAATTGAGGCAGGGGGTAAAGATAACTACCCCTGGATACATATACCAGTGGGTTATTACAAAACCATGCACAATCCTAAAACAGATTGGTGTTTTAAAACTGAGCCTGATGAGACTATGGAAAATGTTTCAATTCCTTATCCAAGAGGAAAAACATTAGGAGGGAGCTCCTCGATCAATGGACTTTTGTATATTAGGGGTCAAGAACAGGATTATGATTTATGGCGGCAACTTGGAAACGTTGGTTGGGCTTGGAAAGATGTACTACCTTATTTTATTAAAGCTGAAGACCAAGAGAGAGGTAAAGATCAATTTCATGGTGTCGGAGGGCCATTAGCTGTATCAGATCAAAGAATTAAATTAGATATTTTAGATGTTTTTATGAATGCAGCTGAGGAAGTCGGTATTCCAAAGGTAAATGATTTTAATAAAGGAGATAATTTTGGATGTGGTTATTTTCAGGTAACTGAGAGGAATGGATTAAGATGCAGCACTGCAGTTGGATATCTAAATCCTATCAAAAAAAATAAAAACTTAAAAATCGAAACAAACTGTCATGTTAAAAAAATTAATTTCGATGGAAATAACGCAGAGAGCGTTACTTACTCAAAAGGAAATGAAACTTTTACTGTTAGAGCTGAGAAGGAAATTTTACTATGCGCGGGATCAATTGGAAGCCCTCATATACTTCAAACATCAGGTGTTGGAGAAGCTTCAAAAATAAAGGATTTGGGAATTAATATTGTCAAAGATCTTAAAGGTGTTGGTAAAAACCTTCAAGACCACCTGATGTTCAGGCCAGTTTATAAAGTTAAAAATATAAAAACTTTAAACAAGAAAATTAATAGTGTGTTTGGTAAGCTGTTAATTGGACTTGAGTATGTATTTAAAAGAAGAGGCCCAATGACTATGGGTGCAAGTCAACTTTGTGGTTTTGCTAAAAGTGATCCAAGCAGAGATACACCAAATTTACAATTTCATATTCAACCAATTAGTACTGACAAATTGGGAGGTGCAAACCTTCATGATTTCCATGCTTTCACTCCAACTGTTGCAAACATTAGACCAACGAGTAGAGGTGAAATAACTATTAGTAGTAACGATACAAAGGTTAACCCAAAAATTAAGATGAATTATTTATCAACTGATGAGGATAGAAAAGTTGCAGCTGATGGAATAAAATTGATCAGGAAAATTGTTATGGAAACAAATGAATTTAAAAAATATGAACCTGAGGAATTTAGGCCTGGTTCTCATATGAATGACAAAGAAGAGATAGTTAAAGCTTGTAGTCATTATGCCCAGACTATTTTTCATCCAGTTGGCACTTGTAAGATGGGAAATGATGACTCAGCTGTGGTTTCTGATAAACTAAAAGTTCATGGCCTTAATAAACTAAGAGTAATTGATGCCTCTATTATGCCAAATATAACTTCTGGGAATACTAATGCACCTACTATTATGATTGCTGAAAAGGGTGCAGATATGATATTGAACCCATAAATGTTATCAGAACAAATTTTAATTTTTTTTCAAATAATTTTCATTGATTTAGTTCTCGCAGGGGACAATGCAATTATTATTGGGATGGTTGCTTCACAATTTCCACCTGAACAAAGAAAAAAAATAATTTTTTGGGGTATAGGTGCAGCTGTAGTTTTAAGAATTCTATTTACACTTATCACAGCATATTTATTGCAAATTTCAGGACTTAGATTAATTGGTGGTATTTTACTATTATATATTTGTTATAAACTTTATGTTGATGTCGTTAAACAACAATCTAAAGAAGATAATATTAAAATTGATAATTCCTCTTTTTTAAAAGCTATTACAACAGTAATTCTTGCAGACATAACTATGAGTTTAGACAATGTTTTGGGAGTTGCAGGAGCTGCGAGAGATCATTACTACTTATTAGTGTTTGGTCTTGCTCTATCAATAATATTAATGGCGACGGCTGCAACATTAATCTCAGGATGGATTAAAAAATATAAATGGATTGCCTGGGTGGGTTTACTAGCAGTTCTAATAGTTGCAATAGAATTGATTTATACAGATATAAAAGTACTATTATTATAAATGTTTCTTAAAAAACAAAATCTTAGAAATAAAATTGCTCTTGTAACAGGGGCAGGAAAAGGTATTGGGAAAGCTTGTGCGATAGCTTTAGCTGAAGCCGGTGCTAGTTTAATCATTATAAGTAGAACAAAAAAAGACTTGGATCAAGTTTCAAAAATTGTTAAAAAATTTAGATCAAAGTGTAAATCTTACGTTTGTGACGTTACAAAATATTCTGAAATTAAATCAGTTATAAATTCTCAAAAAAGAATAGATATTTTAGTAAATAATGCCGGGACAAATATTCCAGAACATTTTACAAAAGTAAAAAGAAATGACATGGAATATGTCGTAAAGATTAATACAATGGCAACTTTTAATATTGCTCAATTATGCTCTTTAAAAATGATCGAGTTAAAAAATAGAAAAAAAGTTGGAGGTGTAATTATTAATATGTCTTCGCAAATGGGTCACGTCGGTGGACCGATTAGAAGTGTCTATAACATGACTAAATTTGGTTTTGAGGGACTTACAAAAGGAATGTCTATAGATCTTGCTAAATACAATATAAGAGTAAATACCGTATGTCCTACTTTTGTTGTTACTCCAATGACAAGTAAATTTTTAAAAGACAAAAAATTTATGAGGGAAGTTCTAGGGAATATTCCACTAGGAAGATTTGCTGAACTCTCTGATGTTGCGAGTGCTGTCGTATTTCTTGCCTCTGATCAGGCATCAATGATTACTGGCACTTCTTTATTGGTTGATGGTGGATGGACTTCAAAATAATTAGAATTATAATAATTTTTTTACTAATTCAATTTAATAGCCAAGCAATTGAATTTGAGGGAAAGTTCATTCAAGGACACTTTATATTAGGTAAAACTGATCCTGATGCTAAAATACAAATAGATAAAAAAAGCGTTAGAGTTTCAAAAGATGGTTTTTTTGCATTTGGCCTTGGAAGAGACAGAAAAAACGATGTTATCATAACAGAAACTCTTAATGGAGTTAAAAATCAATTTGTTAAGAAAGTTTTAAAGAGAGAATATAAAATACAAAGAATAGATGGTTTACCTGAAAAAAAGGTAACACCACCCAAAGAAGTTTATGACAGAATTAGAAAAGAAAATAAACTTATTGGAAAAGCAAGGGCTGTTGATACCGATCTAATATATTTTAAAGATAAATTTATAACTCCAGTTGATGATGCGATCATAACAGGCGTTTACGGTAGTCAAAGAATTTTGAATGGAAAACCAAGGTGGCCACATTACGGTTTAGATTATGCCCAAAAAACTGGTACTCCAATAAAAGCTATGTTGAGTGGAGTAGTTACCCTTGCTGAAAAAGATCTCTATTATACTGGGGCTACATTGATTTTTGATCATGGCCATGGAATTTCAACTTTATACATGCATATGAATGAAATTTTTGTTGAAATGGGGCAAGAGGTTAAAAAAGGAGATATAATTGGCACTGTTGGGAAATCTGGTCGCGCTACTGGACCTCATTTAGATGTTAGGTTAAATTGGTTTGATGTTAAATTGGATCCCGGAAGTGTATTAAATTAATGAAAAAAGAAATTGAAAAAATTGCAGATAAGCTTGTTTATGCGTATAAAAAAAATAAACTTATAAATCCAATACCAATTAAGTTTACAAAAAATATTCAAAATGCCACAAAACTTAGAAAGCTCTGTGAGTCTAAAATAAATACCAAAGTTGTAGGTTTTAAAGCCGGTGGTACTGGCTTGCCCGTATTAAAAAAATTAAAAGAAAAAGAACCTTTTTACTCAGCAATATTTAAAAATAATATTTTAAAAAGTGGTAAAAGTGTAAAAATTAATCAATCTACTTTAGGAATAGAAGTTGAGGTTGGATATCTTATCAATAAAAATTTTTTTGAATACAAGGGAATAATTACGATGAAAAATGTGAATAAATTTATTACTCATATGATGCCTTGTATTGAAATTGTCGGTTACAGACAAAAAAAACAAGGGATAAAGTTTTTAGGTGATTTGGCAAGTGATTTTGGTGCGAATATAAAGTTTCTAATCGGCCCAAAAAAGAAATTCAAAAAGGTAAACATAGGAAATCTAAAATGTAATATTAAAAACGTTAAAACAGGTAATGTTGTCAATGGAAATACAAATTCTGTTTATGTAAATCCACTTAATTCTCTTAGATTTGTTTTGCAAAAAATGAGAAATGATAAGATAAAATTAAATTCTAATTTCTATGTATTTACAGGATCAGCAGTAGGTGTTGTTCCACTAAAAAATAAGGGTAATTACATAGCAAAAATTGATAGGATTGGAACTGTAAAATCAATAATCCGATAATGTTTCAAATTAAAAAATTTCTTAAAAACAGTAAAGTAGGAAGATATATAATCGCTGGAAGTTTTTTTTTCTTTTTTATTAAAGGACTAATTTGGTTGATTATTATTGCAATGACGTGGTTAGGTGTTGGAAAACTGTAAAAACTAAATAACTACCTCAAAACCTTCAAAATTCGGGTGACCTAAATACAATCCTTTATGCTGACCGGAATTTTTATGAGCTAATCTAAAAGCCTCAGACTTAGTCCAATTAACAAAATCATTTTTTGAGTTCCAAATGCTATGAGATGCATACAAAGTATGCTCATCATTTGAGTCGCCCTTAACTAAATGAAATTCTTTAAACCCAGGGACACCTATTAAATAAGTATCTCTATTTTTCCAAATATCTTCAAATTCTTTTTCTTTACCGAGGATAATTTTAAAACGATTCATTGCTATAAACATACTAGAATATATTAATTCTATCTTAAGTTTAAAAGTTAAAATGGTGTGACACTCTGATGCTTAAATAAAAAATCAAAGTACATATATATATTTTAACGAAAGGACAATAATGAAAAAATTAGGTTTAATTTTATCGTTTATACTATTTACAAGTTCTGCATTCGCGGGTTCTTGCCCGATGATGGCAAAAAGTGTTGATGCGAAAATTGCTGAAGCTCAAAAACTTAGGGATGCTGGTATGAAAGCTCATGACAGTGGTGATCATGCTAAGTCTGAGGAATTACTTGGCAAAGTATTAGAAATGTTCAAAGGATAAATACAATTATTGGGGGGTTGGGGCACCTAGCAACAGAACGCCCCTTCTCATTTTTTTTTCTTTTTTTCTCTTCTAATTTTTCTCTTCTCTTTAAAAGATAACTTGGGTTTTTTCATTACACTTGAATCTTTGAAAGATTTTCCACTATACCTTTTTGACATAGTCTAATAAAATATTTTAAATATTATTGTTTTTAAAAAAAACCTTACAGCATAAATTAAATGGACAGAAGATCTTTCTGTTCCATAAAATGTTTTAATTGGTATTTCTTTAATCTTTTTTTTCTCTGATACAAGTTTGAGTCTTAAGTCAATATCAAAACAAAAATTATTGTCCAAATTTTTAAAAGTTTTTTTATCAATCAATTTTAAATTGTATGCCCAATAACCAGTATGACAATCTGTAAAGCTGGTTCCGTATAGTGAATTGAATATCCAAGTTAAAAAAATATTACCAATAAACTTATAAAATGGCATTTTTCCAATAAGAGCATTCATCTTTTTAGTCATTCTAGAACCAACGGTTGCACTCAAATGTTTATTTCTAATTAAATTTTCAATCATTGTTGATGAATATTTTGGGTCATATTGATTGTCTCCGTGTATCATTACAGCATAAGAAAAATTGTTTTTGTATGCATAATTAATACATTTTTTAATATTTTTTCCATAACCCATGTTAGACTTATTTAAATTAGCAATAATCTTATTTGGATATTTCTTTTTAATTTTTTCAATGAATTCAATCGTGTTATCTCTAGAGTCATCGTCACTTATCAATATTTTATAATTTTTATTTTTAAGATATTTAAAAGGAATCTTTTTTATAACATCTAAGACTCTAAAAGATGCTTTATAAGTAATAATAAAAATTAAAATTTTATCTTTCATTGCTAAGTATGATATATAAATTGTGATGTTAAAATTTAAAGAAAATAATTACAATAAAATAAATGGATAAGTCCAGAAACATTTTTATTTTAGCAACGATACTTTTTTTAAGTATTCTATTTTCATATATCATTTTAGAGGACACGCTTGGTGGGTCAAAACAAGACTTTATTTTTCATGAAAAATTTGTAATTTTATTTGCAGAAGATTTTAAAAATACGTTTAGAGATTACGGAAAAGGTGAGCTGTTTGCTAGAAATTCACCAATCTTTTATATTGTTTTATCTTTTATTTATAAGAGTGGCGTTGAATTAGACAAAATAAAATATCTAAACATTATTTCAATTCCTTTATTGATTTATCTTTTTTACTCGTGCTTAAAAATTCAATTTAAGAGTATTAACAAAAATTTATTAATTTTTTTATCATTTATAGTTCTTTTGTCACCGACAGTAAGAAGCCTAGTCGTTTGGCCATATCCGATTTTATATGGTTTTATTTTTTTTTTATTCTCGATTAAATTTTATCTTAAGTTTGAAAATGAAAAAAAAACGAAACTCAAAAATGCGCTTAAAAATACTTTCTATCTAGCTTTGGCATCTTATGTTACTCCCAATTTTAGTGTATTTGTTATTTTCTTTTTATATAAGTTTTTTCTTAAATTTAATATTTCAAAAAATTTTTTTTACATAGTAATTCTTAATTGTTTATTGGCAACCCCAGCTTTTATATATTATTTTATAAATGATTTTTATTTTTTTGAAGTAACGGTTAGGGAAATTGATTTAAATGTTAAACTAAATTTTTTTAATAAAATTGTAATAATTTTGTCTTTAATTTTTTTTTATTATATCCCTTTATTAAATAGAGAAATTATAAGAAAGCTACTTAATTCCTTAAAAGAAATAAATAAGCATTATGTTTTAATTTTATTTTTTTTAATATCTGTTTATTTTTTTAATTTTCCCTCTGGAAATTTTGGGGGAGGTATTTTTTACCATCTTTCACAATTTATCTTTGAAAATAACATAATAATTTTTGTAGTCTTTTTTTTAGCAATTTTAATATTTAAAGAAGCAAAGTTGATAAATTTCAATAATCTTTTAATATTTTTTTGTTTGATTTTGTATAATCTGCAGGTTTCAATATATCACAAGTATTTTGACCCATTGCTATTATTTATCATTTTATTTTTAATTTCTAATAATAAGATTATTAATAAAAAAGTTTTTATTGAAATTACAAAAAAATATTACTTTCTTTATATAATTTTTTTGGGATTGAGTTTTTATAAAGTTATTTTTTTATAAATTGTTTAATAAAAATATTTTTATCTCAATTTGATAACCACAAAGTTTCGTACGGTTCAAGCTCCAAGTTCTTCGTTGATTTGGATTTATTTAATAAATCTTTATATTTTTTAAATTTGTTACCAATATTTAATTTTTGATGTTCTGATGATAAGTTTGTTATATTATATATAGTTTGTTTGTTATCCAAACTTGTTCTTTTAAAACAAAATATTTTTTTTCCAAAATAAAATTTTTTTCTTTTTGCATTAGGATGGAATGCTTTGTTTTGTTTTTTAATAAAGATTAAGTTCATAATTTTTTGATAAAATGCATTTTGTTTAGAATTTTTATTTTTTAATAAATTTTCTAATTTATCTTTGTTCCACTTATATCTATTTAAATCTCTTTTATTTCCAGATATAATATACCTATAATCATCATTTGAAGTTCCAAATATAGAGTTAAAATAAATTGCTGGAATTCCCTCAAAAGCAATCATAATAGCATGTGCAGAAACATATCTTTCTAAAAAATATTTTCCTTTTTTATCAGAGTCAGTTTTTTGAAAAGCGTTAAAAAGTGTAATGTTTGCTTCATATACTTTTTTTGATGATCCTTGAATTTTTCTAAAAGAAAGCTGTCCTCCGTTTTTTTTTAAACGTTTAAAAAACTTCGATAAACTCTTCTTATTTAGATATCCTTCAGCTGGTCTCATACCTATGCCATCGTGGGACGCTATAAAATTAAGATAATTATTTCCAATCTTTGTAGACGGAAGGTTTTTACTCCATTTGTTTAAGTATGTGCTATCTTCAAAAAGAAACGCATGAACCAATAATGGTGGTAAAGTAAAATTATATATCCAGTGGGACTCATTATTATTCAATCCAAAATAACTTAAATTTTCTTTTTCTGGTAAATTAGTTTCTGTAATGATAATTGGTTTTGATTTAAGAGAATTACAAACTAACCTTAATAGTTTAATTATTTCATGAGTTTCTTTTAAATTAACACATTTTGATCCACTTTTTTTCCACAAATATGCAATTGCATCTAATCTAAAAATAGTAACTCCATGATTTACCAAGTTGATCATAATCTTCACAAATCTTAGTAGGACTCTTGGGTTTTTAAAATTAAGATCAATTTGATCGTCACTAAATGTTCTCCATAAAAGATTATCTTTTTTAAAAATACTTATTTTTTTCAACAATCTATTTTCTCGTGGCCTTACAACATTTGATATATCAAATTTTTTATTAACTCTTAAAAAGTACTCTTTTCCTGGCGATTTATTGTTTAAAAAATTTTTAAACCACAAACCTTTAGAGGAAGCATGATTTATTACAACATCCGCCATAATATTAATATTTTTTGATAGGCTAGAAATATCAGACCAATCTCCCAATTTTTTGTCTACTTGATAATGATCTTTTACTGCAAATCCACTATCGCTACTTGACGGATAAAAAGGAAGAAAATGAATTATTTCAAAAAAGTGATCTAATTTTTTTTTATAAAACTTTTTAAAAATCTTAATTGTTTTTCCTCTATTACCATTTAACAAGCTGTCTGCATAACAAATTAAAACTGAGGTTTTTTCAGATATTTTTATTTTTTTTCTTTTTTTTACAAATTTATTATGAATATTTATAACTCGAAAAATTTCATTAGCATAAACGCCTAGATCTTGTTTTGAATAATCCAATCTATAAATTGAATTTAGTTTTTTTTTTATATTTTTTTTATTAGGCTGAGATAACATTAAGCGTTGTCTTTATTATCTTCACTAACTGCATCTTTTAATTTATTTAGAAAATCTGGTATAGCACTTTTGACTCTGCTCCATGTTGGTATAAATGGTGTATCCATAGGATTTACATAAAAATCGTCTCCTGCTTTCATTATATTTATAGCAAATAATTCAACTGCTTT
Organism: uncultured Pelagibacteraceae bacterium; assembly: GCA_902582235.1. Lineage (GTDB taxonomy): Bacteria > Pseudomonadota > Alphaproteobacteria > Pelagibacterales > Pelagibacteraceae > Pelagibacter. The sequence goes on from CACHQX010000002.1 coordinate 67,617, forward strand.
TTCTTCGGTGTGTGAGTCAAATTTGAGACCGTTCATTGTGGCATCACTTCTGTAAATATCTATCATGTCTAAGGCACATCTGTAATATGTTGCCTTCAAAGATCTAAATGTTTCTCTACTAAATGAATTTCCTTGTGTTGCTAGTTTTTTTATAAAAGTTTTGATTATATCTATAGACATTTTAGATAGACCTTTTGTTTCATCATCTAAAGAAAGATCTTGATGTTTATGGTCGTAAGTATCTGCTAAATCAACTTGGCAGATATTATTTGGTGAAAAGTTTCTTTGCATTTCAGATAAAACACCAACTTCTATACCCCAATCTGAAGAAATCCTTAGCTCTGATAAAACATTTCTTCTGAAGGAAAATTCACCTGATAAAGGATACTTAAATGACTTCATAAATTGTAGATATTCACTACTGCCAATTGTTTTTTCCAAAGCGATCAACAATGGCGCAACAAGTAGTCTTGCAACTCTTCCATTCATTTTTTCATTAGCAATTCTAGGATAAAATCCTTTACAAAATTCAAAATTAAAAACTGGATTTACAACTGGATATAAAAGTTTTGCAAGCATCCTCCTATCGTAAGTTTTTATATCACAATCATGTAATGCTACAGATCTAGCAGTGTCTCGCGCAATTGACATACCAAGACAGTACCAAACATTTCTACCTTTGCCTGGTTGATTTGGTGCTAAACTTTTTTCTTTTAGTTCTTCATCTAATTTTTGAAGTCTTGGTCCATCATTCCATAATATAGTAAAATCAGTCTTAAGTTTTTTAAAAAATTTCCATGCATCTTTTGCCTGACTCTTGTTTGCTTTATCAAGACCAATGATGATATGATTCAAATATTTTGTTTTACTTATCTCACTTACAATCTTTGGTAGAGCTTCTCCTTCTAATTCTGAATAAAGGCATGGTAATATCAATTCCATTTTCCTTTCTTTCGAAAATTCTAATAATTCTTTTTCAATTTCATCAGTAGATTTAGTCTTAAAATCATGAAGAGTAGAAATTACACCGTTTTGAGAAAAATCGCCCATACCTTAGTTTAATAACATTATTGAATTTTTTCCAGCGCCATTTTGACAACTTCTTCCCACCCCTCTGGAGCGGGCTTTTTAGAAACTAAACAATTTTTTATATTCAAAGTATCTAACTTAAACTTTTCATTAAAAACCAAACACGCTATGTCACTATTTTTAAGCATATCTAGGTCATTAAAATTATCACCGACACCTATTATTTTTAATTCTTGTTTTTCAGTTTTCTCGAAAATTCTTTTTACTTTTTTCATTGCAAAAGACTTGCTAATATTGTCAGAAAGATTGATAACACGACCACCCTCTTGCATTGTTAAACCCATATCAGAGGCTAATCTAAATATATTATTTTTTTCTGCCTTGTTTCCTTTAAATATAAGAGGCACTGAAAATTCTCTGTCAGATGCATAACTTAACTGTTTCTCAGATAAACCAAAAATTTTAAGCTGTTCATCTTTTTTGAGTTTTAATACAAACTTGCATTTTGAAATAAATTTTTTTGGGATTTTTTTTAAGAAGATATTTAATATTTCATCTTTATCTCTACTAAGTATAATTTTCTCAGGAAAATCTGAATTAATTAAGTTCATCTTGTATATAGCAGCACCATTTTCAGCAATAAAAGGAAGTTCTGCCTTTAGCTCGTTACAAAAATTTAAGATCTCAGCTTTTGTTTTACTTGAGTTAGGTATTATTGATATGTTTTTAGATAGTAAATTTTGAATGTATTGCCTTATATTTTCAAATTTAAATGTTTCATTATGTAACAAAGTTCCGTCTAAATCAGTAAATATAACTATTTTTTCAATCATTTATTGTTTATGACTAAGAATTTATTTGGTTAAACTTAGATATCAACAATTAAAGTATCTTTTGAACCGCCGCCTTGTGAGCTATTTACGATTGTACTGCCTTTTCTTAATGCAACTCTTGTCAAACCGCCAGTTGTTACATATGTAGATTTTCCACTAAGTACAAATGGTCTTAGGTCAAGATGCCTTGGTTCAATATCATTTTTAGTAATTGTTGGAGCAGTAGATAAAATTTCTAAAGGTTGAGCTATAAATTCTCTGGGATTTTTTTTAATTTTTGCAATTACTTCTTCTCTTTCTTTTTGCGGTGCCTTTGGACCAATCATTATTCCATATCCACCAGATGCATTTGCAGGTTTTACTACTAATTTTGATATGTTGTCTATTACATAATCCATTTGGATCTTGTCATGACATAAATAAGTTTCAACTTGATTTAAAATTGGTTGTTCCCCTAAATAATAAACTATCATTTTATTGACGTATGAATAAACAACCTTATCATCAGCAACACCAGTTCCTATGGCATTTAAAATTCCAACGTTCCCTTTTCTCCAGGCTTTGAATAAACCAGGAACACCTATAACTGATCCTTTATAGAATGCTTTTGGATCCAAAAAAGTATCATCCAAACGTCTATATATACAATCAACTCTTAAGGGACCTTTAACAGTCTTCATGTAAACTATATCATTTTCCACAAAAAGATCTTTCCCCTCTACTAATGCAATACCCATTTGTTCAGCTAAATAGGAATGCTCAAAGTACGCAGAATTATAAATGCCTGGAGTTAAAACAACCATGTGAGGATCTTTTGTTTTTTTTGGAATACACTCTCTCATACAATTAAATAACTTATTTGTATAAATATTAATGGATGCAACCTTGTATCTTGTAAATAGTTCCGGAAAAACATCTCTCATTACCATTCTATTCTCAAGCATATAAGACACGCCTGAGGGAACTCTTAGGTTATCTTCTAGAACTAAATAATCACCAGATTTATTTCTTATTAAATCTACCCCTGAAATATTTGACCATGCTTTATATTTCGGAGAAAAACCTTCACATTCTTTTACATAATAAGGTGATTTAAATATTATTTCTTCTGGGATAACATTGTCCTTAAATATTTTTTTATTGTTGTAAACATCATCTATAAACAAATTAAGAGCTTTTACTCGTTGCTGTAATCCTTTTGAAACTTTATTCCATTGAGTTCTTGGAATTATTCGAGGAATTATATCCAATGGCCATTTTTTTTCTTCTGCCCTGTTATTTGCAGCGTACACTCTAAAATTAATTCCTCTTGCGCTTATAGTGCTTTGGCAATTTTTTTCGATTTCTTGAAGTTTTTCTTTCCCGTATCTTTCTAGAATATTTGAAATTATTGTTGCATGTTTACGGAGCTTATTATCCTCTGTAAAATATCCATCGTAAGCATATTTAGCATTATAATTTTTCCACAATTTATTGACCATTTTAATAGCTTTTAATAGTTAAACATATTATGCAAATGCATTTTAGATATATCAGATATGATATAAATCGATTATAAATACGTCGTTTAATTAAATAATACATATAAATATATGACTTACTGCATAGGGATTAAAACAAAAGAAGGCATAATAGTAGCATCAGATAGTCGAACCAATGCTGGTTTTGATAATGTAAATATTTACTCAAAAATGTTTACATATGATGTTGGTGATAGAACTATATTAATAGTAACTTCAGGAAATCTTGGAACGTCACAAGCAGTTTATAAATCTATAGAAAAAGATCTTAAAGATAATTCTGGAAGGAAAAATCTTAATTCATGTGAAGATTTTGATCAAATTGCAAAATATGTAGGTTCTTTAAACCTTAAACATTCCTCCCCAAAAGGAATGAATACAGACACAGTATTGCTGGGTTCAACTTTTATTGTTGGAGGTCAAATAAAAGGTCAGCCCATGGAGTTATTTTTGGTATACCCACAAGGAAATTATATAAAGCCAGCAGACAGTAAACCTTACTTAGTAATTGGAGAAGTTAAATACGGAAAACCAATATTAGACAGAGTAATAACTCCAGATGTAAAATTAGGTGATGCCTCTAGATGTGCACTTATTTCTATGGACTCGACCTTAAAAAGCGATTTGACTGTTGGTCCACCAATTGATTTTGTAGTTTATAAAAAAGACCAATTTAAAATTGCCTCTCAAAAATGTTTAAATTTAAATGATGAAGAATTTTCAAAAATGACAAATGAATGGTCTGAAGGAATTTTAAAAGTTTTTAAATCATTCCCAAGATTTGATTGGGAATAATTACTAGTTTATGTCAAAAAAAATATCCGTCTTTGGTTATCTTATTTTATTTACGCTTATATTTTTCTTTATTTCAAGTTTTTTAAAAGAGCAATCAATTTATATTGAAGCGGGTCCAAAGGGTGGTTTTTTTGATACTTCAGCACATGTCCTAAAAAAAAGATTAAAAGAATATGATATTAATGCAGAAGTTATTAATCGTGAAGATACAATTAAAATAGTAGATGATATTAATGATAACAAAAAAAATATACATGTAGGTTTTGTAGCTCAAGATTTAAAAAATGCTCAATTCAAAAATGTAGAAGCTCTCGGATCTTTAATATTAGAACCTCTGTTTATTTTTTATCGTAAAGATTTAGTATTGAACTCTTTAGCTGATTTTAAAGGATTAAAGGTTGGTATTGGTCCAGAAAATTCTGGAACTAGATTATTAGCAGAAACAATATTAAATCTCTATGGAGTGGATAGTAAAAATACTACATTTATTGACCAAACACATTCTATTCACTTTGATATGATGGAAAAAGGAGAATTGGATGTAGGTTTTTTTTTATTGCCAGCAAACAATCAATTTGTTTTTAAACTAGGTACAAATCCTAGTTTAAAGATCTTTTCACTTAAAAATTCAAAAGCGATTTCGAGAAGATTCGACTATTTATATCCTGAAATAGTACAGGCAGGTGGGTTTGATTTAAGAAATAATATTCCTAATGAAGATATACAAGTCGTATCATTACCGGTTGATTTGGTAGCAAAAAAAAATTTGGATCCATCAATTGTGGTTGCAATTTCTTTGATATTAAAAGAAGAATTTAAGGAACCTAATATAATTTCTGATGCATCATCGTTTCCATCTATGGAATACATAAAAAATCTTGAAGTTAATAAACGTGCTAAAGAAATCATTGAGATGCCTTTTGGATCATTACCTTTTTTATATAAATATTTACCTTTTAAATTTGCGGCTTTTATTGATAAATTTGGAGTAAATTTATCCTACATTTTCACAATTGTACTAATATTAAGATATATAGGATTTCCTACACCATTTGATTATTACAAGAAACTTATGGCACATATTTATTTCAAAAAAATTGAAAAAATATATAATAAATCTTTAAATAGTAAACTATCAGAACAAGACATTAAAACTCTGAAAGAAACAGAAAAACGTTTTGAAGAATTTATTGAAAATGAACAAGCGTCCAAGATAATTAGAGAAATAAAAAAAAGAATTTAATTTATTTAATCTTATTATAAAGGTCTTTTGCGCTCAACCATCCATTTTCCAACCTTGGACCACCAAACCAATCACCACAAAATCCAAGACCGATTTTTTTATCCCAGTAACTTTGTGTTTTTAATGGTGTTGAATTAGAGGAATATTTCCACCCATGTATATGAGTGAAATATATCTTTCTGATTTTAATTTTTGTGAGTTTTTTAAATTTATTGATTAAAACATTTGTGTAAAATTTTTTTTTATTTCTGTAGTTATCAGTATGTTTTTTCCCATATTCAAAAGTACTTTGAAGTACCCATAAGTCTTTATTATATTTAAATCTTTTTTTTGAATTTTCTTTAGAAACCCAACCTAAAACTTTGTCATTAGTAAAAAAGCTACTTGATTTATTTCCTGTTTTATTGGTCATTAGTAAAACTGTGAGACTCGAATTCATGATGACCTTATTTTTAAAAAGTTTTGTTTTAACGAACTTAGAAGTAAGTTTTTTTGCTTGTGGGAAAGGAATCGATAAGATTAAATTTTTTGAATAAATATACTTATTATCTTTAAATTTAAGATACCAAAAATCTTTTTGTCTTTTTATTTCAGACAGTTCTGATTGAAAATTGCAACTAATTTTCTTAAGTAAAAATTTACTTATATCGTTATTTCCTTTAACACCAATTAATTTGACATGTTTTTTGTCTCTTTTGACCTTCTGATTTAAAAATTCATGGTTTCCTTTCCAATGTTTGAGAATTTTTTTTTTGATAAGTTTATTGGTAAAAGATTTAAATTCCTTAGATCTTGGAGATAAATATTGAAGACCGTGATCAAAGCCTATCTTACCTTTATACCGTTTAAAAGAACTTCTGCCCCCAACACCTCTAGCTTTATCAAAAACTTTAATTGAATAATTTTTCTTTAAGTAATTAGCAATTGTAGATCCAGAGATACCAGATCCGATAATACAATAATCTAACATTATTGAGACGGTTTAAAGATTAAACAAAGACCGTTATTACAGAATCTTTTGCCAGTTTTCCCTGGACCATCAGCAAATACATGTCCGTGGTGTGCTCCACAATTTGCACAATGATATTCAATTCTTTTCATCCCAAAAGAATAATCTACCTTTGTGTTAAAAGCTCCTGGGACTGCTTCTGTGAAAGATGGCCAGCCAGTTCCACTGTCATATTTTGCGGTTGAGTCAAACAATAATGCTCCACAATTAGCGCAATGGTAAGTACCTTTTCTTTTTTCACTCAATAAAGAGCTTGTAAATGCCCTTTCTGTTCCCTCATTAAACATTATCTCTTTTTGTTCTTCAGACAAGTTTCGATTAATTATCTTCTTTGATGAAGCGTAAAGGAATTTAATTGGCAATAGAAAAGCTAAAGAATAATAGCCAAAAATTTTTAATATTTTTCTTCTTAAAAGATTCATTCTCAACAATATATAATCATAAAATTTTATATTCTACCTTATTATCTAAAAAAATTACGATTATTTAAATTTTTTCCTTTTTAAAAATATCTAATATACATTTATATAAACTTTCATATCCTTTTTGATTTGGGTGACCATCATATTCATGAAAAAAATTAAGGTCATTATCAAAATTACATTCAAAATAGTTATTGGTTCTTTTTAAAATATAATTTTTGGCATAATAAGTTTCGTAACTTTTATTCATTGCAATAATTTCACTCTTCATTTTTAGATTAACGAAATAAATATCTTTACCATAAATTTTTATTAGATTATCAATTGAAACAAAATTTCTTATGATCTTTTCATTTTTAGATTTGTAAAAGTTAGATCGTAGAAAATCTACCGGAATCTTGATAATATATAGGTTAGCAAACCATGATTTAATAGCTCTTCTGATCTGCTTCAAATTAAGTTTTTCTTTATCATTTTTATCTAATTGTTTTCCTCTTAATTTCTTAAGAAATTCATCAGGCCTCTTATCGTTTATTGGAAAACCATAAAAAGATTCTGATCCATTACACACCTTATGATTCATTAAGCATTCTAGTTGTTGGGAATTAAATTGAAATACATCTCTTCTTAAATCATCACCAATGAATAATACAAATACTTTTTTAATATCATAGTTAGATAAATAACTATTCAATAACTCAAATTGTTGGAATCCGGTTCCAAGCAAACCACCATTTATTATTTGATAATTATTGTAATTTCCACCAAGAAAATTTATCCAACTTCCACCCCCACCCTGTCCTTCTGTAAAAGAGTCTCCTAAAAAAAGAATTGATGGTATATCTTTTTGTAAATCCTGGTCTTGAACTAAACCTAAGTTATTTATATTTATATCGTATTTATAAATTTCTATAAATTTGTCATCTTTAAAATAATAATTTGAGGCAGTAATTTTTTGAGAGGGTTCGTATGTGAAAAAATTTTCGATATTTCGAAATATTTTACCTTCACTATAGATTAAATATCTATTTTTATAGTTATAATCAACTTTTTTGAATAAAAAAAAATTGCAAAATATTTCTATTAAAGTCAATGAAATGATAATAGAGGATAAAATTAAAAAATAATTTTTTTTCATTTCAGTATTATTTTCTATAAAACCTCACAATTAATCCAACTGAAATTCTGATTTGTAATCTTTTTTAAATTTTGTGTCTTGTTTTTTTTTGTCTAGAATACAATTACCAATTACAAGAAAGTCTAATTCAGTGCCCATAAAACAGTTAAATGCATCTGTTGGCGTATTTACAATTGGTTCACCTCTTACATTAAATGAGGTATTAACAATAACTGGACATCCAGTCTTTTCCTTAAATTTAGATATTAAATCATAATATCGTTTATTATCTTTTTCATTTACTGTTTGAACTCTTGCAGAATAATCAACATGTGTAACAGCTGGAATGTCAGATCTTCTTAAGTTTAGTTTGTCTATGCCAAAAAGTTTTTTTTGTTCTTTAGTCATTTCAATTTTTTTTTCTGAATTGATAGAACCAACTAGTAACATGTAAGGGCTATCAACATTTATATCAAACCATTCTTTTAAATCTTCTCTCAAAACTGAGGGAGCAAAAGGTCTAAAGCTTTCTCTATATTTTACTTTTAAATTTAAATTTTTTTGCATCTTATCAGATCTTGGGTCACCTAATATAGATCTGCCGCCCAATGCTCTTGGACCAAATTCCATTCTCCCCTGAAACCATCCGATAGCTTTTTCATTTGATAGAAATTCTGAAGTTTTGCTTATTAAATCCTGATAATTTAACTTTTCATAATTAGCACCAATTGATTTAAGTTCTTTTTCAATCTCTTCTTCGGTAAACTCTGGTCCCAAATAGGAACCTTTCATATCATCATTTAAATTTATATCTCTTTTATTACCTTGTTCGATATACCAAAGTGCTAATGCTGCTCCTAAAGAGCCTCCGGCATCCCCTGATGCAGGCTGAATCCAAATATTATCAAAAATCTTTTCTTTGAGAATTTTACCGTTAGCTACACAATTTAATGCTACACCTCCAGCTAAACACAAATTTTTAATACCATAATCTTTACGTATAGATTTAGATAATTTTATCATTATCTCTTCTGTTATTTTTTGAATGGAGGCAGCTATATCCATGTGGAATTGAGTGATTTTTTCATTTTGAGGATCTCTTGGTTTTTGACCAAATAAATCATCAAAATTATTATTGGTCATTGTAAGTCCAGTTGCATAATTAAAATATTTTTGATCCAATCTAAAAGTTCCATCCTCTTTAATATCGACTAATTTTTTAATCTTATCTTCATAAACAGGTTTCCCATATGGGGCTAAACCCATTAATTTATACTCCCCGCTATTAACTTTAAAACCTGTGTAATAAGTGAATGCAGAATAGAGTAGTCCAAGAGAGTGAGGAAAATGAATTTCCTTTTTAATTTCTAAGTTATTTTCTTTTCCAACTGCTACAGTGGTAGTTGCCCACTCACCAACACCATCTGCGGTTAGAACTACTGCTTCTTTAAAGGGAGATGGGAAAAAAGCACTTGCCGCATGGCTTAGATGATGATCAGAAAAAAAAATATTTTGATCTGATTTATAATCTTTGTCATGAACTTTTAGTTTATTAAATAAGAAATTTTTTTGAAAAAGTTTCTCTTTGATCCATAGTGGCATAGCTTTGGCGAATGAAATAAAACCGCGTGGCGCAAAAGCAACATAAGTTTCTAATAATCTCTCGAATTTTAAAAATGGTTTTTCAAAAAAAACAATTTGGTCTACTTCACTTAATTTCAGGTTACCATATTTCAATACAAACTCTATTGCATGATGAGGATAGCTTGGGTCGTGTTTGTTTCTGGTAAATCTCTCTTCTTGAGCTGCTGAAATAATTTCTCCATCCTTTAAAAGACAAGCTGCGCTATCATGATAAAATGCAGAGATACCTAAAATTGATTTCACTTTAAAAAATTGTATAAATAAACGGTGCTACTGCTGAACCTTGTGTTAACACAATTAATCCTCCAAATATAACAAGAACTAATATTATTGGCAAAAGCCAGTATTTTTTCCTTACCCTTAAAAATTCCCAAAACTCTTTTATAAAACTCATATTAAAATTGATTCTTCATTTTACTCTTTGGGCCTGTTTTTTCAATCCAATAAGTTTTTTTATTATTAAATTTTAAATTTAGCAGATCTTTGCCAATTATCCTCATTATAAAAGCAGTCGGAGTGACTACAAAAAAAAATATAATGCCCATTATTAATGGAGATACTATTTTACCTAACAATAATCCAAACTTAAACCAGAGTTTGTTTAAAGGTGTCAAAACTTTAGAGTTTATCAGTCCCAAAATAAAAAAAATTATTGCGATAACTAAGGACCATATCCTTACCTCGCCATTATTTATTAAAGGATAAATTGCAATTAATAAAAAAACTACAAAAAAAACTATTCCAAAACTTTTATTAGAACCAATTTTTAATTCTGTATTTTTCAAATTAAATTAATGATTTTTGAGGTTTCATATCTCGTTTTTGAATACCAGCAACCTCTACTGGTTTTTTCATTGCGTCTCTTCTGAATGGTTCACCTAACTCTTGATTTAATATTACTTCTATAAAAGTGGTAATTCCTTTTTTTTGGTCTTCACAAGATTTTTTTATTGCATTAGTTGTTTCTTCCATAGTTTTGCATGTAACACCTTTTAAACCACATGCATTTGCAACTTTTGCGTAACTTAATTCAGGATCTAGCTCAGTTCCAACAAAGTTATCATCAAACCATAAAATAGAATTTCTTTTTTCGGCACCCCATTGATAATTTCTAAATATAACCATAGTAATAGCTGGCCATTCTTCCCTAGCGCATGAGCTCATTTCATTCATACTTATTCCGAACGCACCATCACCAGCAAAACCAATTACAGGTGTATCAGGACATCCAATTTTTGCGCCTAAGATTGCTGGAAATCCATAACCACATGGTCCAAATAATCCTGGAGCTAAATATTTTCGCCCTTTTTCAAAAGTTGGGTAAGCATTTCCTATTGCACAATTGTTTCCAATATCACTCGAAATTATTACATCTTTTGGCAGAGCGTCTTGAATTGCTCTCCACGCTTGTCTAGGAGACATTCTATCTTTATCTCTTTCCCTTGCCTCTTTATTCCAGACTGTTCCTGGATCATCTTCTTCATGATCTAGTCCAGCTAAAGTTTGTAGCCAAGCAGATTTAGTTTTATGAATTAAATTTTTTCTCTCATCTCGACCCGAATTTCCGGCATCAGATGAAAGTTTATCTAAAATTTGTTGTGCAACTTGTTTTGCATCACCACATATTCCTACTGTAACTTTTTTTGTTAAACCTATTCTATCGGGATTCATATCAACTTGAATTATTGTTGCATTTTTAGGCCAGTAGTCGATTCCATAACCTGGTAAAGTTGAAAAAGGATTTAATCTTGTTCCTAATGCTAATACAACATCAGCCTTTGAAATAAGTTCCATGGCTGCTTTTGATCCGTTGTAACCTAAAGGTCCAACAGCCAATGGATGGCTTCCAGGAAAACTATCATTGTGTTGATAACCATTGCAAACTGGCGCATCTAATTTCTCTGCTAACTTTTTACATTCTTCTATCGCTCCGCCAATAACTACTCCTGCACCTGATAAAATAACAGGGAACTTTGCTTTTGATAATAAACTTGAAGCTCTATCAATTGCATCTTTTCCACCACCTTGTCTTTCAAATCTTACAATAGGAGGAAGTTCGATGTCTATAACTTGTGTCCAATAATCTCTGGGTACGTTTATTTGTGCTGGTGCAGATCCTCTGAAAGCTTTTTCAATTACTCTATTTAATACTTCAGCAATTCTAGAGGGATCTCTTACCTCTTCTTGGTAACAAACCATGTCTTTAAATAAATTCATTTGTTCTACTTCTTGAAAACCACCTTGACCCATTGTTTTATTTGCAGCTTGAGGAGTTACAAGTAATAAAGGTGTATGGTTCCAATAAGCTGTTTTAATAGGTGTAACTAGACCTGTGATACCTGGACCATTTTGAGCAATCACCATTGACATTTTTCCAGTTGCTCTGGTGTAACCGTCAGCAATTAGCCCTCCATTAGTCTCATGCGCTACATCCCAAAAAGTTATTCCAGCTTTTGGAAATAAATCTGAAATCGGCATAAAGGCAGAACCAATAATTCCAAATGCGTGCTCAACTCCATGCATTTGAAGAACTTTGATAAAAGCTTCTTCTGTGGTCATTTTGGTCATAAAAATTCTCTACAATTTTGTTTGCAATCGCATGATTAATATATAAATTCTTAGCAAGTTTCTACTAAGAAATCGTCACAATGGCTAAAACAGATATAATTATTCACGATAAAAAAGACAATGTGGGCGTAATTGTTATAGAAAAAGTATCAAAGGGCCAAGATTGTGGATGTTGGATAATGGAAGACGACTCCTCATCTAAAGTAAAATCTGAGGCAGAAATACCGTTGGGCCATAAAATAGCATTACAGGATCTTAAGGAAGGCGATACTATAATTAAATATGGACACGATATAGGAAAGGTTGTCAAATCTATCAAAAAGGGGGACCACGTTCACGTCCATAATGTAAAAACGAAAAAGTGGTAAAATGCAAATTCCAAAAAGTTTTTTAGGTTTTAAAAGAGAAAATGGGAGAGCAGGAACAAGAAATCATGTGATTATTCTTCCAGTAGATGATATTTCAAATGCATGTGCTGAAGCAGTTGCTAATAATATTAAGGGGACAATTGCACTTCCACATTCATATGGCAGATTACAGTTTGGAGCAGACTTAGAGCTTCACTTTAGGACAATGATCGGAACAGGAAGAAATCCAAATGTAGCTGCAGTAATTGTAATTGGTATTGAGCCTAAATGGACAAAAAGAATTGTTGATGCGATTGCTAAGACTGGAAAGCCAGTTGAAGGTTTTAGTATAGAGGGTGTTGGGGATATCGACACAATTGCAAAAGTTTCAAAAAAAGCTCAAGAATTTTCTATGTGGGCATCTGAAAAACAAAGAGAAGAATGTCCCATAAGTGATTTATGGATATCAGTTAAATGTGGAGAGTCTGATACAACATCAGGTCTTGCATCTAATCCTACAGTTGGGAACTTGATGGATAAACTCGAGCCACTTGGAGTACACTTATGTTTTGGAGAAACATCAGAATTAACTGGAGCCGAAACTGTATGTGCAAAAAGAGGAAAAACAAAAGAAGCTCAAGATAAATTTATGAAAACTTGGAGTTCATACAACGATTTTATATTAAAGGAAGCAACAAATGATTTATCAGAAAGTCAACCAACAGCTGGAAATATTGCAGGAGGACTCACAACAATTGAAGAAAAGGCTTTTGGAAATTTTCAAAAAATAGGTTCTAGAAAATTTATAGACGTACTCGAACCAGCTGAAGAACCAACCAAAGGAAAAGGGTTATATTTTATGGACACCTCATCAGCTGCTGCTGAATGTGTAACTCTTCAAGCTGCTGGAGGTTTTAACATTCATTTATTTCCAACTGGTCAAGGAAATATAATTGGTAATCCCATTGAGCCTGTGATTAAGCTTACAGCTAATCCGTTAACTGCGAAAACTATGAGTGAGCATATAGATGTTGATGTTTCAAAAATATTATCAAGAGAAATGAATCTTGATCAGGCTGGTGATGAATTGATTAAATCTACTATTAAAGTTGCAAATGGAAGACTAACTTGCGCTGAAGCACTAGGCCATAAAGAATTTGTGATGACTAAGTTGTACAGAAGTGCCTAATTAAATTACAGAATTTATAGCTTTATAAATTTTATCTTTAGTTAACTCGCCCAAACTTCGATAGACTTCTTTATTGTTTTTATAAATTACAAGCGTAGTTTGGAATTGAATGTTCAGTTGTTTGGCAATTTCCCTATTTGTAACATCAAATGTAAGATAAATTAAATTATCAAAATCTTTTTCAACATCTTTTAATGCCTTCATTTGACTAGCACATGATGTGCAATATTTAATCCATGAACTTACAATTACAGTCTTTCCGTCTGACTGAGCTTTATTAAAAATATCATTATCAAATGTTGTTTGTTTATCAGCTACAGCTAAATTGAAAGGTAATATAATTAATAATAAGACAAATAATTTTTTCATTTTGCGTACATTATAATCAATTTTATAAAATTAAACTACTTTTGTGAAGCAGGTGGAGCTGTGTATACAAACTTCTTTTTAAGATTTGATAAAAACCTTCTCAAAATTGCCGCACCAACACCCAACACAAGGGCTAAAACAATTGAGAACAATCCATAAAGAACTGGAACATTTTTAGATAAGTCTCTTACAAATTGGGAGATTGGTCCTAATGTTTTAGATCCGTTATTTGATGTCTGTTTAATTACCTCTTCTACAAAGAAAGTATCGTATGCTATCGCTATCCCAACTAACAACAAAAGCATTGCTAAAATAGTTTTAAACTGAGAGCTATCAACTTTTTCACCAATCTTCTGACCTATTTGAACCCCAAGTATAGAACCTAAAATTAAAACTGTTACTAATATTAAGTCAATCGTACCGTAATTAAACGCATGCAGGATAGTAACTATTGCACTTATAAATATTGTTACAAATAAAGAAGTTCCAGGAATTAATTTAGTGGGCATTCCTATAATATAAATCATCGCAGGAACAAGTATAAAAGCTCCACCAACACCAAGTATAGCTGCTATGTAACCCACAATAAATCCCATGATAATTGGAGTAAAAGCACTTTCATAAAGTTTAGATTTTTTAAACCTCATTCTAAAAGGCAAACCTTGTAACCAATTATGATCGTGTAATTTTTTTTTAACAATAATTTTTTTTCGGGCTCTGTCTATTTCGGTAACACCTTGAACTAACATCATTGTTCCAATGATTGCTAAGATGTACATGTATGCTAATGAAATTACGATATTTATTTTTCCAATGTCTTGAAAATAGGTAAAAGTTAAAATACCTAGGATAGTTCCCATAGCGCCACCAACTACAATCATTAAACCCATTTTGTAATCAAGAGTACCTTTCAAATAATGCGTTGTAGATCCTGATATAGATGTACCTAAAATATTATTAGCCTCATTTGGCACTGCATAAGCTGGTGGAATTCCTAAAAAAATTAAGAAAGGGGTCATTAAAAAACCACCACCAACACCAAATAAACCTGATAAAATTCCAACAACTAAACTTAAAAAAAAGATAAAAGGTAAGCTTACATTTACTTCTGCAATAGGAAGAAAGAAATCCATTAGGATTAATTATTCCTCAAAATTATTAAAGTCAACTGTTTGATATTTAGAATCCAAAAAAAGTACTAGATAACATTACTACCCAGTATGCTGCTAAACCTATATAAAGAGCAATTTTAGTATTTAAATTTGATATAATTTTTAAGTTAAATATGTGCTTGAAGGAGTTTGTGTGTTTTTGAAAATATTCAAGCATACTCACCAAGTACACCTTAATAAGGATCTTTGCAAGAATTTTTTAAAAAATAGTTGCTCCAAATACCTTCACTGCACCGCCCTCTTCTCCAAGAACAAGTCTTCCTAAGAACTCACCCTCTTCTGTAGTACTTGTCTGTTTAAACAATACCGTTACGTGCATCCCTCGTCTTAAACAACCAAAAGCCTGGAAATTATCGGTCAAACTTGAGATCAATTTATTGCTAGCCCATTGCTTACCTAGCTCAACCTCATTTGCTCCATAGAGCATTTGTGAAGAAAAATCCCTGGTAAAACCTCCATAATCTTTCATATTTGAGGACTTAATAAGATTTGACCATATTGGATTAGCCAATTTTATAATTTCATCATCAGTCTTTGATGTGAAGCTCATATTTTTGAAGTCCTTTTAAGATGCCTTTTTTTTCTCTTTATCGTCTACTATGTGATAAACAGGTTTTTTTTCCATTGTGAACTTACCTGTTTCAGGATCTCTTCTTGATACTGTCAAACAATGCCAATTTTCATCATCTAATTTCATATGATCGCCTCTATAATAGTATCCTGGCCAACGAGTTTCTTCTCTAAATAAAGTATGTTCGGTAACACATTGAGATGTTAAAGCTCTATGTTTCAGCTCCCAGGCTCGCATTAACTGGTGATAGTCCTCAGCTCCTACGTTTTCTAAGTCTTCTTGAAGCCAATCTAATAATTCTAAACCTTTTTTAAGAAGATTATCATTTGTCATATAATTGTTAGTGATACCACCACAATATTCATCCATGATTTTTTGAAGTCTTTGTAGGCCTTGTATAGGTGAAATATAACTTGGTGAAACAGTTCCTCCAGTTATTTCATTTCTTCCAACTGTATAATTTTCTAAAGGTTTGTAAATTACTTCTTTTAAATCGTTGTATTGTTTCTCACTCAACTTAATGTTGTTTGCTTTTTTATCTTCAATATATTTCACAGCAGCTTTTGCAGCTAGTCTTCCCTCTGTAAAAGAACCTGATGAAAATTTGTGAGCACTTCCTCCAACAGTGTCTCCTGCTCCAAATAAACCTTCTACAGACATCATTCTGTTATATCCCCAGAAATAATCATCTGGTGCAATGTCCTCTGGACCACTT
The DNA here is from genome assembly GCA_902582235.1 of uncultured Pelagibacteraceae bacterium. Lineage (GTDB taxonomy): Bacteria > Pseudomonadota > Alphaproteobacteria > Pelagibacterales > Pelagibacteraceae > Pelagibacter. The sequence continues at coordinate 84,160 of CACHQX010000002.1, forward strand.
ACCCATGCTCCTGAACATGTTGCGTGTGAACCCATTACATAAGGCTCTGAAGTTGTTAATTCTGGATTAGTATACTTTGGATCTATATTTTGTGATGCCCAAACTACAGCTTGACCCACTGTCATACCCAAAAAGTTTTCCCATCCAACAGTTTCTAAATGAGGATCTTGAAACGCTTCTTTAGTTACCATGTGGATTGGTCCACCACCAGCTGCTACTTCTTGAATGAATGCATGATTTCTTAAACAAGTTGGAGTTGGATGATGATCTATATATTCACCAACAAGTTTTTTTGTTGCATCGTACCATTTCTTTTCATAATTTTCGCCGTTAGCATTCTGCGTGTATGTTTTTAAATGTAAAAAATATGCACCAACCGGACCATAACCATCTTTAAATCTGCAAAGCACAATTCTATTTTCCATTTGTGTCATCTTAGCACCAGCTGCTATTGGTAATGCGTAAGCAGAGCCGTTACTCCATGGTGCATACCAAGTTCTTCCCATACCTTCACCAACTGCTCTGGGTTTAAATATATGTGATGCCCCTCCTGCAGCTATAATTACTGCTTTAGCTTTGAATACATGATAATCACCAGTTCTCATATTAAAACCAACCGCTCCAGCAACTCTATTTTCATTTTCTTCATCTTTAAGAAGATGCGTAATCATTATTCTATTGTAAATTTTATCAGCTGACTTTTTTGCAGCTTCAGCAACGATCGGCTTATAACTTTCACCGTGAATCATTATTTGCCACTTACCTTCTCTTTGGTATCTGCCTGTCTCTTTATTCTTCATCATAGGCAATCCCCATTCATCAAACATATGAACAGTTGAGTCAACGTGTCTTGCCATGTCATAACCTAAATCTTCTCTAACTAATCCCATCAAATCATTTCTAGCGTATCTAACATGATCTTCGGGCTGGTTTTCTCCCCACTGCATACCCATGTAACAGTTAATTGCATAAAGTCCTTGAGCTACTGCACCACTTCTATCAATATTTGCTTTTTCAACACAAATGATTTTTAAATTTCTTCCCCAGTGTCTAGCTTCAAACGTAGCACCAGTTCCAGCCATACCACCGCCAACAACTAGTACATCACAATCTTCAAAGACAGTTTTATTTTTAGGCATTAATAATAAACTCCTTTTTTAAAGGAGTTCTTATCTAAAGTTGGAAGATCTTTATCAGTATTTAAACCGTGAGGTTCGTTATAAAGTATTTGAGAATTAATTTCTCCTTGATTAGGTTTATCGCCATCAGCAAGTTTTGGGATGAATTTTCCCCAAGGCTTTGTTGTTATCGGAGATACAAAATCTTTTTCTGTTCCATTTCTAAATTTTATTTTCCAAGAAATCGTTCCTTTTTCTTCTTCTCTTCTTACTCTTACACTGTGACCCATCGGGGCAAAGTCAGCATAGCCTCTTACATCTATCGCATGATTAGGGCAGGCTTTAACGCAAGAGTAACATTCCCAACAAAAATTTGGCTCTATGTTTTTTGCTCTTCTAATATTTTTATCTATATGCATGATATCTGAAGGACAGATATCTACACAGTGGCCACAACCATCGCACCTAGTCATGTATACAAATGTTGACATTTATTTTATCTCCTTTTTAAATTCTAACATATTAATAGTGTTTTGGCTCTTCTCTTTTTATGCCAAGTCCAAATTGTTCTGGCGCATCTGCTGGTGGAGGAAGATTGTCTCTTGAACCATCAGCTTCAGCTAGATTTTTTTGTATCGCTGCTCCAGGTTTGTAAAACATGTGAGCGAACTTAGACCAGTAAACGCCTCCGAATAAAACTATATTTGAAACACCAAAAAGCACTAGAAATAAAGTGTCCCATCCAACCATTTGATTAAATTGTAAGTAAGACCAAATTAAACCAAAAGTAGCAGAGGCTAAGAGTGCTAACACAAATAAATCTGCAGTAATTATTCTAAATACTGAATTTGCTTCAGCCGCAACATCTACTCTTAAAAAAAGCCAAAACCAATATCCACCCAAACAAGTCATTATAGCTCCAACATGCCAAAGAATTGGCCAAACGTTTGGAGTTTGAGAATCGGTATAAAAAAATATCATCGCAGCAGAACCAATCCAAAAAAGGATTGTTCCATACATTCCTAAGACGTGAGCAATTCTTCTTTTGCCCCAGCCGAGTTCAGCTGTAGTTCCGATATCATGGATAATTGTTTTGCCAATAACTGCCAACCTTTCACCTGTTCCCAACTCTTTTTTGGCTGATTTTTTTGCTTTTTTAGCATTATTGAAAAAATATTTAACATTTTTTTTATGTATCATATCTAATACTGTGCCTAAAATAACTAACCCCACCATAATGATCACAAAAGATTGAATTGCCATTATTGGAATTGTTTCGGCCAAAATTGCAAATGGATTGGTTGTAAACATATTTTTATAAAAATTTTATTATTACTAGTATACTTAAAAAAATAGTTCAACAGTGATTAAAGCGCACTATTTGCCCAATAAGAACATTATTTTTTAATTTTTCGTGTATAATGTTGTTTTGAAGGTATAACGCTTCTAACTCCACCTTGTGGATTATCCACGTCCCCTTTTCTTCTTGGAATCACATGTATATGACAATGAAATATAGATTGTCCTGCAACTTTTCCAGCATTTGTTCCTATATTAAAACCCTCTACTGATTTATCTTCTTTTACTATTTTTTTTTTTAATTTTTTAATAAGATCATTACAGGCTAAGATTTCTTTTTCATCTAATTCAAAATAATTTTCTACACACCTCTTTGGAACAACTAATGAGTGTAACTGTGAAACAGGATAACTATCGGAAGAAGCATATGCGTAATCATTTTCAAATATTAATTCTTTCTGATTAATTTTACAGAATATACAAGGATTGTTTGGATCATTCATAATGATTAAAAATTTAAATGTTTGCTCACTTTTTGATATCCGAAATTATTTTTACTCTTCCAATTAATTTGTTTGATATATTTGACAGGTGTAACACCTTTTCCTGAGCCTATTAACATTATTTCATCGAATTTTTTCAAATCTCTATAATAAATATCTTTAAATGAAATTTTAATCTTACCTTTTAAATAGTTAATTGTGTTTCCAATATAGCAATTATTTTTTGGTGAAAAATACTCTCTATTTTTAAAAAATAAAATATTTGAGGTACAAGTTTCTAAAATTTTTCCCTTATAGACTAAAGCTATGTCGGTTTTACTTGGGTCATATTTATTCAATTCTTTTAAAATTTTTTTTATAATAAAGATTTTTTGTTACGGGATCAATTCTTCTGTAGTTTATTAGTTTAAGTTCAAAATTCTTTTTAGGTTTTAGTCTTTTACGAATCGAGATTGATACAAAATTTTTTGTTAAAGCAACTCGGAGTAAATGGTCATAATTAATATTTTGATTAATGTTTGAATGGATTAAATGATTAATATTTTTTTTCAATTTTTTTTGTGTAAATCTTATATCTTTTAAGAGATTTAATTAATCCCTTAAAGTGACTTTTAAACAAAATAAGCTTACCAGGTTTTCCTAAAAGTCTTATAGTTGTAAAGACTCCGTGAGATCCCCATAAATCTTTAAATCCTATTTCTTTTTGATTACTTGCTTGATAAGATTTTTTTAATAAAAAAATTGCCATTTTCAGTTAAGAATGAGTCGGGATGAAATTGAAATCCATAAATTTTATTTAGATTATCCTCAAAAGCCATCGCTGTGTTAGTTTTTGTACAACGCATTGTAATATTGAGATTTTTTGAAAAATATGGCTCATTTAATTTTAACGAATGATATCTTCCAATATTAAATACCTTATTTTTTTTAAAAATTTTGCTTTTTCCATTTACTTTAATTTTTGATTGATACCCATGATAAATTTTATTTTGTTGTCTAATTTTTCCACCTTCGTTATATAATATCAACTGAAATCCTAAACATATACCAATCATTTTTTTTTTACCCTTATATTTATTATAAATTTTTGAAGTTTCTGGATAATCTTTTGGAGAACCAGGGCCTGGAGAAAAAACTATCACATCTGATTTATTTAATAATTTTTTATTTATATCAAAATAATCAGAGCAATGAACTTTATCAAATTGAGAAAATTGATGAACCACATTCCATGTAAAAGAATCTTGATGATCAATAATATATATCATTTAAATAACTCCAATAATGACTTCGCTTTAATATAATTTTCGCTAAATTCTTTTTTTGATGAACTATCCAATACAACACCTGAGGCTGCTGATATCTCCGAAACATTTTTGAAATTTAGAATTGATCTTATTATTATGTTAAACCTCATATCCATATTAAACTTAATAAATCCGAAACTTCCTGTGAAAATATTTCGTCCCTCTTTTTCTTGACTATTTAATAGTTGGAGTGTTCTTATTTTTGGACAACCTATAACAGACCCACCGGGCATCATAGATTTAATAATGTCTTTAAGATTGATATTATTCTTTAATTTACCCTCTATTGTAGATACGTAGTGATACAAATGTTTATACTCCTCTACATATTTTTTTTTTTTGATTACTACACTTCCTGGTTTACAAATCTTTGATAAATCGTTTCTCTCCATATCTACAATCATATTATGTTCTTTTGTCTCTTTGTTGTTATTCTTAAAGAAATTGAGAGCTTTGGATTTGTTTAACTTTTGATTTTTTTTTAGTGTTCCAGCTATTGGTTTCGTTATCACCTTTAATCCCTTTTTTTCTATTAAAGTTTCAGGAGAGCAACTAACAATAGAGTAATTCTTGTCTCTTATCATAAAGGCCTCTGGAGAGGAGTTTACCTTCATTAATTTCCAAAAAAAACTGACCGGATCTATCTCAGATTTATTTTTATATTTTGTGCAAATTTTTATTTGATAAGTCTCACCTGCTCTGATTTTTTTAGAAAAAAGATTGAAGATTTTTTTGTATTTTTCAAAGTTAATATTTACCTTAAATGGTTTTAATATTTTGGTTTGATTAAAGTGGTATTTAAAACTCTGTTTCTTTAATGTTGAAGATATCTTAATTTTTTTTGATAAAGTAATTATAGTTTCTGGCTTATAGAAAAGACCTTTATAAAATCCATTCTTTTTTTGATTATTAATTCTAATATTAAGCAAGTTGCATAATATTTCGTAACCAAAAAAACCTACATAGAGATCTTGCTCTCTTTTAAATTTTTTTTTTGTTATATTGTTTAAAAATTTTTCTATGTTTGAGTTGTTAAGTGCTATTCTCTTTGAAAAATCTGTAAATACCTTATATCCCTCTTTATATCTATAGATGATCATAGGTTTATCTGATTGATATAATTTCTCCAGATAAGGACTAAAATTTGATTTATGCTTTTTGTAATCTATCAATTGCTTGCTCTTTAATTGGTAAGTGTATTAAGCCTGCAAAAACAGATAATGCAATTGCTAAATACCACGCATAGTTATAAGAGCCATATATGTCATAGAAAAGTCCGCCAAGATATGCTCCAAAAAAAGATCCAAATTGATGACTTAAAAAAACTAAACCATATAAAAGGCCAAGATACTTAGTCCCAAAAATATGAGCCACAATTCCACTCGTAGCTGGAACAGTGGATAACCATAAAAAACCAAAACTAGCACCGAATATTATTGATGAAATAGTACTTGGAGGTAAAAAAATAAAAAAACAAATTGAAACACCTCTTAAAAAATAGATAGAACTTAAGATAATTTTTTTACTCATCTTTGTAGATAAATAGCCACTTAATAAAGAACCTATGATATTAAAAAAACCTATTAGAGACAAAATCATCGCTGCGGTCCAATCATCTAGACCTCTGTCTGCTACATATTTGGGCACATGGGTTCCAACTAAAGTAATATGAAAACCACATACGAAGAATCCTGAAACCAACAAAACATAGCTTTTGTTTCGAAATGCTTCTTTAAGAGCATCTAAAGATCCTTGATCATTGTCTGCATCATTCATTTTATCTAACTGTGGTGACCTAACAAAATAAGCAAATATTAATCCTATAGATAAAAATATCATGAAATAAAAAAGAGTATTTACCCATCCATTATTTTGTAAGGAATAATTTGTAAAAAGTGGTGAAAGGAAATAACCAAAAGAGCCAACGGCTGTAACAATACTCATCGCGATTGTTCTATTAGATAATGGAAAGTGTTTACCAACAATTGACATTGGGATACTAATTGCTGTACCGCCACAACCAATACCAATTAAAACTCCTAAACTAATTTGGAAGTAAATCCCAGTATTAGGACCTGCATATAAAAAATAAACTCCAAGGATATAAAAAAGAAATGCAAGGATAATTGATTTGTGGCCTCCATATTTGTCTGCGAGAACTCCAAAAATTGGGCCAGATAGTCCCCAACCTAGCATTTGAATACCTACAGCTAAACCAAATTCAGTATTTGAAATTCCTAAATCATTATTAAAGTCAATGAAAAACATTCCAAAAACTTGTCTTACACTCAAAGACATTAAAACTACTACACACGCACAAATCAATGTCGTTAGAGCTAGTTTATTTTGAATAAATTTTTCTGAACTCATTTGATGAATTTAAGAGATCTTATTAAATCTTCAATCAAATCTTTTGGATCCTCTAATCCGATATGTAATCTTACTATATGCTCATCTTTTGATAAATTTAAGTAAGATCTATCTCCTTGTTCTTTAATTTCTTGATGTAATGCCAAACTTTCAAAACCTCCCCAACTATATCCATATCCAAATAATTTTAGAGAATTAACAAACTTTATAACATTTTTTTTTGATGATTTAATTCTTAAACCCATTAACCCAGATGCTCCTTTATAATATTTTTTCCAAAGTCTGTAGTTTAAAGAACCTTTTTTAAATGGATATAAAAGTTTAATTTTTTTGTGCTTAGACAAGAAACTTGCAACTTTCATAGCATTCGATTGATGTCTATCCAATCTCACGTCTAGAGTTCTTAAACCTCTAGTTACTAAATAAGCATCGTCGGGCCCCATTCTAAGTCCTGTAATTTTTTCAGCTAATTGGACCTTTTTGAAAACTTTTTTGTTTACTGCTAAACTGCCACCCATTACATCAGAATGTCCAGAATAGTATTTGGTAGCTGAGACAATGGACATGTCGAAACCTAACTTTATTGGCTTAAGAAAATATGGTGTTCCCCAAGTATTATCAATTGCTGTAAAAATCTTATTTTTTTTTGCTATAGAAATTATTTTTGATAGGTCTTGAAACTCAAAGGTATTACTGCCAGGACACTCAACAAATATAAGTTTTGTTTTTTTACTGATATTTTTTTTGATCGTATTTAAGTCATGAGGATTATAAAATTTCGTATTAATATTAAATTCTTTTAAATAATCTTTAGTTAACAATCGTGTTGGACTATAAACTGGATCAGCAACTATTATTTCATCCCCAGGTCTTACAACACTGAATATTGCTAAAAAAACAGAGCCAAAACCAGTTGGTGTTAGAAAAACATGATAAGACTCTTCTAATTTTGTTAAAATTTTTGAAAGTGTATGTGTCGTTAATGTTCCTTGTCTTCCATAATCATAGTGTCCCCCAGTTGGGTCTTTAATATTTTTCTTTTGAGTTTTTCTAATATCTTGCATGGATTTAAAAATAATAGTTGATGCACGCACCACAGGCGGATTTACTGACTGATTATGAAAATCTTTTGCAGTGTGTTTTAAAAATGTTTTAAAAGAATAGCCCATAAAAAAATTGAATACTAATGGGGACAATGCTATATCCCGTATATAAGTCAATAAAATAATAAATAGGAGATAATTATGGGTTATCCTAAGAAACACAGAGGCCGAAGAAAAATGGGCTCAAAAAAAAGAAGAGCAAGAAAAAAAAATAAAAAGAAATAATTCTGCTCAAAATGGATAATATCAAAAAGGTCAAGACCTTAAGTATTTGGATTTTTATAGTTCCATTTGTTGCAACAAATACATGTTTAATTTTAATAACTCAATTTCACAATCTTTTTCCTAATCCGGAAAACATAATTCATAATACATTTCCCTACATAGATGGTGGGGCCTCTATTAGTAGAACAGCAAGGTACTTTCCAACTTATTTAGTTTTTAAGCCTGCTATGTTTTTAACCGCGTATTTATTAATTAAATATTGGATCTTTAATAAACAAATTATATTAAACATACATGGAAATCATAAACACTTAAAAAAAATGCTTTTCTTTGGAATTGGATCTGCAATTTGTCTTGTAATCCATTCAATTTTTTTAGGCATAAAATTTGATATTGACGCGTATAAACTTTTTAGACGAGTAATAATGCTGGCATTCATAATATTTGAGATAGCCGCCCAAACTTATTTTGTTTTAATTTTTTACTCTATCAAGTCAAAACTTAAATCATTTATTAATGAAACATATCTAAAATGTAAGGCTGTTTTAGTATCAATTTTAATTTTTGTAGGTATCCTTGCCTTACCTTTGGTAAGTATGCCAGGTAATAAACACCTTAAACACGCGTTGGAATGGGATTATTTTTTGGGAGTAATTACTTTTTATATATTTACTTTTTTATTATGGAAAAAAAAGAGTAATTAATTTTTTATCCAACCTCCACCTAAAACTTTATAACCGTTTTTATTTTTTTGATAAAAAACACATGCTTGGCCTGGTGAAACTCCAAATTCATCCTCCATTAAATTTACTTTTGCTTTTGAATCTGATACCTCAACTTTTGAAGGAATTAACTTACCTGTTGATCTTATCTTTACGTAAACTTTTTCATTTAATTCGCTACCATCACATAAAATATTAAGATTATCTAAATTAATAATTCTTTTTGCTAAGTATTTTTTTGGCCCAACAATTATTTCATTCCTCTTTGGATCAATTTCTATAACATACAATGGATCTTTATCGGAAACCTTAATCCCTCTTCTTTGTCCGATTGTAAAATTTACTATTCCATCATGAACCCCAATTACCTTTCCCTCAATGTTTTTGATATTTCCTTTTACAAACGCTTTAGGTTCAAATTTTTTAATTACAGATGAATAGTCACCATTAGGAACAAAACAAATATCCTGACTATCTGGTTTATCTGCTACATTTAGATCAAGTTTTTTTGCAATCTCTCTTGTCTCATCTTTCAGTAAATTTCCCAGAGGAAATCTTAGAAAATTAAGCTGATCCCTCTTTGTATTAAATAGAAAATAGCTTTGATCCCTATTATGATCCTCTGCACGATACATTTCATTTTTTTTTCCATCAAATATCGATCTTACATAATGACCAGTTATCAATGCATCTGCTTTTAAATCTTTTGCTTCCATAAAAAGATCTTTGAATTTTACTGTTTGATTACACTGAACACACGGTATTGGAGTTTCACCTTTTAAGTAACTCTCAACAAAATTATCAATAACTCCCTCTTTAAATTTATTTTGGTAATAAAGAATTTTATGATCAATATCCAATTTATGGGCAACTCTTTTTGCATCTAATATGTCTTGTCCAGCGCAACATTGTTTCGATTGGGAGACTTGTTTGGTATCATCATAAAGTTTAAGTGTAATACCTATAACTTTGTAACCTTCTTTTTTCATTAATCCAGCAACCGTTGAAGAGTCTACTCCTCCTGACATTGCAACAACTACAACTGTATCTTTTGTCTTTTTATCAATTCCTATTGAGTTTAAATTGTTTTTCATAAACTTTAAAATTATACTATTTTTATTTAAAAAACTAAATTAAATGATTTTAGATTATGAACCAGGTGACAAAGTGATTAATCCTAAAAATAAAGATTGGGGAATCGGCCAAGTACAATCAATTATAAAAGAAAAAGTTACTGTAAATTTTGAAAATGTTGGTAAAAAAGTAATCAACGCTAATTTAATTGAACTAACAAAGATTTGATAAAAAATGAATTTAGAAGATAAAAAAAAAATTGTACTAGATTTAATTGGTACTTTCCAAACAGCAAGTAAATTATCTTTATCGTTAAGAAAGAAAGGTCTTAAAGAAACCATTAAGAAAGATAATACCCCTGTAACAAATGGGGATCTTGAGGTTAATAATTTATTGATAGATAAAATTAGCAAGTTAACACCAGATATTCTTATAATTTCAGAAGAAACTTCCTCAAACAAAAATTTAGATAACTTATCAACCTTTTGGCTTATCGATCCAATAGATGGCACTTATGATTATATTAATGATAAAGACGAATTTACTTTAAACGCTGCCCTAATTATTAATAAAGTTCCTGAAATAGGTATTATCAGCGCTCCAGCGAAAAATAGATTATTTTATACATATGGCGATGGGAATTCATTTGAAATAATTAATGATAAAGCTCAGTTGTTAAACTCTAAAGTAAATACCAGTGACAAAGAAAATATCAAGGCTGTAAGTTATTCAGATAAACTTAAAAAAGAAATTAAAGATATCCATGACAAATTTAAAGTAACTAGTTACACAAAAATGAAAAGTTCTCTTAAGTTTTGTGTTATTGCAGCAGGTGAGTTTGACCTTTATGTGGCTGAGCCAAGGGCATCAGAATGGGACATCGCAGCAGGAGATGCAATTTTAAGTAATTCTGGTGGATCTATTACTGACATGAATGGAGAAAAAATTTATTATGGAAAAAAGGATTTTAAAAACCCAGGTATAATTTTGAAAAGTGCAAGATTAAATAATGGATGAACAATTAAGAATTATATTAATTATTATAGTATCAGTCTCTATTTTTGGCTTGATAGTTTTCGTAGTAGTAAAAAACTATATCAAATCCAAGATAGATTATTATTTGAATAAAAAAAACGAGAAAACTACAAAAGACGAATAATTTTCTCATATTCATCTTTTGATAAATCCATTATTCTTTTTGACGTTTCAAAACTAAACCCATTTCTAGCCAATATGCCAATATCTTTTTTAAAAAAAATAGGCCTATTATCTTCTGATCTATGTGGGCCAATTTTTTTCTTTTTACAAAGTTTTATTGCAGAAAAAAAATCTTGGTCATCATTATTTTCTTTAATTTTATCTAAAGTTTCCTTAACAAATTTATCATTAATTCCTTTTGACATTAGGTAGCTTCTAATTTTGTTAATTGAGCTACCTCTTTGAATCAAATTTTTCGCTTTGCTCTCAGAATAAAACTTATCATTAATAAACCTGGATTGTTCCAAATCTGACAATACAATGTCTATCAGGTTTTGATAATTGCCCTTTTTCATGTTTGTGGAACCAGACTTTAAATATTTCTTCAATAAATACGTTCTAAGTTGTTGTTTAGACGGAGCATATTTTTCAATGTATTTTAAGGAAAAATCTCGTATCTCAGATACAGTAAATTCTAAATTTTTTTTTTTATTTTTTAAGGGAATCATTATAATTTTTATTATATTATAACCTCAAATGATTGAACAAATTAATAATTTCTTTACAATTGAAATGATCTATCTTTGGTTGAATTTAGGTGTTCTACCCTTTTGGATTATTCTATTTTTTTTTCCTCATTCATTTATGAGTAAATATTTAGTTAGATCAATTTTTCCCTTTATGATCTTCTCTTTCGTTTATGTTTATCTGTTATACTATTTTTTTATATCAGATTTCAATTTTCAGAATAATTTTACACTTTATTTAAGCCTTGAAAACTTATCAGGTCTTTTTTCAGAAAATGGTTTTTTAATAATGTTTTGGTGTCATTTTTTAGCAGTAAACTTATTTTGTGGAGCATGGATTGTGTCTGATAGTATTAAGCTCTCAATTTCAAAATTTTTAACTTTTTTCCCTTTGCTAATTACTTATTTTATAGGACCTCTTGGAATATTTATTTATTGGTTAATCAGGATTTTTTTCGCAAGAAGAATGTCATTGTATGACTAAATCTATTCAATTTTATTACGATTTTTCAAGTCCCTACACTTATATAGCGCATAAAAAAATTAGAGAAATTCAAAAAAAAAATTCTATAAAAATTATTTATTGTCCTATGCTTTTAGGAGGATTGCATAAGTTAGCAGGAATTACAGCAAATGCCTTTATAAAAAATAAAAATGAATTTATGAGACAAGACTGTGAAATGGTTTCAAAAAAACTCAAGATCGATTTCAAATTTAATGATTATTTTCCAATAAGCTCACTTAATCTAATGAGAGGATCGTTAGTTACGAATAAAGATATATCAGATCAGTATATCGATTGTTTTTTTGATGCATATTGGAGAGACAATATAAATCTCTCTGATGATGAGAATTTTAAAGAAAAACTGAAAGATCTACAAATAGATGTAGATAATTTTTTAAAAAGCATTAGTAAAAAAGAGACAAAAGAAAAATTGATCAAACTAACACAAGAAGCTTTCGATAAGAAAATCTTTGGGGCACCAACATTTATTTGTAATGATAAAATATTTTGGGGTCAGGACAGATTAGATTATGCTATAGAGGAATCTTCTAGCTAATTTCAAAGTCACCATCTTTAATAGTACTGAAACCTCCGTCAACATGAGATACATTTTTAAAACCCATATCTTGAAGTGATTTTGCTGCCAATGCAGATCTTAATCCTCCTGCACAAAAAAGAACTATTTCTTTAGATGGATCGATTTTTCCTTGTTTATAATATGCGCTGTTTGGATCAATCCAAAATTCAAGCATTCCTCTTGGTATGTGTAATGATCCTTCTACTCTTCCCTCTTTTTCAAGCTCTCTTACATCCCTTATATCAATCAAATTACAACTACCATCTTTATGTAATTTTGAAGCCTCGGTGTGAGAAATCGTTTTGATTTCTTTCAATGCATCATTTACAAGTTCTTTGGATGATTTAATTGTCATAATTATATATATTGTAATATCAGATTAAATGAAAAAAAACATCTTTAAAAAAATATTCATTAAGTTTTCTAAATTATTAGGTTTTGAAATTATTGATCAGAGTGAATTTAATTCTCCTACTTTGAATAAGGAATTAAATGAAGAACTCTCAAATATTAAAAAGTCGATAGTATTACCTTTGGGTGAAGTTAAATTAACTAGAAAAATTCAAAGTTTAAGCATTATTTTTAGAACAAATACCAATATTGAAATTTGGGATCAAAACAAAAAAAGAATATTTGAAAAACCTAAAATTGAGTATGCTTTAAGATGTTTAAATTCTGTAATTAAATCGATTAAAAAAACTAAGGAACTTAAGCCAAATACTTTGATAAAATTTCAAGTTATTGATGACAATTCAAGTGATGAAAATCTCAAAAAATTAAAAGATCTAATAAACACTCATGGTATAGACTGTGAAATTATAAATCACGATAAAAACGATCATAAAGAAAAAATAGCAGCTGAAAACAATCAAGAAACGTTTGGAAATCTCTCAAGTTTATTAAAATGCTTCGAAATTGCAAAAAAAGATCAATCTGATCTCATATATTTTGTAGAGGATGATTATCTTCATTATGAGCATTCATTGGTTGATATGTTGAATACCTATGAAAGAGTAAGCTCTCAACATAAGGATGAAATTATAGTTTGCCCAAGCGATTATCCCTTTAATTATATGAATAATGAAAAAACAAATATATTAATTGGAAGTCAACAACATTGGCGAACGATCACAAAAATGCTTTGCACATTTATGATCTCAAAGAAAATGTTTCAAAAACATCTAGATAACTTTGAAAAAACTTGCGAGAAAAGACACGATCCTTTTGAAAAATATTTAAATAAAATTTTAGAGAGTGAAATTGCTATTTCACCTATTAAATCATTAGCAGTACATATGACTAACGTTAATTCAAGCTATGGTTTACCCCCATTTATAGATATAAAAAAACTTTGGGAAGAAAATAAAATCGACCAATGACTGTGAAAGCTCCGAATTTTAAGTTAATTAGTACCTCTAATGAAGTTGTAGAATTAAACAAAATTAAATCAAAACTTATTGTTTTATATTTTTACCCAAAAGATGATACCCCTGGGTGTACGTTAGAAACAAAGGATTTCAATAGTCTTATAAGCAAATTTTCAAAAAATAATTGCAGTGTGTACGGAATATCAAAAGATAGTTTGGAAAGTCATAAAAAATTTAAAAAAAAATATAAGATTAAATTTGATTTACTCTCCGATGAAAAAAAGATTGCAATAAAGTCTTATAAAGTTTGGGGAAAAAAGCAATTTATGGGTAAAGAATTTATGGGATTAATAAGAAGTAGTTTCTTGATCAAAAATAAAAAGATAATTAAAGAATGGAGATCTGTCCGAGTAAAAAATCATGCTCAAGAGGTTTTGAATTACATTACAAATAAATGAAAAAGGCCTCCTATTTCTAGGAGGCCTTTTAATCGTCTAACCAAGAGGGAGAGATGATTAATCTCTTATTGCGTAACCGATTACGCCTGTTTCTACGACGTCGGTTCCTTTGAGTTCAGCTTCTTTACTTAATCTTATACCAATTGTACTCTTCATAATTCCCCATACTGCTAGGGCAACTATAAACACAAATACGTTGATTGAGATTACACCTAAAAACTGAGCTCCAAAAGTTGTGTCTGGATTTGTTATTGGAACAGCTAATGTACCCCAAATACCAGCGAATAAGTGTGCAGGTACTGCACCTACTACATCGTCAATTTTTAGAGAAAAAAGTAGTTTTGTTCCGTAAACAACTATTACACCCCCAACTGCACCAATTAAAATTGCTGCAAGTGGTGATGGCATTAATGGTTCTGCTGTAATTGCAACTAGACCACCAATACATCCATTTAACATTTGAATTACATCTGTTTTACCAAATGCTAATCTTGTAACTGTAGCAGCAGCCATTACACCACCAGCTCCAGCTAAAAATGTATTCATAAAGATTGTTGAAACAGCAATTGCATCATCAGCAGTACCCATGGCTAATTGAGAACCACCATTAAATCCAAACCAACCCAGCCATAAAATAAATATACCAACTGTGATTAATGGAATTGATGAAGCAGCAAATGGTTTCATCGGAGCAGGTGCGCCAGATTTTGTAAATCTACCTAATCTTGGACCTAATAATAATGCTCCTGCTAAAGCCGCTGCACCACCTGTTGAGTGTACTAATGTTGAACCTGCAAAATCTGAGAATCCAGCAGCTGCTAACCAGCCACCACCCCATTGCCAACCCATTACGATTGGATAGATAATTCCAGATAAAATTGCTGCAAATAAAAAGAAAGGCCATAGTTTGATTCTTTCAGCTAATGTTCCTGAAACAATCGAAACTGTTGTTGCACAAAATACCATTTGGAAATACCAATCTGATCCATCTGAATAACCAGTATCTACTTTACTAGCATCCGACCATGGTAAAAAACTACCAATATATCCACCTTCTGGTATTCCATATGCTAAATTATAACCAAATAACCAGAACATCATTCCAGCTATAGAAAATAATCCAATATTTTTTGCACAAATTACAGATACACTTTTAGATGTTACACTTCCTGCTTCTAACATTGCAAAACCTGCAGCCATAAACATGACTAAAAATCCACAAACTAGAAAAAGGAAAGTATTAAAAATGAATCCTACTTCTGCTGAAACAGTTGAATCCGCATAACCAGTGCTTGTCATGCTTAGCAAGAAAAATAAGCTTACTGCGGGACCAACTAATTTCCTTAAATGTTTTTTCATAAATTTTCTCCCTTGTTAAAAAGGGCACACTATAAATTTGGGTAATAAAAACTAATGTTTATTGGATAATATAGATATGCATATTTTGCATATAGAAACAGCCTTTATTAACTTTTATATTAATAAAGGCTGTTCAGAGGAAATATTTATTTGTTGAATATTTCTTTAAGCGCTTTTGCAGGCAAAAACTTAACTTTTTGAGATGCAGCAATTTGGATTTGTTCTCCAGTTCTTGGGTTTCTTCCAATTCTAGCTTTTCTCTTAGCAACTTTGTATGTACCAAAACCAGCGATTTTCACTGAGTCATCATTTTTCAACGCATCTAATATCGTATTTGTGATGGTATCAAAAGTTCGCTCAGCATCAGCTTTACTTTGGTTTAAAGAACCTGCTAGTTTAGCGACTAGTTGTTTTTTGTTCATTTTAGCTCCGGTTTTAAAGGTTAATTAACATAGTTTACAAAATGCCTTTAAAATCAAGCTTTTTTTTAGTGTTTAATTTGGTTTTTAACACAAGATATTGTGTACAAATAAACCCTGTATTTATTGGTTTTTTTGATACTCTTTATATATAAGCTAAAAAAGTCCTAAATCTCTTAGGTCATTCATAGTTGCAAAAAACATTAAAGATAAAAGCAAAAACATTCCGATTCGAAAAAAACCTTCCTGTGTTTTTTGGCTTAATGGCTTACCTAGAACTTTTTCAAAACCGTAAAACATTAAATGACCCCCATCTAATAATGGTATTGGGAATAAATTAATTAAACCTAAACTTATAGATATATAAGCCATCATACTTAAAAATGGTAATATTCCAAATTCGGCAACTTGGCCGGAAATTTTTGCTATTCTAATAGGACCACCTAATTGAGAGCTATCCCCTGAACCCGCAATAATAGAACCCAAGTATTTTAACGTTGATGTGGTGACATAATATACCTCAGAAACAGAATAATAAATTGCCTTTGCTGGGCCTAGTTTTTGATGATTGATAGTATTTTGATATGGAATAATTTTTATTCCAACAGTCCTTTTTTTTATTTTATTTCCAAGGTTATCTTCACCGTCTAAGGTCTGAGGTTTTACTTTAATTAAAATCTCTTTATCATATCTCGAAACTTTAAAGTCAATAAATTCTGAAGTGGACATAGTTATGAATTTTGAAACATCCAAAATGCTTTTTACTTCATTTTTATCAATTGATAAAATTACATCATTTTTCTCCAGTCCAGCAATATGAGCGGGGCTTTCTTTGGTTACTTCACTTATCATTGGTGGTGTAAAGTCCTTACCAACGAAAACATTAATCATAAAAAATATGAGTATTGCTAACAAAAAGTTAGCTATTGGACCTGCAGCAACTATTATAGCTCTTTGATAAAGAGGTTTTAAAACAAATAGTTTTTGCCTTTCTTTTTCATCATATTGTTTAATCAATTCCTCTTGGTCAGCTTGCGAAAAAACATTTCTATCGCCAAAAAATTTTACATAGCCACCTAATGGTATCCAGCATATCTTCCATCTTGTACCTGAGCTATCGTTCCAACCAAATATTTCTTTTCCAAATCCAATTGAAAAATCAGTAACCTTAACACCATACTTTTTTGCAAAATAATAATGTCCATATTCGTGAATAAAAACAACAACAAGAATAAGAATTAAAAATGGTAATATAAAATTAAGCATTAGATTTATAATACTGATTTTACTTTATTTTCCAAGATATCATTGGTCCTAGTGTTGCGGCAATAAATGACCAAAAAAGTAAATTTTGAACTAAAAACGATGGAAATAATTCAGTAGGTGCTATAATTCCAACTAATAAACTTTTTGAAAAGTCTGGTGTTGGAAATAATAAAAATCCCAAAATCAAACCTAAAATAATTGAAATATACGCCGTATTTTCATTAATTTTTTTATTGTAAAAACTATAAAAAACTGTGAGTACAAACGCACAACAAAATAAATCTGCTAATAAAAATAAATACAAAATATCGTATCCTTTAGATGCAACTATAAAAGAGATAAAAGATAAAAATAAGATAATATATGTAGACAAGTTAAAGTAATTTATCTTTTTATTAAATTTGAATGTTGCTTTACCGTCAACTACTATTAGACTTGATATTGCATTCACTAAAGTATCAACGGTAGAAATTGTTAAAGCTAAACCTAATACAATTACTAATAGCGATAACAATTCTTTTTGCTCCTTGAGTAATAACATAAAAAATCCAAGATCAGGCCTAGTGGTTGGATCTAAAGAAAAGGCGACCATTCCTGTAAAACCCATATAAAAAACTACAGGTATGATTATAAAAAAAGATATAATTAAACTTTTTCTTAAAGTTTCAGAATTTTTTGCTGCATATACCCTTTGCCAATTACCTTGATGAAATAGATTGGTTGCTGCAACTGCAATAAAAAAAGTCAAACCTGCAGTATAACTAGGAAGGTATGAAGAACTTAAAAGCTGAGGATTTTTTTTATTTATAAATTCAAAGGAAAATTCAGATCCAATAAAACTTTTTATGTAAAATAAGGAAATTAATAAAAGTACTCCTATAACGATCATTTGAATATTATCAGTAAATATAGAGGCTCTTAAACCTCCATATAAAGTATAAGTAAGTGTAGATAATAAGACAATTAAAGCAGTTATCCAAAGCTTTGTACCTGAAATGTAATTTATTAAGACAGCAACTGCTGTTACCTCAGCACACAAAAAAATGAACATATAAAAAATTGTCATTAATAAAATAAGTTTGAATAAGCTTTTTCCAAACTTTTTACGCATAAATTCAATTAAAGAAGAGCCTTTAGGATATTCTTTTCTAATTTTTTTTCCAAGATAAATTAAGAAAAACATTGGAAAAGCTGTTCCAAGTGAATATCCAATAACAGCTCCTATTCCTCCCCAAGTAGCCGCCGAAACTGGACCAAATAAAATCCATGCACCTAGCGCTGAGGCTGTTAAGCTTGTTGTTAAAGAAAATAATCCAATATTTCTGTTAGCAGTTAAATAATTATTAAGTCCTTGATGTTTTTTTGAATTATATAAGCCCAAAAAAACAAACATCAGACTTATTATAATAACAAGTGTTAGTGATGAAGTTTGAGTTAAAAAATAAGTTTTATCCAATGTTTTCCCTTTCTGAATTACCGGACAGGTTCTATGGGTATAATCTCAGTCTTTAAAGACACCCCATGTTTTAATTATAGTTGAAAAATAAATTTTCGCTAGTTAAAATAAGTAATGCCAACATATACTGTTATCACATCAAACCTTGAATTAGATGAGAGTAAAAAAAAGTCAATCGCAGAGGGTATAACAAAAATTCACAGCAAAACTACTGGAGCAAATACATATTTTGCACAAGTCATTTTTAATGAAACTAAAAAGAATTGTCATTTTATGGGGGGCAAAGTTATTAAGGATGAACAAATTTATCTTAATGGTCAAATAAGAGCAGGACGTTCTAAAGAGGTCAAAGACGATCTTATTGATCAATTAAAAAAATTATTAGCGAAAGAAACTAAATTAGATCAATCAAATGTTTGGGTTTATATTGTTGATTTAGAACCATCCCAAATGGTTGAATACGGAGAGGTGCTACCTGTATCAGGTCAAGAAAAGATATGGTTCGAAAATCTACCAGATAAACTTAAGAAAAAATTAAAATCTTTGGAAAGTTAGTTTAAAAACAAACTAAATGCTCAATATGAATTGGTCTTTTTATTCCAAACTTTTCGTTTATCTCATGTTGATGCACATGATGAGAGTGTACAAAAACAGGTAAAATAAAATTTTTGTCAGTTTTTAGGGAATAAATAAAATTTGTGCCTCTAAATTTTTTATCAACTACATCAAATTTTAAGTTACTTTTATCGTCATGGTGTAAATCTTCCGGTTGTAATAACAATTTAACTGTAGACCCAATTTCGAAAGGTTTTGAAAAGTTTCCAGTAATAGTACCTAGTTCCTCGTTTTCTAAACTTTTAGGACTTGTTACTTTTGCTGGTACCAAAACTCCCCTATTCAAAAATTTTACCACCTCAATTGAATTAGGTATGTGATAAACATTATAGGGAGTGTCAAATTGTTTTAATTTTTGATCTAATAATATTCCACACATGTCTGCTAAATAAAAAGCTTCATAGGAGTCGTGAGTAACAATAATAGTTGTAATCTTTAAATCTTTAATAATTTTTTTAAGTTTAGTTTGAATTTCTTCCTTAAAATTTTGATCAATATTAGACAATGGTTCATCTAATAAAAGCAAATCAGGTTCAGCACATAATGATCTTGCTAATGATGCTCTTTGAGCTTCACCTGCACTTATTTGGTGAGGGTATTTATCTAATACATGATCAATATTTAAAAACTTTGTAATTTCTTCAACATTGATTTTTTTGGGACCTGATTTTTTTATTCCTAAAATTATATTTTTATAAATTGAATGATGTGGAAAAAGACTATTTTCTTGAAATGATAAAGCAATTTTTCTTTTTTCTGGTTCCAAATGTTCATTTGTTGATGAGATAACTTTATCCTTTAAAATAATTTCACCATTTTCCAATTGTTCTAAGCCAGCAATCGTTCTAAGTATTGTTGTTTTGCCTATTCCTGATGGTCCTAATAAACAAACAATGTCTCCTTCATTTTTAATCTCGATTGATAAATTCTTAATCTTTTCTTTACCACCAGCTTTAAAAGTTGCGTTTTTAATTTCAAAAAAATTATTCATCATTATCTCTTAAGATATATTTTGAGCTAAGTAAAATAAAGAAACTTGCAATTAAAATCAAAAATAAAGATGGTGCAGCAGCTGCCTCTAAAAGGTCCTCGGATGCGTAAATATATGCAGTTGTTGCAAAAGTCTCAAAATTGAAAGGTCTTAATATTAAAGTAATTGGAAGCTCTCTTATTATTTCTAACGAAATTAAAATCCCGACGAATAAAATTGAATTTTTAAGATACGGAACATGTATTTTTGCAAAGGTTTTTAGTTTTGAATAACCTAATAAATAAGCATTTTCATCAACAGAAATATTAATTTTCTCGTATCCTGATTTTATTCCATTACATGCTAGCGAATAAAACCTAATAAAGTAAACAATGATTAGTCCTAATATAGAACCAAAGAAAATCTTCTTTACTGATGTAAAACCCATCGCTTTTATAATGCTGTTATCAAGCCATGCTATAAAAGTAATAAAAGCGACTGCTAAAATAACACCAGGTATTGCATACCCAGAAATTGATAAAGTTGTTAAACTATTTAAAAATTTACTCTTAGAAACTCTATTTCCATAGTTTGAGACAAAAGACAGGATTATTAAAACAAAAAACGATAAGAAGACCAAGTATAGGGTATTCCATAAAAGTTCATAAATTTTTAGATCAAATAAATTATCTGAAAACTTTAACGTCCAGTAAAACATCTGGCTTAATGGAAATAAAAAACTCATAAAAAAAATCACAAAACAGAAGGTAAATGCTAGTATTGCTGAGCCTCCCGAAAGGTCCTGTTTTTCCTTCTTCTTAAAACCACCCTTCATGTTGGAGTGGTATTTAGCTTTTTTTCTTGAAAGATTTTCTAAGAAAAAAAGGGCAAAAATAAATAATAATAAAAAAAATGAAATTTGATTTGCAAAAGCAAGATCATCAAAAGTTATCCATGAATTATAAATGCCTGTTGTGAGAGTATTTATCGAAAAAAAATCAACAGCGCCAAACTCTGCTAAAGTCTCCATCGCGACCAATGATAAACCTGCGATAATTGCTGGCCTGGCAGAAGGTAAAATTATTTTTAAAAATACATTTAATTTTGAAAAACCCAAATTTCTTCCTAAATCAATAAGATTTTGTGACTGATATAAAAAAGAAGCTCTTGTTAAAATATAAACATAAGCGAATAAAGAAAAAGATATTGAAAGTATTGCTCCAACCATTCCATCAAATTTTGGGATATGACTGTTATAATTGGCATCTCCAAAAATATTTTTTAATATTGTG
This sequence comes from uncultured Pelagibacteraceae bacterium, assembly GCA_902582235.1. Classification (GTDB taxonomy): domain Bacteria; phylum Pseudomonadota; class Alphaproteobacteria; order Pelagibacterales; family Pelagibacteraceae; genus Pelagibacter. Next base: position 105,889 of record CACHQX010000002.1, read on the forward strand.
TAAGCAGTTCCATAGTTTTCAAAAAAAGCTGTTAAAGAATAGGCATAGATATATGGTGGGACTGCAAAAGAAAATATTAAAGTCCATTTGAAAAAATTACTTCCAGGAAAATTGTAAAAGGAAACTAAGTAAGCAGAACCAGTGCCCATTAAAAAAGTAAAAATTAAAACACCAATTAATAAAACAGCTGAATTAAATATATACTCTAATAGAAAAGTATCCTTTAATATTTGGTAGTAATTACTTGTTTCTTCAAAAAAACTCACTGAAACAGTCAAGATGGGTATAATTACAACAAATGAGATTGCGAACGAACTAAGAGACCAAACATTTAATTTATTCATATTATAATCCGCCTTATAATCATGAAAATAAATATGCCCGTGAAAAGGAGATCTTGATCACGAGCATATTTTCAAAGAATTATCTAAAAATCAAAAACCTTTAGGATGTGCGGAACCTCCTGTTCATTGATGTCAGATAAATTTCTTTTATTTATTCTTTCATTGATCTTTTTACACTCTGAGACACACGGAAAGCATCCCTCAGAAGATTTATTTAAATCAATTTCAGAAATAAATTTTTTTTTATCTTCCATGTTATTTCCAACCAGCAGCTGTCATTACTTCTAATGCATCAGCTTGTTTAGCACCATAACTAGAAACTTTTGTTTTTAGATCTTGTTTAAAATCTAAACCAATATTGTTAACTACTAATGGATTTGCCGAAACACCACCAATCATTGGGAATTCAAATGTGTTATTAACAAAGTGTTCTTGAGACTCTGGTGTTAATAAAAATTCCACAAGTTTGATCGCGTTATCTTTGTTTGGAGCACCTTTAACTAAAGCAGCACAGCTTATATTCATGTGCGTTCCTCTATCATTTTGATTAGGGAAAAACGCTTTAACTTTTTTCGCTGCTGCTTGTTGTTCAGCACCTTTTTTTCCAGAAAGCATCAAAGCTAAATAATAAGTGTTTGCTACAGCGATATCTGCTTCACCTGCTGCAACTGCCATTATTTGTGCTCTGTCATTTCCTTTTGGTGTTCTAGCCATGTTAGATACAACTCCTTTAGCCCATTCAGCTGTTGCTGCTTTTCCATTGTTTTTAACCAATGAAGCTACTAAAGATTTATTGTATATATTGCTTGATTTTCTAATTACTAATCTACCTTTCCATTTCGGATCAGCTAAACTTTCATAAGTTAAATCAGCTAGCTCTGCACCACTTACTCTCTCTGGAGCGTAATAAACTATTCTCGCTCTTTTAGCGATACCAGTCCAGTGCGAAGTTCTGAAGTTTGCAGGCACTGCCGCTTTAATTGCTGCAGAAGTTAAACCACCTTGTGTCATTCCTTTTGCCTTAAACACTCCACATCTTCCAGCGTCAGCAGTAATATAAAGATCAGCAGATGTGTCTGCTCCCTCTTCGATCATTCTTTTTTCTAAAGCACCTGCTTTGCCGTTGATTAAATTTACTTTGATACCAGTTTTTGCTGTGAACTTGTTGTAAAGTTCAGCATCTGCTTTGTAGTGTCTTGCATTAAAAACATTAACTTCCGCAGCAATTGTAAAACCAGCGATTAAAGTAAATAGTATTGTTAGTATACTTACTTTTTTCATTATTATTTCCTTCCTCCGCACTAATGAGAATGAGAATTATTCTCATTGATAATGATTATCAATCGCATATAATGACGCAGGGGTCAAGGAAATATTAAAATTTCCACTCTGATATTTTGCTGTATAGAAAGTTTCTAAAAGCTTGAACTCTAGCTACATTTTTTAAAGATTGAGGGTAAACAAAGTGTGCTTCTGTTATGGGACCTTCAATTTTGGGCAGTATTTTTACTATATTGGGTTGGTTGATAGTTATGTAATCTGGTAAAGCAGCTAAACCTACTCCACTTTGAACTGCTAAAAGTAAACCATACACGCTATTTACTTTCATCACTGTTTTTCTTTTTTTTGCTCCATCTTTTAAACCAAGTTTAAGGGCCCAATCTGGATTAAATACAGGTGAGGGAGCTCCTCTTCCAAAAGAAATAAATTTATGGTTATTTAGGTCACTCACGCTTTTAGGATACCCGTTTTTTTCAAGATATTTAGGTGAACCATAAATGTGGTAATTAATATCAATTAACTTTTTTTGAATATAGTTAAGCTGCTTTGGTCTCCGCATAAAAATCCCTATATCAGCTTGCCTAGTACTTAAATCTAGCTCTTTATCATCAAAAATTAGTTCAACTTCTATCTCAGGATTTAACTGCATAAATTCTTGAATTCTTGGAGTTAACCAAGTTGTGCCAAAACTAACAACTGTAGTAACAGTAAGTTTTCCTGATGGTTTATTTTTTTTGTCTCCAAGTGAAGTTTCCACCTCTTTTAGTTTACTTATAACTTCATGCGCTGTTTTAAAAACATATTCACCATTTTCTGTTAAAGTCAAACCTCTAGCATGTCTTTCAAATAATTTTACTTTTAAATCTTCTTCTAATGATTGAATTTGACGGCTTATGGCGGATTGACTTAGGTTAAGGTTGACTGTGGCGCTGGTAAAACTTCCAGCTTCCGCAACTGCATGGAAAATTTTAAGTTTATCCCAATCCATTATTTATTAAGATTTATTATATATCTCCCCGAAGTTTTGCCTTCTAGCATCTTTGGATATTCTTCCAAAAGTTGGTTTAAATTTATTTCTTTAATTGATTTATCTAACAAATCAAAATCAACAAGCTTATGCATTTCTCCCCATAAAAAGTTTCTTCTCTTTATTGACACACTCACAGAATCAATGCCCCAAAGTTTAACACCTCTAATGATAAAAGGCATTACAGTAGTATTTAACTTTATGCTTGAAGCATTTCCGCAAGCAGCAACAATACCACTTGGTTTTATGTGAGTAAGTATATTTGCTAAAATATTTCCCCCAACCGTATCTACTGCTCCGTCATATAAACCTTTATCTAATGGTCTTGCGTCTTTATCTAAATCGCCTGATTTAATTATATTTTTTGCACCTAACGATTTCAAATATTCCTCGTTTGGTTTTGTGGTTGCGGCAGTAACATTGCAACCAAGTTTGCTTAAAATCATAACTGCTATACTTCCAACTCCTCCTGAGGCACCAGTTACAATCACATCATTTACTTTCTCACCTAATAGCAAAACTTCTCTAGTTTGTTTTGTAGTAAAAGCACACTGAATTGCAGTTAATCCTGCTGTGCCTAACATCATTGATTGTCTAGAGGAAATTTCTTTTGGTTTTTTTACTAAAAAGTTTGCATCTACTTTAGCATACTGAGAATAACCACCATAAAATATTTCCCCTACTCTCCAGCCGGTTTGAATAATTTCATCGCCTTCTTTAAATTTATCACTTTTGCTTTCAACGACTGTCCCTGCAAAATCTATACCCGGAATATGCGGAAACTCTTTAACTAATCGTGCACCATTTTTAAGTATTAATGCATCTTTGAAATTTAAAGTTGAGTAATCTACCTTTACTAAAACGTCCCCATGCTTTAAAAAAGATTTATCAATTTTTTTTATTTCTCTTGAAAACTTTTCACCCTCTTGGTTTATGACCAATGCATTAAAATTATCAGACATCTTTAGCAGTAAATATTATTTCGCAATAAATCGCAAATATCTATTTTGATAGCTTAAGTCGTCTTTAAACTGACCTAAATAAAAATTTGTAACAGTTGTTGCTTGTTCTTTCTTAATTCCTCTCATCGTCATACAATGGTGGGTTGAATCTATCGTTACCGCAACTCCTTTTGCATCTAAACTTTCCATCAATGTTTTTGCTATTTGGACCGTTAGTCTTTCTTGAGTTTGCAATCTTTTTGAAAAAATCTCTACAACTCTAGCAATTTTACTCAATCCAACTACTCTCTGGTTTGGAATGTAAGCTACATGAGCTTTGCCAATTATTGGAGCCATGTGATGTTCACAATGACTTTGTATAGATATGTTTTTTTGAACGACCATGTCACTGTAACCTTCTACATCTCCAAAAGTTTTTTCTAATACAAGATTTGGATCCTCCGAATATCCCCTAAAATATTCTTTAAATGCTTTAACTACTCTTTTAGGAGTTTCTAATAAACCTTCTCTGTTTGGGTCTTCACCCATCCATTCTAGAATTGTTTTGATAGCTTCTTCAGCCTCTTTATCACTAATTTTTGAGGTAGACTGTTGTTTTTGAATGTCTTTTACAATTTTCATAGTGACCTTATACCCACTAATTAAGTTTTTTAAAATATTTATTATAGTATTTAATATGTTAAATAATTAAGGAATATATGTTTAAAAAAAGAGAAAGTGTCACAGAGATTGAAGAAGGAAGCTTCTTATCACCAAAATTTGATAACGATGGTTTAATTCCAGTCGTGACCACTTGTGTAAATACTAAGGAGATTTTAATGCTTGGTTATATGAATGTTGAGGCATTTAAAAAAACAATTGAAACTAAAGAAGCTCATTATTGGAGTAGATCAAGAAAGCAAGTTTGGCACAAAGGTAAAACAAGTGGTTTTATACAAAAGGTAAAAGAAATAAGAATTGATGATGACCAAGACTCGGTTTGGCTAAGCGTTGATATTGGAAATGGCTCTAGTTGTCATGTAGGATACAGATCCTGTTTTTATAGATCTATACCCTTAGGAAAAATCGAAAACGCAAGAGAAATTAAAATGAAATTTGAGGAAAGTAAAAAAAAATTTGACCCTGAAAAAGTTTATAAAGGACAACCAAACCCTACTAAAATTTGATTAATGAACTCTCAAGATATTAAAGTATTAAGACCTTTTGGCCCCACAATAGCAAAAGTAAAAATTCCTGAAAATTTAGTTAAAGAACTAAATAATTATACAGATGATATAATAAAAAATAAACAAAAGGAAAAAGATCTTGATTGGGGAAAAAATTTAGTTGGAAACGTAAAACAAGAATTTATGATTGAGAAAGATGTGATGGAAAAAATTGGATGGGGAAAATTTTTAGCATCAAATGTTCGTGAATGGATACTTCAAACTAATAAAAGAGAAATTACTAAATTTAATATTATGAATAGTTGGATAGTAAGACAATTTAAAAATGAATATAACCCCTCTCATTGGCACAACGGCCATGTTTCAGGTGTTGGGTATCTTAAAGTACCTTCAAATTTAGGAGAGACACTCCAAAAAGATAAAGTGTTGAATAACAATGGAAAACTAGAAATGGTACATGGTTCAAAAGCTTTTTTATGTAAACCAACATTCAGAGTAACACCAAAAGTTGGTGATTTTTATTTTTTTCCTCATTATTTAATGCATGCTGTTTACCCATTTTTTTGATAGTGATGAGGAAAGAAGATCAGTTTCATTCAATGCAACTGTAGATCAATCTTTATTCAATGAGTAAAAAACAAAAAAATGTTTTAGGTGGTGATTTAGAATTGTGTTCATCTAATCCTTTAACAGGTTGGTATAGAGATGGTTGTTGTAATACAGATGAAAATGATAACGGACTACATACAGTTTGTGCTAAGGTTAATGATGATTTTCTTGAGTGGTGCAAGTCTGCTGGAAATGACTTGGTTACACCTCATCCTGAGTTTGGATTTCCAGGTTTAAAAAATGGTGACAATTGGTGTGTATGTGCCACCTGGTTTGCAAGGGCTGTTGAAGCTGGGAAAGAATGTAAAATATATTTAAAAAAAACAAACGAGAAGACTTTAAAGATTATTCCATTAGAAATTTTAAAAAAACACGCAATAGATTTATCTTAATTACATGTTCCCGTATCTTGGTCCACCACTTCCCTCTGGTGTTACCCAAGTAATGTTTTGAGAAGGTTCTTTAATATCGCAAGTCTTGCAATGAATGCAGTTTTGAGAATTAATCACAAATTTAGGTACATCATTTTCGACTTGCACCTCATAAACACCTGCAGGGCAATATCTTTGTGCAGGCTCATCGAATCTATCTAAGGTATATCTTATTGGTAAATCTTTATCTTTCAATTTTAAATGAACTGGTTGGTTATCTGTATGGTTGGTCCCTGTTAGATAAACTGAACTTGTTTTATCGAATGTAATCACATTATCAGGTTTTGGGTAATCTATTACTGGCATTTCATTTGCTGGTTTTAAAGTTTCATGATCCGCATGTTTATGTTTAAGTGTAAATGGTAATTTCCCTCTGAAAATTATTTGGTCTATACCTGTAAAAATAATTCCTAAGATTAATCCCCAACTAAAACTTGGTTTTACATTTCTTGCCTCGAATAATTCTTTATAAGCCCAGCTTTTTCTAAATTTTTCCTCGTAGATAGAAAGTTCTTTATGCTCGTTGAGATGTTCAATTATAGTTTCCGCTGCAACTATTCCACTTTTCATTGCTGTATGAGAGCCTTTAATTTTCGGCATATTTAAAGTGCCTGCATCACATCCAATTAAAAGAGCGCCAGGCATAAACATTTTAGGTAAACTTTGAAAACCACCTTCGATTAAAGCTCTTGCTCCGTAAGATATTCTTTTTCCTCCCTCCAGCATTTTACTGATTGCTGGATGTGTTTTAAATCTTTGAAATTCATCAAAAGGTGATAGGTGAGGATTTTTATAATCTAGACCTATAACATAACCTAAATAAACTTCTTTATTTTCAGCATGATATACAAAGCTTCCACCATAAGTATTTTTATCTAATGGCCAACCAGCTGTATGCATCACTAAACCCTCTTGATGGTTTTTTTCATCAATCTTCCAGATTTCTTTAAAACCAATCCCATATTGCTGTGGATCTTTTCCGTTATCTAAGTCAAATTTTTTAATTAATTGTTTTCCTAAATGACCTCTGCAGCCCTCTGCAAATACCGTCACCTTAGCATGTAATTCCATCCCGGGCTCATAACCATCTTTTTTGTTTCCCTCTTTATCTAAACCCATATCTTGAGTTATAACGCCTTTGACGGATCCATCTTCGTTGTATAAAATTTCTGAGGCCGGAAATCCGGGAAAAATTTCGACACCTAACACTTCTGCTTGTTCAGCGAGCCATCTGCATAAGTTAGCAAGACTTATTATATAATTTTTATGGTTTTGCTGGACTTTTGGTAGCAACCAAGTCGGCCAGCTAAATGAGCTTTTTTTTCCTAAAAAAAGAAATTTTTCTTTTGTTACTTTAGTCTTAATTGGTGCATTTAAATCTTTCCAATTAGGAACTAATTCATCTAATGCTCTAGTCTCAAAAACATTCCCTGACAAAATATGTGAACCAATTTCTGCACCTTTCTCTAGTACACATACGTTTACGTCAGCGTTTAATTGTTTTAATTTAATTGCTGTTGCAAGGCCTGATGGTCCTCCACCCACAATAACAACATCATATTCCATAACTTCTCTAGTCATGAATTATTTTTGAATAGTATTAAGTTTATTTAATTCTTCTAAAAATTGCGGGAGAGCTTCAAACAAGTCTGCTTCAAGCCCATAATCTGCTACGCTAAATATTGGTGCCTCACCATCTTTATTTATCGCAACAATAATTTTACTTTCTTTCATCCCAGCTAAATGTTGAATAGCACCAGAAATGCCAACTGCAATATACAAGTCAGGTACAACAACTTTTCCTGTTTGCCCAACTTGATGATCGTTAGTAATATAACCAGCATCTACTGCAGCTCTTGATGCTCCAATAGCTGCATTCAACTTATCCGCAATTGCCGAAATTAATTTAAAGTTTTCTGAATTTTGCATACCTCTACCACCTGAAATTACAATTCTTGCTGTCCCTAACTCAGGTCTATCTGATTTTATTTCTTCTCTTTTTACAAACTTAGAATTTTTAAAGGCTTCACCAGCTTCCGATTTTACAATCTCTGCAGAACCTCCACTCGCTGGAGCAGGTTCAAAAGATGTTGGTCTAATAGTAATACATTTTTTTTTATCATTACTTTTTACTGTAGCAAAAGCATTTCCAGCATAAATTGGACGTAAAAAAGTATCGGCTGAAATAACTTTAATGATATCGCTCACTTGAGACGTGTCCAAAAGAGCTGCTATTCTAGGCATCAAATTTTTCCCGAAAGTATTTGCTGAGCAAACTATGTGTGAATAAGCATCAGCATGTTTTATTATTGCTGATGTGTAATTTTCTGCAATGAAGTTTTCATAAATTTCGTTATCAATATGGATAACTTTTTTTACATTTGGTATTTCAGACGCAGATTTAGCAACTTCTTCTGATTTATTACCCAAAACTAAAATATGTAAGTCCTCATCTATTTTGCTTGCGGCTGATACAGCATTATAAGTAAAGGGTCTTAATTCTTTATTATTATGTTCTGCAATTAGTAAAACTGACATTATATTACTTTAGCCTCATTTTTTAATTTTTGTACCAATTCTGTTACATTTGCGACTTTAATTCCAGCCTTTCTTTTTGGCGGTTCTTCTACCTTAATTTGCTCGATTCTCGCTTTTGTATCAACCCCTAAATCTGAAGCATTTATCTGTTCTAATGGTTTTTTCTTTGCTTTCATAATATTCGGTAATGAAGCGTATCTAGGCTCATTTAATCTAAGATCGCAAGTAACGATTGCAGGTATGTTTACTTCAATTGTTTCTAAACCTTCATCAACTTCTCGAGTAACTTCAAGTGATGAATCCTTTACATTAATTTTAGATGCAAATGTCGCTTGTGGCCAACTGAGTAAGGCCGCTAACATTTGACCTGTTTGGTTACAATCATCGTCTATTGCTTGTTTGCCCATAAAAACTAAATCAGGTTTTTCCTTATCTACTATTTTTTGCAATATTTTTGAAACGGCTAAAGGCTCAACTACGCCGTCAACCTTTACATGTATTCCTCTGTCAGCACCAACTGCAAGAGCCTTTCTCACAGTTTCTTGAGCTTTTTCTTCACCAATAGTTATCGCTACAATTTCTTTTGCTTTACCTGACTCTTTTATTTTTACCGCCTCTTCAACTGCATTATCGTCTGGGGGATTGGTTGACATTTTAACGTTATCTGTAACAACTCCAGTTCCATCTTCTTTTACTCTTACTTGGACGTTGTAATCTATGACTCTTTTAACTGCTACTAAGATTTTCATTATGCTCTTAACAATTCGTTTTTTGGATCATAAGGACTTTCTTCAAGAATAGTTGCTTCATGAGTTTTTCCCAAAATATCAATTTTAAGTTTCTGACCAACGTTTGCCAATTCTGGTTTAACCATTCCAAGTGCTATAGATTTTCCTAATCTAAAACCAAAATCTCCACCAGTTGCTCTACCAATACAAGTTCCATTCTCATAAATTGGATTATTTCCAAGCACATCAGCATCAGTGATATTATGAACTTCAAGTGTCACTAATTTGTTATTAAATCCTTTTTCTCTCCATTTGTTTAATGCATCTAAGCCAATAAAATTTCCTTTATTTGGATGTATAAATCTATCTAAACCACTTTCGTATGGGGAGTATTCTATGGATAATTCTGTTCCAACTAGTTTATATGATTTTTCAACTCTTAAACTATTCATTGCTCTTATGCCGTATGGTTTTAAATTTAAATCTTTACCTGCATCCATTAATTTATCAAAAATATGATTTTGATATTCGATTGGATGATGTAATTCCCAACCTAATTCTCCAACAAAGTTTACTCTCATTGCATTTACAGGTGCATAACCTACGTCAACATTCTTAGCACTTAGCCATTTAAAATTTTCGTTTGAAAAATCATCTTTTGATACTCTTGTCATTAAGTCTCTTGCTTTTGGTCCAGAGACAACTAGCACACCCATGCTATTAGTTAAATTTTCAAATTGAACAGATCCATCGCTTGGCATCCATCTTAAAATCCAATCGTGATCAAGTCTTTGAAAAGCACCTGCAGATACCAAGTAAAAGCTATCTTCGGCTTCTCTCATTATTGTAAATTCTGAATGAACACCACCTTGAGTATTTAAAGCATGACATAAATTTATCCTTCCAATTTTTTTTGGAAGTTTGTTTGCAACGAGTTTGTCCAAGAACTCTTCTGCTTTAGGTCCTTTTATTCTGCATTTAGCAAATGCACTCATGTCTAGTAACCCTACATTCTCTCTTACATTCTTGCATTCTTTCTCAATAGCTTGAAACCATTTTGATCTTCTAAATGACCAATCATCTTTTTGCTCCATTCCATCAGTTGCAAAAAAGTTTGGTCTTTCCCAACCAAATTTTTGACCAAAAACTGCTCCAAGTTTTTTCATTCTGTCATAACATGGTGCTGTTCTTAGTGGTCTTGCTGCTGGTCTCTCTTCATCTGGAAAGTGTGTTATAAAAACATGACTGTACGCCTCTTCATTTTTTTCTTTAAGGTATGCTTTTGAACAATAGTCTCCATATCTTCTTGGTTCAACACCAAGCATGTCAATCGTAGGTTCTCCATCGACTATCCATTCTGCTAACTGCCAACCGGCACCACCAGCTGCAGTTATTCCAAAACTATGTCCTTCGTTTATCCAAAAATTTTTAAGTCCCCATGCTGGTCCTACAATTGGATTTCCATCTGGAGTATAACAAATTGCACCGTTGTAAACTTTTTTTACTCCTACCTCACCAAAAGCTGGAACTCTATGTATTGCACCTTCTATGTGTGGGGCAAGTCTATCTAAATCTTCTTGGAATAACTCATATTCAGAATCTTTTGAAGGTCCATCAACATAACACGCGGGAGCTCCGTCTTCATAAGGACCTAATATTAATCCTCCAGCTTCTTCTCTCATATACCAACGACTATCACTATCTCTTAAAACTCCCATTTCAGGCAAACCCTCTTTTTTTCTTTTTTGAATTTCAGGATGTGGTTCTGTAACGATATATTGATGTTCTACAGGAATAACTGGAATGTCTAGACCAACCATTTTCCCAGTTTGTCTAGCAAAATTTCCTGAACAAGAAATTATATGTTCGCACTCAATTGAACCTTTGTCTGTTTCTACTACCCATCCATCTTTTGTTTGTTTCATGCCAACTACTGTGGTGTTTCTATAAATCTCTGCACCTCTATTTCTTGCACCTGTAGCTAAAGCTTGTGTTAAATCAGCGGGCTGAATGTATCCATCCTCTGGGTGTTGAATTGCACCAACTAAGTCTGAAGTATTACATAAAGGCCAAATTTCTTTTACCTGATCAGGAGTCAAAAATTTTACATCAACGCCAATAGTTTTAGCAACACCTGCGTATTGAAAATACTCATCCATTCTATCTTTATTATTTGCAAGTCTAATGTTTGATACAACACTGAAACCGACATTCTTACCAGTTTCTTCCTCTAATTTTTTATATAAATTGACTGCATATTTATGGAGTTGTCCAACAGAATAACTCATGTTGAAAAGTGGTAACAAACCTGCAGCATGCCAAGTTGATCCAGACGTAAGTTCTTTTCTTTCAACTAAAACAACGTCTGACCAGCCTTTTTTAGCAAGATGATAAAGAGCGCTAACACCTACAACACCTCCACCAACTATTACGACTTTTGCTTTAGAATTCATTAATAGATTTCTACAAGATTTTTAAATCGAACGAAACAAAATTCTATCAATCGTCGTCTGGTTCTCTCCAATCTAATTGGAACAACAAATAAGCTGCGACACTCACGCTAATTATACCTACAACAATTCCACAGTTGAGACCAATCTCCTGACCAAAATAATACCAAGTTATTTGGGTGGTCAAAATAGGTGGAACACAAAGTATGAGCATAAGAATAAGAATACGATTTTCATATTTCGGTTTTTTCATAATCTAAATTGATGCTCCAAGAGAAACTGGATTAGAAACTGCAGTTGTCAACCAGCAATTGTTAAGTGATCCTTTGCCATCATATCTTTCTACTTGCCACTTGAATTCATAGTAAAAATTATCTGATCCCAAAATGATTACATCATAAATTGCGATTTTCTCATTATTATAGATCTCTTCAATTTTATGATCTTTATGATTTAACAAAATTGAGTAAATTTCGTTTTTTAACATCTTTTTAAAATTATTTAATGGTCCAGTATTTATTTTATTTTCTGGATGAGCGAATTCCCACGTTTGTTCAATACCAAAATCTTTATCTGGTTTATCATTATTCTTTAAACTGATTAGTTGAATTTCAACTACATTATAAGGTTCAATTTTTGTGTTTGGCTTAATAATATCAGAATAAACATTCGCTACATGAAAATAAAAGAGTAAAAAGAAAAATAAAAGTTTATTCATATTAGAACTTTAATTTTACAATATTATAATATAAATTTTACGAATAAAATGTCGCTTTATTTAAATTCAAAGAAAATAATCAAAGAATGGACTGATTATAATGGCCATATGAACGTGGCTTATTATGTCTTAATTTTCGATTTGTTTGGTGCTGAAATTTTAATGGACAAATTTCAAATGGGCGAGCAGTCAGCTAATAAAACAAAAAAAAGCACCATGGTGGTTGAGTCGCATATTACTTACAACCAAGAGGTAAAAGAGGGTGACGAGGTAGATGTAAATTTACTATATTTCGATCATGATAAAAAAAGGTTGCAATACAAGCTTGAAATGATTCATAAAGAAAAAAAATTTTTAGCATCTACCATTGAAATTTTATCTCTTTATGTTGATTTAGATCAAAGAAAAGTTTCAGAATTTGAGAACGAAAAAATAATAATTATGAAAGAATTTATTAAGAGTAACTCACAAAAATTTAAAAGTGATAATTTAATCTTTTCTAATAAATTAAAAAAATAATTATATTTGGGAAGCTGTTCGTTTTACTTCCTCTAAAAATTTTTCTCTTTTTTCTTTTGATACAAATGGAACTGCAAAGAATCTTTTATAAACAACGTCTGTTATCCCACAAATATTAAAAACCCCTCTTCTCAATCTTTTTGTTGGCATATTCAAAAAGAATGTTCTAATTGCAAATTGAGGTGATCCGTAAGTACAAAATACTACTGCCTTTTTTCCTTTTAAATTTCCAATAGGATATCCATAATTACCAAATAATTTTTTAAAACTAAAAGCCCATGGTGGAGAAAGAACTTTATCAATCCATCCCTCGACCATCGCCGGCATCCTGAAATTCCATATGGGAGCAACAAGAACAATTACATCGCTTTTCTCAATTCTTTTTCTGTGGTCCAAAACAGTACTATCTGGTTCTTCTCCTGCAAAAATTGGATTGAATTTTTCTTTATAAAGATCAACACAATCAACTTTATTACCTTTATCTTCTGAAGATTTTATAAAAGTATCCCTTATTGCTGCATTGAATGATTTATCGTTATAATGCCCGTATATTAAAAAAATTTGTTTCATTGTTGCCAGATATTTTCTAACCTACTCTCTCTACCACACCCTTTTTTATAAAGTAAGTAATTTATAAAATTTGTTTGATAATAATTTTGGTGATAATCCTCTGCTGGATAAAATTTTTCAAATTTTTTAACAAAAGTTACAACTTTGTTATTAAAATCGTTTTCTATAGCTTTAATACTTTTTTCTATTAGCTTCTTTTGATTGTCGTTAATGTAGAATGCAGCAGATTTATAACTATAACCTTTGTCACAAAATTGACCTGCCGCATCAAAAGGATCAATATTTTTCCAAAAAACATTTAATAGTTCCTCATAACTGATCTTGTTTGTATCATATGTTATTTCAACTACTTCGATATGACCAGTATCACCATAAGTCACCTCTTTATAAGTCGGATTAGGTTTTGTTCCCCCTGAGTAACCAGAGACAACATTGGTGACACCTTCTACCTTATCGAAAGACTCCTCCATACACCAAAAACAACCGCCACCAAAATAAGTTTTTTTCAATTCTTGAGAATATGATTGGTTATTAAAAAAAAAAATAAAAATAAAAATGACAATAAAGTTACGCATTAATTTTTAAACGTTTAGCTTTTTAAAGCTGGAAAAACAGGATTTACTTTTTGAAATATATTTTGATAGTCCTGTTTAATACAACGATTTGATATATATTTCATTTTTGCATCTAAGGCTATTTTTTCCGCTGCGTCATTTTTAATTCCGTATTGAAGCCATAATACCTTTGCATTAATTTTTACTGCCTCGTTTGCTAAATCAGGAGTTTCATTTGAAGGTCTAAAAATATTAACAATATCTATAGGTATTTTTATATCTTCTAATTTTGAAAAAACTTTTTCACCATGGATAATTTCACCTTCTGCAAAAGGATTTACTGGAATTACCCTATAACCAAATTCCTGCATATATTTCATTACAATGGTTGATGGTTTTCTTTTTAAGTTTTTTGGATCCTCTTTTTTTTTAAGAGAGCTTACACCCACCATGGCAATAGTTTTAGAATTTTTTAAAATGTCTTCAATTAATTTTGTCATTTGTTTTTCCAATTAGGTTTCCTTTTTTCTAAAAATGCAGAAATTCCCTCTCTTGCATCCATTGACATCATATTCAATGTCATCATTTTACTTGTGTATGCGTAAGCTTTTTTTAGAGGCATTTCTAATTGTTTATAAAATGCTTTTTTTCCAATTTTGATTGATAAATTTGATTTTGCTGAAATTACTTTTGCGACTTCTAATACTTTTGAATTTAATTTATTTTTTGGAAAACAGTCATTTATTAAACCAATCTCTTTTGCATATCTTGCATTAATGGGTTCACCTGTTAACAACATTTTCATCATTCTTTTTTTTCCAATTTTTCTACTTACGGCAACCATTGGTGTGCTACAAAATAAACCTATATTTACTCCTGGGGTAGCGAATTTTGCATCTGTTGATGCATAGGCTAAGTCGCAACTTGCTGCGAGTTGACATCCTGCTGCAAATGCAGAACCATGGACTTTAGCAATAACAGGTTTTCTTCCTTCAACAATTTTAAGCATTAATTTTGAACAAAGATTAAATAATTTTAAGTATTTAGATCTCACTTTTAAATTTTTTACTTCTTTAAGATTATGACCTGCGCTAAAGCCTTTGCCATTTCCACTTAAAATTATTACTCGAGTCTTATTATCGTTTTCTAATTTTCTAAAAATATTTATTAAAATATTTAATGTTTTAAAGGACAAGGAATTATAAGTTTTGGGTTCGTTTATTATTATGTTTTTGATACCGAAACCATTATCTTTAACAATAACTGTCATTCTATTTAAGCTCCCCATCTTCTCGCATTTTTGCTCTTATTTTAGTTGCTGATATTTTTTGGGTTTCCTCGTCTAATACTATCTCTTCGATTTTATAGCCCACTCCTCTTCCATAACATATATTTGTAATATTGGGGACTAGCACTATTTTAAACCTTCCCTCATATTTTGGATTTAATCTATCTTCAATTTTCTTTTTTACTGTTTCAAAATCAAATGGATTATCATCTATGCCCTGAACATCTCGTATTTGAATACAAACTTGACCAGTCTTTTTAATTATTTCCTCAAACAGAGCATAATGTCCGTCATGAAAAGGCTGCCATCTTCCTAACATTTGTGCTGTTGGTTTTTTATTATCCCACTTATACATTTTTACTTAAATCTGTTAAAATTTTCTCAGCCCATTCCTTAGCATTTTGTGATGTAACATGAAAATCAAATTTTTCAGGTTTAACAAACATCTTATTTGTATCATCAAATCTTCCAGACTTAATTGTATCAACCCAAACTATATAGTCTGCAGGAAACAATTTACGTGCCTCAGGAGTAGGACATATAAAGTCAGCAATAACATTGTTGCCTTCATTCTTTAGTTTAAGTGCAAAATCTGACATTCTTTTTGCTTGCCTTTTTCTTCCTTCCTCGGAAAAATCCCAATCATTTGCTTCTTTTCTTACTTCATCAGCATTAAGTCTTTTTGCTTTAATTTTTTTGGCAAGTGCATCTGCAAGCGTTGTTTTGCCTGCGCCAGGTAAACCCATTATTAAAATTATTTTTAAATTCATATTAATTATTTTGTAACTTTATATATTCCTAGCCAAGCATTTACATCTTTGCTGGATAAATAGTTTGATTTAAAAAATTCAAGTTTTTTCCATTTATCATCATCTATTAAATTATTGATCTTTTTATCAAAACCATAATCCTTATAAACACCAACATTAATTGTAAAACAAATTAAACCGTTGTTTTTTGTAATTCTTATAAATTCATCTAAAGCATCAGGTTTGACATGCCCAAATGTAAATGTTCCAACGCAAAATACTGAGTCAAATTTATCATCTTCGTATATCAATTTTTTGTTTAAATCGATCCTCTTTAAAGATTTGTAAAGACCTTGCGGCGCTAAATCTAACAATTTTTGTGATATATCAGCCCCATAAAAATTTTGGTAACCCATTTTTTTTAGCTCAACTGCAACTAAACCAGTTCCACAACCGGCATCAAATATTTCAATATTCTTATTCTTTTGATATTTATTGAATGTTTCAGAAGTTTCTTTCGGTCCAGTATAATTCCAAGCTTCCATATCTTTGTCATACTTATTATTTAGTGCCCACTCATCATAATAAGCCGCTACATCCTCAACTTTCTTTAGAGTATGCAAAGGGATTCTATTTCCGATGTCTTTTTGGGCCATTTTTTAAATTAATAAATTTATTTTTGTTAATTATATTTTATAGACACGCAAATTAAAAATAGATAATAATTCAGTAAATGAATTTTTCTATAGAAATTGGGCCTAAAACAGATCTATCAACTCTGCCGGAATTAAAAGATGTCTATATAACAATGTTGCCAGGTGGGGATTTTAAAGAGACAGCAAATCAAGCTGTCCAACTAGTTAAGAAAGGCTTCAACCCTATCCCTCATTTTCCAGCAAGATCAATGGAGAATGAGCGCCAGTTAAAAGAGTATGTGAGCATCTGTAAAGATGGGGGGGGTTAAACAGGCTTTAATTATTGGAGGGGGTCGTGAACCAGCTGGTAAATTTGATAGCTCATTTCAACTTTTAGAGACTGGTTATTTTGAGAAGATGAAGATAGGAATTGCTGGACATCCTGAGGGGAGTCCTGATATATCCGATTCAGATTTGGAAAAAGCTATGCAAGATAAAAAGCCTTATGCTGATTATATAGTAACTCAATGGTTACTTGATCCTCAGCCAATCATAGATTTTATTTCTAAACAAACAGTGCCAGTGCATGTTGGAATTACTGGGCCTCTAAAGATATCAAGCTTAATAAAATTTGCTAATATTGTAGGTGCAAAAAATTCCATAAATTTCCTTAAATCTAATTTTAGTAAGGCCCTAGATTTATTGAAACCTAAAGACCCAAATGATCTAATTGATAAATTAAAAGATCATACAGAACACTTCCATATTTATACATTTGGAGGACTTAAGGAAACAAACAAATGGTTAAAGGATAATAACTATGCCTAAAAAAAAGAAAGTAAGTTCGAAAAAAAGAAAGCCAAAAAAAGTAGCTAAAGTAAAATCTAAGAAAGTCAGTAAGCCAATGTCAAAAGGCAGAATAATTGAGAAAGTAGATTATTCAAAAGTTTCTCATTCTACTGCTGTTGATCAATCTGATAGACATGTTCCATACAATTTAAGACAGAGTGGTCCAACTCAAGTTGAAATGTTAATTTCTACAAGAGTTAGAAAGTCTCCTTACTGGCATTTATCTATGAAAGCTGGATGTTGGAGAGCAACTGTTTACAATAGAATTTATCATCCACGGGGTTATGTAAGACCAGAAAAGGGTGGAGCGATGGTTGAATATGAGGCTATTAAAAAACATGTAACAATGTGGAATGTAGCAGTTGAAAGACAAATAAGAGTAAAAGGTCCAGATGCTGAAAAATTTACAGACTACGTTATTACAAGAGATGCAACAAAAATTTCTCCGATGCGTGCTAGATATGTAATTTTATGTAATTACAAAGGTGGTGTCTTAAATGATCCTATTCTATTAAGAATATCTGAAGATGAATTTTGGTTTAGTTTATCGGATAGCGACATTGGTCTTTATCTGCAAGGTGTTAACGCTGATAAAAGATTTAATGTAGAAATTGATGAGATAGATGCATGTCCAGTTCAAATTCAAGGTCCAAAATCTAAGGCTTTGATGAATGATTTAATAGGAAATCAAGTTGATTTAGACAACATGCCTTTTTATGGATTAGCTGAAGCTAAAGTTGGAGGAAGAAGTTGTGTGATTTCACAATCAGGTTTTTCAGGTGAAGCTGGATATGAAATTTATTTAAGAAATGCAACTTTATATGCAGAGGATATGTGGAATGCAGTTTTAAAAGCTGGAAAAAAACACAATCTAATGGTTATCGCCCCAGCCCACCACAGAAGAATACAAGCAGGTATTTTATCTTGGGGTCAAGACATGGATAACGAGCATAATCCATTTCAATGTAACTTAGGTTATCAAGTTTCATTATCTGGAAAAGGTGTTTGGGAGAAACAAGGAGACTATGTTGGTAAAGAAGCCTTAGAAAAAATGAAAAGTGAGATATCCTCTGGAGGAAAACCATACAAACTTCAGCTAGTAGGAATGGAACTAGGGGGAAAACCAATAGAAGAATATGCACCAGATTTTTGGTTAATCTCTGAGGATGGAAAAAATCCAGTAGGATTTGTTACATCACCTTGGTACCATCCTGAAAAAAAAACTAATATTGCAATGGGGTATGTGCCTTTCGATGGAACTTTGAATAAAAATGGATTTCCGATGGGTAAAGTAGGTAGAAAATTTAAAATTCATCTTCCAAAGAAATATTGTGAAAAAGGAAATGATCCAGTTGATGCTGTGATCGTTGATATACCTTTCACAGAGTCTTACAATCCTAATACAAGAGAAGCTAAATAAATTATAAAAAGGGGGTAATGCCCCTTTTTTTCTCATTTAGACTCATTAAATGTCAAAATACTTTTTATTAATAACATGTGTTATTATAGGTATTATTTTAATCATTTTTCCTTTATTAATTTCCTATTATGCTCAAAAAAAAAATAAAAAATAAATGTTTGGATTTTTTTTAGAATTAGTTTTTAGATCGATAAAACTTGATAAAAAACTTTATAAGGAGGTAAAGACTTACTCCGAAGTTTCAATTTACTTTGCTGCTATTATAATGATACTAGATGGCGTTGCAGGAGCAATTGCTACTAATAATTTTTACAAAACTTCATTAACTCTCTCAGCATTAACTGCAGTATTAACATGGTTTTTTTGGGCGGTTTTGATATTTACAATCGGTGCCAAAATTTTTCCTGATAAAGATACCAAGGTCACCTTTAAAAAAATTTTAATTGCAGTAGGTATTGCTCATGCCCCTGGATTACTAAGATTTATAGCATTGACACCTGATTTAGTAATGCCAATAATTTTCTTAACTCAATTTTGGATATTTGCCTCATTAATAATTTCAACTAAAGAGGTATTAAATTTTAAATCAAATATTAAAGCGTTTGGAATAGTTTTTTTATCATTTTTGATATTAGCAATTTTATCTGTTTCTTTTGTGATGAGTAGGTTAAATAGTTTGCCTATTAGTAATATAACTTAAATAGGAAATATAGTTTTAGAGATTTTACAAGAGTCACAAATTTTATATCCAAACATCAACAAATTTTGTGAAACACTTTCATCCTCATACCCACATTCTTCACAAAAATCATCAAGGTATTCGACATTATTTTTGTTCTCAATCATTAACAGTTTTGTAAGTTGTCAATTTTGAAATTCATAAGTTTAGTTATATAATAATTATTATATATCTGATAATAAATACGTAAATGAAACTTAAAAAGTATCATAAAATAGCGATAGTTATGGGAAGTCAATCGGATTATTCAACTATGAAAGATTGTGTCAAAATCCTAAGGAGTTTAAAAATTAGTTTTGATGTAAAAATTGTATCAGCACACAGAACACCAAAAAGACTTTATGAGTTTGCAAAAAAATCAGAGACTAATTATTCAGTTATAATTGCTGGAGCTGGTGGATCTGCACATTTACCTGGCATGATTGCCTCTTTAACAACTGTCCCTGTGATTGGGGTTCCGGTTGAAAGTAAAAAACTAAAGGGTCTTGATAGTTTATTATCAATTGTTCAGATGCCAAAAGGTATTCCTGTTGGTACTGTTGCGATAGGAAAAGATGGTGCAATTAATGCTGCACTATATGCTGCATCTATTCTTGGAACAACTGACAAAAAAATAAAAAATTCTTTGCTGAAATTAAGAATTAAACAAACAAAATCAGTGAAAAAAAAACCAAAATAACTAATGAAGAAAACTAATCTTGGTATTTTGGGTGGCGGTCAATTAGGTTGTATGCTTTGTATGGCAGCAAAAAAATTGGATGTGTATACAATTGTATGGAGCGATGACCCAATGTCTCCCGCAAAAGAATTTTCTGATGAATTTATTTTGTCAAATTATAACGATGAAGAAAAAATTAATTATTTCACTAAAAAAGTAGACAAAATTACTTTTGAATTTGAGAATATCCCTTTTGATATTTTGGATAAACTTAATTCGATAAAAGAAGTTTTGCCAAAACCTCAGATAAATAAGATTATTCAAAATAGGATTTTGGAGAAGAATTTTGTAAATGATCAAAATATTAAAACTACACAATACAAAAAGATTAATAATAAAGATGATTTGATATCAAATGGCGATCTTTTACCTGCGATCTTAAAAACAGCTACTCTTGGTTATGATGGGAAGGGACAATTTAAATTAAATAATCTTGAGGACTGTGAAAATATTAGCCTTTCTAAAAATAGCGACTATATATTAGAAAAAATGGTTAGTTTAAAAAAAGAAATCTCTGTAATAGTCACAAGATTTAAAAAAAATGAATACGAAATTTATGAGCCATTTGAAAATAAACATGATGACCAAATATTAAAAGTCTCAAAAATTCCAGCTAGCATAAGCAATGAACATTTTTCTCAATCTATCGAATATGCAAAAAAAATTAGTGAAAAATTGGATTATGTAGGAACTTTATGTGTCGAATTTTTTATAGATGATAAAGACAATTTGTTAGTAAATGAAATCGCACCCAGAGTACATAATTCTGGTCACATGACAATCAACTCACACAATATCAGTCAATTCGAAAACCATGTTCGCGCAGTTTGTGGTCTTAAAAAGGTAAAAACATTAAAACTTTACAATGCGAAAATGACAAATATTCTAGGTAATGAAATAACTAAATATAAAGGAAAAAAATTTCAAGATAACGAATTTTTTTTCGATTATTTAAAAAAGGAAATTAAAGAAAAGAGAAAAATGGGACATTTTACAGAAATCAATAAGATCAATGATTAAAAAGCTTATTGTTTTAGTTTTCTGTTGTTTCATGTTTTCGAATATAAATTCTATGGAAAATAAACCGTATCATCATTTACCTGATAACACCTTTAGAAATCCCGAAGGTTCCCCAGTGAGAGATGATAAAATTAAATGGTCTTACTCTACTTTTAACAAAGAGAAAAAAAAATTAGACATGACAGTTCCAGATGATCATGTTTTAAAAAAGGAATATGTCTTAAAAGATTTAGCTTCAAAACAAAACCGTGATTATATTGGCTGGATTGGACATGCTACATTTTTAATAAAACTCGGAGAAACAACTATTATAACAGATCCAGTTTTCTCAAAAAATGCTGGACCATTAATTTTTGGACCTAAAAGATATGTTGCTCCAGCTTTAAACTTAAACGAAATTCCAAAAATTGATTTATTTTTACTGACACATAATCACTATGATCATCAAGACATGGGTACAATTAGAAAATTTCCTTACAAAGATGCTAATGTAATTGTCCCCCTAAAGCTTGGTAAATATTTTACAAAAAATAATTTTAAGAAGGTAAGTGAGCTTGATTGGTATCAATCAATCGAGAAAAATGATTTAAAAATAACTATGCTACCTGCAGTTCATTGGTCAAAAAGAAGTTTAACAGATACCAATAAAACTCTTTGGGGAAGTTATTTAATTGAATATAAAAGAAAAAAAATTTTGTTTGCTTGCGATACTGGATATGGAGAAATTTATAAGGAAATTGGAAAAAAATTCGGACCAATTGATCTCACTTTTATAAATATCGGTGCCTATAATTTTAAACCTATGTTTGATAAATCTGTTTACCATACCAATCCTGAAGAGGCATTGCAGATTGCCAAAGACTTAAACAGCAAAAGGGTTATTGGAATGCATTGGGGAACTTTTGTATTATCATTAGAACCTATAATGGAGCCTGCAAAAAGATTTTTAGATAATGCAAAAAAATATGGTTTTAAAAAAGACGAAGCTATTATCTTTAAGATCGGTGAATTCCAAAATTTAGATGACATTTTATAGATGCCAATGAAAGCAGTTGAAAACAATTTTGATGATTTTAAAGTAAATGAACTTTTAAAAAAACACTTTATTGAATTAAGATCCGTCTCTCCAGCTGGTAGTACTCATGTCCTCGATATAGATGGACTAAAAGATAAAACAATTAAATTCTGGAGTATTTGGAATAATGAAGATCTCATTGGATGTGGAGCAATAAAGATTCTTGGTCAAGATTATGGTGAGTTCAAATCCATAAGAGTGCATGATAAATTTAGAGAAAAAGGATTTGGCAAAGAAATTATTTCTATCTTATTATCTAAGTCTAGAGATATTGGATTAAAAAATATTTTTATTGAGACTGGATCAGGTAATTTTTTTGAACCGGCAAGAAAGCTATTCAAATCTTGTGGCTTTGAGGATTGTGATCCATTTGGGCATTATAAAAATGACCCAAATTCTTGTTATATGAAAGTAAAAGTTTAATTTTTATTTTTTGAATCTTTTTTTTATATGTTCAACAGGGTATTTACCGGTGGCTTTTTTTACTGATTCATTTACAGAGTACGAAAGTGCAGATTGAGCTAGGTTTCCAGAAGTTCCCAATGTCACTGTTGGGCCAATTAATGAAGCTGTAGACTGGTAACAACCAGTAAGCATTGAAAATAAAGCAATTAGAAAGAATGTTTTTTTAAACATTGCATCTCTTACAATTTGTGAAAATTTTTACAACAATTAAAAATTTTAATTTGTGATCAATTTGAGGATCAAAATAAACTTTTAATTACAAACAGTGGTTGAAAAATATTAATTATTTCTTTTCTATTACAAATAATTCGTTTTTAAAGTGCAATCCTTTATATTTATTTACAATATTTTGAACAACTTTTTGGTAATTCTTATGTTTTTCTGCTTTCATTATTTGTTCGTCCGATATTTGATTTACGTAAACTGCGGCATTCCATGCAGAAAATATTAACGATGTAGCTATTCCACCACTAATTTCGTTTGGTAGTGCTCTCAAAACATAACTTATCTTTTTTACTTTATGAAACTTTAAAGTTTTTAAGAAAGATTTATCTGTATTCGACTTAATGTATTTTTCAATCGATGAATATAAATATGGAAATGGATTTTCTTTAGGCCATATCTTTTTTATTATTTTATTTGCTGGATCTTCACCGCAAGCATGTACAACAACAAGCTTTCCTTTTTTTGCTAAAGATTTAATCATTGGTTCAATTACATATTTAACCTTTTTTTCTGCACTAACTCTTGATCTATACGGTTGAGAGGCAATAATTAAATTATAATCAGTTTTTCCGTTATTTTTTTTCGGTATTACATTCTTAAGAACGAATTCTTGGTCTTTTCTATAGATAACAATCACGCATGGTTCTTTATAAGTTGATGTTCCTGTTTTTGGATTAGTTTCAACCTGCCATTTTTTAGCTAAAAATTCTTGATTAAGCTTTCTTAATTGATTTGAAAAATCTAAAGAAGAATTTCCCTTTAATTTTACGACTTTCCAATTCATCCTTTTTTGTTTTTTAACATTTCTTGATTTTAAAGAAGTTGACTCCACATAGTTCAAATTTGAAATAACAAAAACAGTATTTTTATGTTCAGCAAATCTATCAGGAAGTTTCTCTAAACCTAACCTCACATCTTCCATGCTTATTTCTTTTGTAGAAACTAATAGCGGTATATTAGGCATTTTTTGATGACATTGCCTCATCACACTCATTAGTAAAGAGCCGTCCCCCATCCCAGCGTCAAAAATTTTTAATGCTGGATTTTTAGGTTTCAAATTCTGTACAATTGGTTTTAAAGCATCAGCGATTTTATTTTTTTCATTAGTTGTGGTTACAAAAAGAAGATATTTTTGTCTATTATCAAAAAACCTGAAATTTTTTTTCATGCTTCAAGATATGTATTAAATAATTAAAAGTCCATTGTAATTTATTTCTTTTAAAGTGAACAAATAAAGTATAAACACCCTAAAAAACGACTTAAATGAAAAAATTTAAATCAGACATAGAAATAGCTAGAAATAGCAAACTTAAACCAATTTCAAAAATTTTAAAAAAAATAAATGTTCCTGATAATCCAAGTGCTTTTAGCCCTATGGGAAGACATATAGCAAAAATAAATTTTGAGTTTTTGAATAAACTTAAAAAGAAAAAAGATGGTCATCTAATACTAGTTACAGCTATCACACCAACACCAGCAGGAGAAGGTAAAACAACTACTTCTGTTGGTCTAAATGATGGTTTAAATAAAATTGGAAAAAAATCTATTGTTTGTTTAAGAGAACCAAGTCTTGGACCTTCGTTTGGTATGAAAGGAGGGGCAGCCGGAGGTGGGTATTCACAAGTTGTTCCCATGGAACAGATAAATCTTCATTTCACTGGAGATTTTCATGCAATAACATCAGCACATAATTTGTTATCTGCAATGATTGACAATCATATTTACTGGGGAAACAAACTTAATATTGATGAAAAAAAAATAGTTTGGAAAAGAGTGATGGATATGAACGATCGTGCTTTAAGATTTATTGACATTAACACCAGTGGTGTTGCAAAAGATTTTAAAAGAGTAGATGGTTTTGATATAACTGTTGCTTCTGAAGTCATGGCTATTTTTTGTTTGGCTAAAAACTTGAATGATTTAGAAAAAAAAATTGGAAATATAACTATAGCTTACAATAAAGATAATCAGCCAATTTTTGCAAAAGATTTAAATGCCCACGGACCAATGACTGTTCTTTTAAAAGAAGCAATAAGACCTAATGTTACCCAAAGCTTAGAACATAACCCAGCTATTATTCATGGAGGTCCATTCGCTAATATTGCTCATGGATGTAATTCTGTTATTGCTACAACGGCAGCTCTTAAGCTATCAGACTACGTTGTTACTGAAGCCGGATTTGGTGCAGACCTTGGTGCTGAAAAATTTTTAGATATAAAATGTAGGAAGGCAGGATTAAAACCTAGCTGTGTTGTAATTGTTGCAACTATTAGAGCATTAAAGATGCACGGAGGTGTGGAAAAAGAAAATCTAAAAAAAGAAGATACAGCCTCTTTGAAAAAAGGTTTAATTAATTTAGAAAGACATATCTTAAACATTAAAAAATTTGGTCTAGAGCCAATTGTTGCAATTAATCATTTTGCTTTAGATACAAAAAAAGAAATAGATGCTGTTCTCAATTTTTGTAAAGATATGAAAGTTCAGGTCAGTGAATGTAAACATTGGGCGATGGGTGGCAAAGGCACAACTGATCTTGCTAAAAAAGTTGTCAAAATATGCAAAGACTCAAAGAAAAGTAATTTCAAATTTTTGTACGAAGATAGTTTAAATCTTTTGGGTAAAATTGAAAAAATTGTTAAGGAGATTTACAGAGGCGATAGAGTTATTGCAAATGAAGATGTAAAAGAGAAACTTAAAGTTTTTGAGAGTAATGGCTACAAGAATTTACCTGTTTGTATAGCTAAAACCCAATATAGTTTTTCTACTGATCCGAAGTTAAAAGGAGCTCCATCAAATCATGAAATTCCAATAAGAGAAGTGAGATTATCATCAGGAGCTGAATTTATTGTGGTTGTCTGTGGATCAATTATGACTATGCCTGGTCTACCCAAAGTTCCTGCAGCTAATAATATTAAGTTAAATAAAAAAGGTGATGTTGAGGGACTATTTTAATTTACCAATTAATACTTAATTTCTTATTATTGCATATAGTCTCAAGTATGTTGAACATTAAAGGAAATTCATTTTTTTTAAGTTCCTTTAAAAGAATTGGACCAATTTCAAGTGCTAACTGTGCACCTTCAACAGTAATATCTTTCATAAATTTTTCTTTAGCTTCTTTATATAAAGTTCCTTGTCCTAAATATTTCCCCATTTGGCTATTTCTCCCACCTATTGCACTTACATATAAATCTCCCAAACCTGCAAGTCCATAAACTGTTGTTTCATTACCACCAAAGTATTTGACAAATTTTACCATCTCAGAAATTGAGCGATGAATTAAAGATGCTGAGGTATTCAAAAAGTATTTCGATTTAATACTTTCAGGTGCGCTTGGGTTGCTTAAACCTTCTGAGGCTCCAATTAACATAGAATAGATATTTTTAATTGCACCACAAAATTCTACTCCTTTTATATCTTCTGATAGCTCTGTCGAATAATATTCAGTTGTTATAATTTTCTGTATTAATTTTGCTGTATCTTTGTTTTCACTAGCAATTACTGTCCCTGTTCTCATCTTATTTGCTAATCCAGCTGCAAGACAAGGTCCTTTTATTGCTGATACGACGACATCATCAAAACCATTTTTTTTTAGTTCATTTTTAATTCTATAAGAAATGGTTATTAATTTTCCTTTCTCGACACTCAAACCCTTAGTTAATAAAACTATATTAAGTTTTTTATTTCCCATTTGAGAAATTTGATCAATAAACCAATTAACCCCAGGAGAGCTCACTGCGCATACAATCAAGTCAGAATCAGAATGATCCTTAATTCCTTCAAATTTTCCAATTTTGAGTTTCTTTGGTAAAGTGACTTTCAATGCTGGATGTGGTGATTTTGAAATTTCGTCAACTAAATCATTTTCTAGATGTGTCCCAATTAAGGTGACGTCATTCCCATTTTCAATACAAGGGATCGTGAAAGCTGATCCCATCGCACCGGCTCCAATTATAATAATTTTAGTCATATACGATAATCTCTATGCACTAATTATTTGATTTAGTCTAGCCTTAGAGTTACCTTATAATTTCTTATTATTTAAACAAATGCATAAAAACCTATACCTGAGTCATAAATTTACAAAAATTATTAATAATGAAAATTTTGAATTTGATCGTTCAAAAATATTAAACATCTTAAATAGTGATTTAATAGAAGATGCATATAAAACGATTTCAAAATGGCAAAAATATCAACCTACCCCGTTAGAAAGTTTAAGTAAACTTTGTAAAGAATTAAGACTAAAAAATATCTTTTACAAAGATGAAGCTAAGAGATTTGGTCTCAAATCTTTTAAAGCCCTTGGCGGCGCCTATGCTGTACAAAAAATAACTAAAGGGAGAAAAGACATTATAGTATCAACAGCTACTGCAGGAAATCACGGCAAATCAGTTGCCTGGGGAGCAAAAAATTTGGGATTAAATTGTAAAATTTTTATTAGTGGAAATGTAAGCGAAACAAGAGCTGAAGAAATGAGAAATTTGAATGCTGAAGTGATCAGAGTTAAAGGAAATTATGAGGACTCTCTAAATGTGTGTAAAGAAGAGTCAAAAAAAAACAATTGGGAGATTATTCAAGATGTAGCGTGGCCAAATTACGAACTCGTTCCAAAACTTACAATGGCTGGATATTCGACAATGATAAAAGAAATTTCAGTTCAAACAAATGAATATATCACACATATTTTTTTACAAGCTGGTGTTGGGGGTATGGCGGCAGGGTTAGTTGCTGGTGTAGCTAATTATTTCAAAAAGGTTCCAAAAATTATTATTGTTGAACCTGAAAATGCAAATTGTGTAATGCAGAGTATTGAAAACAATACTCCTACAAGTGTAGATATTAAGAAAGAAAGTATAATGGGCGGCATGTCTTGTGGAGAGGTGTCATTAGTCCCATGGCAAATATTAAAAAATTCTGTAAATAATTGTATTAGTGTTTCAGATAAATTCGTCTCACAAACTGTAGCAATGTTAGCAGATAAAGTATTAAGTGATATTTCAATAGAAGGAGGTGAATGTTCAACACCTGGGATCACAAGTTTAATTTCATGTTGTAATAATGAAGAAGCAAAGAGTGACCTAGAAATAAATGAAAATTCAAATATATTATTAATAGGTTGTGAAGGATCTGCAGATATAGATCTTTACAAGAAGTTATTAAGCGAAGGAAAAAAATTGATTTAATTGTATGAAAAAATTAAGCGACGCAGAGATTTATAGATTATTTAAACCGGAACTTTCCCCAAAAAAAATGCTTGAGTTGGGAGTTTTTGGTGGATCTTACTTTGGAAATAACATTAGAGAGTTTCCAAAAAGTTGGTTTGTAAAAGCTAAACTGAGTAAGACTTTTGATGTAAATATAAATAGATTTAAAGTGAAAGCCGGACTTTCTAGGGAACACTGGATTGAGAAAGGATGGATATTTAAGGAAGATCCTTTAGGTTGGTTCCAATGGTATTGTAGATTCTCAATGGGTAGAAGAATACCAAAAGTAGATATAACTCAAATTAAAAGATGGAAAAATTTTAGAAGACATGTGACTGCTATTGAAAAAAATTGTGAAAAAGGAAATTTAACTTGCAGAAGAAGACAGAGACAAGCTATTTTACAATGGGCATATGATCCTCACATCTAATCACCAATAAAATGGTGAATAATTTTTCTCACCTGACTTTCAATTCTGTGCTCAAACAAATAAATTCCTTGCCATGTACCTAACAATAATTCCTTTTTTTTTATACTAAGAGAAATTTGGTTATTGGTTAAAGCAGACTTAATATGTGCAGGCATATCATCTTTTCCCTCAGATTTATGTATGTAGGATTTTTCATCCATAGGAACCAATCTATCAAAATAATTTAATAAATCTGTTTGAACATCTGGATCAGCATTTTCTTGAACAATTAAGGACGCGCTTGTATGTTGAATGCTTAAATTTAATATTCCATCATTAAAAGAATTTTCCTTGATCCAATTTATGGTTTGATCAGTAAAATTATATAATTTTTGTCCGTTTGTTTTTAGTCTTAATTCAAAAAACTTTTGCTTCATTTTTTAGTTTTAAAATCAATTCCATACTCTGATCTTGGTCCTTTCCTTAATCCATATGGGCCCGCTATGAATATAGTTAGGGGTTTAGTACCTGGCTTAATATCAATTCTATGATGTGTGTTCGCAGATCTAAAACCAATATAACCTGCTGGTCTCCAGAATTTTCCACTTTTTAATGTTTCAAAGTATCCATCTCTTAAAATTATTGTTATAAACGGAAACGGATGATTATGAACACCTTCTCCATGATCGTCATCAAGCATTTCATGTATCAAAATATTAAATGGAAACCATTTTGGTCTATGTCTAAAAATTAAATAGTATCTATTCATCCAAGGTTTGGCTTTTTCATATTCTGGATGGGAAGGTCCTCTATCTAAAACAATTTTTTTTCTACCTAATTTTTCAAGAATTTTGAGAAGCATTAATTTAATCTAATTATTGAATTATCTTTTGCAATATATAAACTTTTATTGAAATAAACAGGTCTTTGAAGTTTATTGTTATCTAATTTTAATGTTTTTTCAATTTTACCTTCTTTGAAATTTACAACCAAGATTCTTCCATTATTCGTTGAGACATAAATATAAAATTTTCCAACTAAAAAACCTGTGGGTAGGTAATTTTTTTTTCGTTTCTCATTAATGTTCTTAAATAAATCATTAATTCTTATAATTTGACCCGTCTCTTTATTCATTACTACAAGTAAACCATTGTCTGAAATTGTCACCAAATAATCACCTATTATTGCTGGTCTTAATTCAGAGCTGAAATCCTGCTTCCAATTAATTATTCCTGAAAGTAAATCGATTGAAAAAAATTGATTATTATTATTTGAAACAAATATTGACTCTTTATCAGAGACAATGTCAGATAATTTTAAAAAAAAGGTACTTCCAAAAGATACATTTGATTGGGTGGGTGTTTGCCAAATTACCTTTCCACTAGAAATATTTACCGCAGTAACATCTCCTATAGAGTTACTAAAAAAAGCATTATCATTATTTAAAATAAGTGATTGTTTTTTCTGAGATCTCAAGAGTGATTGCTGGGTTTTTACTGACCATAATAGATCTCCTGTCTGTAAAGAGAAACATCTTAAATTATTCTCCATATCAATTATTAAAGCTTTATTTTCAAATATTTTAATTTGAGAGTTAAATGAAGAAGAGTGTTTTTTTTTCCACTTAAGTTCTCCAGTATTCTTATTAATTACATAATAATTTGCTACACTATCTGCAACAAATATATCTTCTTCACTTTCACCAAAAAATAGAATTGGTTGTAATTTCTTATCTTGTTTTGTGTAATGGTTTTGTTTCCAAATTATATTTGAATTATTATCGAATTTGATTATTGTTCCATTACTGTCAAAGTAAAATAAGTGATTTTTATCTAATAATATTTCAGGTTCGAAATTTGAGAATGATCTTATCGTTTTAAAATTATATTTTGACATCTTTTCAAGATTTGCATCAAAATTTATAAAACTATCATTATTTAATTGCTGATTGGTATCTACTTTTAAATTTTTTGGAAGTGTAATCTTAAAGTTCTGGTTAAATTCATTTAAGGATCGCTTTTTACTCTTTAATAAAACTGTCGTTGAACTTTTATCAACCAAAATTTTTTTTTCTTTTGTCCAAAATTTTGAGTTAGGGTTTAATGAACAATCAAGAAGAAATAAAAATATTATTAAATGGAAATATCTCTTAATCACCAAAATTCCTCTTTATACGTCTCTCAGCTTCAACTCTGATTTCATTGTTTACTACTTCAGAATTAACTATTTCTTTCAGGAAATCTTTTGACTTTAGCAAATTATTATTATGTTCAAAATAGTCTGCCATTAGAAGTAATGCGTGAGATTTCCACACACTTTGTGATTTGAGTAAAGGATTTAATATGTCAAGTAGCTCATTTTCTGAGGCTATATCCGCATTATACATAGCTTTTTTATAAATGATTAGATTTTTAATTTCCTTTTCCTTTTGAGATTTTATTACCATATCAAAAAAATTATTAATTTCTTTTTGATCATTCACCAAATTATTTTCGATGATGAAATATAGTGATAAAGCAGAATAAATTGGATCTTTTTTTTTTATAATTTTTACTAATTGTTCAACATCATTGGAGTTTTGAATTGTTATTTCTTTCAAAGTAATTTGATTATAAGTCTCGGCAATCTCTAATTTTTCCCTTTTTTCATATTCTTGATAACCAAAGTATGAAAATAATAGCAACAATATTGATACTAATGAACCTACTAACTTTTTAAAGTTATTAGAAAAAAAATTTTTTATTTTTTCAATTCTTGTATTTTGATTAATGATTTCTATATCTTCTGACATTATTAAATTGTATTTCTTAGAACGTATTGAAGAATCCCACCGTGTTTATAATATTCTAATTCATTATTAGTATCTATTCTGCACAACATTTTAAATTTTTTTATTTCTCCATTTTGATATTTAAATTCGACAGATAATTTATCCCCAGGATTGAGTCCTTTTTCTATTCCATTGACTGTAATTATTTCTGAACCTGTAAGTTTTAATTTTTTTCTGTCTATACCATCTATGAACTGTAATGGTAATATTCCCATTCCAATTAAATTCGATCTATGTATTCTCTCAAAACTTTCAGCAAATACAGATTTTACTCCTAAAAGTTTTGTACCCTTAGCTGCCCAATCTCTTGAAGAGCCTGTTCCATATTCTTTGCCGCCAATAACTATTAAATCAGTTTTTCTTTTTTTATACTCCTCTACTGCTTCAAAAACTGGCATTATTTTTTCCTCAGGGTACAGTTTAGTAAATCCCCCTTCAGTTCCTGGTGCCATCTCATTTCTTATTCTAATATTTGCAAAGGTTCCTCTCATCATAACTTCATGATTACCTCTTCTAGAACCGTAAGAATTAAAATCTTTTTGTAGAACTTGATTTTTCATAAAATAATCACCCGTTGGACTCTCTTTTTGAATTGAGCCAGCTGGAGATATATGATCTGTCGTAACCATGTCTCCTAAAATTAATAAAGGTCTAGCATTAATAATATCCTTAAATCCATCAGGGCTATCTTTAAGATTCTCGAAGAATGGTGGTTTTTTCACATATGTTGAGTTGTCATCCCATTCATAGATGCTGCTTTCTTTTGTTTTGATATTTTGCCATTGTGATGGTCCTTTGGATACATTTGAATATCTATTAATAAACATTTCTGCATTTAGAGAATTACTTAATGTGTCTTCAATCTCTTTATTAGATGGCCAAATATCTTTTAAAAAAATATCTTTTCCATCTTTAGATTTCCCCAATGAATCTTTATAAAAATCAAATTTCATGTGTCCAGCTAGTGCATAGGCTACTACTAAGGGTGGTGATGCCAAATAATTAGCTTTAATCAGTGGAGAGATTCTTCCTTCAAAATTTCTATTACCAGATAATACTGAAACGGCATAAATATTATTTTTTTGAACAGCTGAAGATATATTTTCTGGTAATGGACCAGAGTTACCAATACAAGTTGTGCAACCATAACCAACAAGATTGAAACCGAGCTTATCTAGGTAAACGTTTAAACCGGCTTTTGCTAAGTAATCAGTAACTACTTGAGACCCTGGTGCAAGAGAAGTTTTTACCCACGGCTTTGTTGTTAACCCAAGATCGCAAGCTTTCTTTGCAAGTAAACCTGCTCCGATAAGTACATTAGGATTTGATGTATTTGTACACGAAGTGATTGCTGCTATTAAAATAGAACCATCTTTAATTTCATAATCTGTCCCATCAACTTTTGAAGTGGAAAAAGTTTCCCTTTTTGTAATGTTTTTAAAATTTAAATCAAAATCTTTAGAAGCCTCTGTTAATAAAACTTTATCTTGAGGTCTTTTAGGCCCAGAAATTGTTGGAACGACTGTAGACATATCTAACTTAAGAGTGTCAGTGAAAACCATATCATCACTTACCCATAACCCTTGCTCTTGTGCATATCTTTTAACTATTTCTACTTGATTTTTATCTCTACCAGAAAACTCTAGATATTTTAAAGTTTCATCATCAATTGGAAAAAAACCACATGTTGCTCCATACTCTGGTGCCATATTAGCTATAGTTGCTCTGTCAGCAAGAGTAAGATTTTTAAGTCCCTCCCCATAAAATTCAACAAACTTTCCAACAACACCTTTATCCCTTAACATTTTAACTACTGTCAAAACTAAGTCAGTTGCAGTTGTACCTTCTGGAAGTTTATTTGTTATTTCAAAACCAATCACTTCAGGTATTAACATGGAGATCGGCTGCCCGAGCATACCGGCTTCCGCTTCTATGCCTCCTACTCCCCATCCAAGAACAGACAAGCCATTTACCATAGTAGTGTGGCTATCAGTTCCTACTAAAGTATCTGGAAAAATATAATCTTTGTTTTCAAATTTTTCTTTCCATACTACTTTGGAAAGATACTCTAGATTAACTTGATGGCATATCCCAGTCCCTGGTGGAACTATTCTAAAATTATCAAAAGCTTGTTGTCCCCATTTCAAAAAAGAATATCTCTCAGCATTTCTCTGGAATTCAATTTCCACATTTTTCTTTAACGAGTCTGGAGTTGAAAACTTATCAACTTGTACTGAGTGGTCGATCACTAAATCAACAGAAGACAATGGATTTATTATTTGTGGATCCATATTTTTTTCTTTAACAGCCTCACGCATAGCAGCTAAATCTGCGACTGCGGGTATTCCTGTATAATCTTGTAGAAGTACTCTAGCAGGTCTATACGCAATTTCTGTCTCGGACTTTTTATCTTTTAGCCATTTTTGCAAAGCAAGGATTTGATCTTTGGTGACTGTCTTGCCATCTTCATACCGTAGTAAATTTTCTAATAAAACTTTTAATGATTTAGGTAGTTTTTCTATACCTTTTAAACCATTCTGTTCTGCAGTTTTCAAAGAAAAAAAATTATATTCTTTTTCATTAATATTAATCGAGGTGAGAGATTTATAAGAATTTTTATTTCCTGGTTTCATATCAAATTATTTTTTTGAGTAAAAAGTAAGCTGACATAACATAATAAAATAATTAAATAAATTTATCATTTGTCGCAAATTTACTAGCAAATTAAGCTATCGGTAACCCATCATCAGTTTTCTGTGAAGGGTGGAGTAATACAACTTTTCCCTCTTGGTCGATTGCACCAAGTATTAAAACCTGTGAAACAACTCCAGCGATATTTTTTTCTGCAAAATTACAGACACCAATAACCTGCTTATTCATCAAATTTTCCTCATTATAATAATGTGTAATTTGGGCAGAAGATTGTTTAATGCCTATTTCTTTTCCAAAATCAACCTTTACAACTAGTGAAGGTTTTCGAGCCTTTTCATTTTTTTTGACTGAAATTACAGTACCGATTCTTAAATCGATCTTATCAAACTGATCATAGGATATTTGTTCTTTCATGGAATTAATATATAATTCTTTTTACGAATGAGTACAGAAAATTATTCAGATAAATTATATAACGATTCAATTAAAATTCTCTCTGATTTGATAGGGTTTAAAACTATTTCAGGTGAAGATAATAACTCAATTATTAATTACTGTGAAAAAATTTTAGGTGATGCCGGCGCATCATCATTTAAGGTATTTGATAATGATAAAAAAAGAGTAAACCTATTTTCAACTTTAAAATCAAAAAAAAAGAACGGAAAAAAATCTATAATTTTTTCGGGTCATACTGATGTGGTGCCTGTAACCAAAAGTTGGTCAACAGATCCTTTTAAAGCAACAATTAAAGATGGGAAACTGTTTGGAAGAGGATCGTGTGATATGAAGGGTTTTTTGGCTTGCGTGTTAGCATATGCACCAGTATTTTCCTCTGAAAAATTAGATCGAGATATCCATTTTTCTTTTACTTTTGATGAAGAGACAGCGTGTCAAGGAGCGCCCCTTTTAATAGATGAATTAAAAAAAAGAAACATAAAAAACTCTTTGTGTATTGTTGGAGAGCCAACTAATATGAAAATAATTGATGCTCACAAGGGTTGTTTTGAATACACAACACATTTTCATGGTCTTGCTGGTCATGGTTCGCAGCCTGACAAAGGAGTGAATGCAGTAGAATATGCTTCGAAATTTATTCAAAAACTTATGCAATTAAGAGAAGATTTAAAAAAAAGAAAACCTAAAAATTCTGTATTTAACCCACCATATACTACTCTACAAATTGGAGGTATTTCAGGTGGAATTGCAAGAAATGTAATAGCTGACAAATGTAAGGTTGATTGGGAATTAAGACCTGTTGTAAAAGAAGATGGGGTCTTTGTTAATAATGAAATAGATAAATTTGTAAAAACAGAATTACTTCCAGAAATGCAAAAAGTTTATCCAAAATCTGAGATACGAAAGGAAGTAATCGGAGAAATTATAGGGTTCAATAGAGAAAAAAATTCTGAGGCTTGTGAGTTAGTATCAAGCATTACTGGAGATAATTCACGTGAAGTTGTGTCTTTTGGTACAGAGGCAGGGCTTTTTCAAGAAATTGGAATTAGCACAGTTGTTTGTGGACCTGGATCAATTGAACAAGCTCACAAAGTTGATGAATTTATTAAGTTAGAAGAATTAAAAAAATGTCTTAAGTTTTTGGATGGTGTTAAAGAAAAATCAAAATTTAATTAGCCCAACCACCTACTGATTTAACTTCTAAAAATT
This sequence comes from uncultured Pelagibacteraceae bacterium, assembly GCA_902582235.1. Lineage (GTDB taxonomy): Bacteria > Pseudomonadota > Alphaproteobacteria > Pelagibacterales > Pelagibacteraceae > Pelagibacter. Next base: position 141,732 of record CACHQX010000002.1, read on the forward strand.
CTAATAAGCCTTCTTTTCCTGCTTCACGACCAATACCAGAATGTTTGAAGCCCCCAAAAGGAGAATCAACAGCGAGACCAGCACCATTAATGTCAACCATTCCAGATCTTAACTTTCTTGCAACTCTATTTGCTTTTTCCTTATCCTGAGTCTGAACATAATTTGCTAATCCGTAATCAGTATCATTAGCAATTTCTATGGCCTCTTCTTCATTTTCAAAAGGTATAATTGATAAAACAGGTCCAAAAATTTCCGTTCTTGCAATCTCCATTTTATTATTTACATCTGCGAATACTGTTGGTTTCACATAATAACCTTTTTGGAAACCTTCAGGTTTACCAGTGCCGCCAGCTATTAGTTTAGCGCCTTCATCTAAACCTTTTTGAATAAGTATTTGAACTTTTTTAAATTGTTGATCTGAAACTACAGGTCCAATGTGATTTCCCTCTTTTGAGGGATGATCAACTTTTAAGTTTAATGTAAATTTTTTTACTCTTTCAATGGTCTCGTTATAAATTGTTTTTTCAACCAACATTCTTGTTGGGGCATTGCATGACTGTCCTGAATTTTTAAAACATCTTGATGCTCCTTTTTCAACAGCATCAGGTTTAGCGTCTTTGAAGATTATATTTGCTCCTTTTCCACCTAATTCTAGACTAATTCTTTTAAAATCCTTTGCAGCATTTTGTGAAATTAACGCACCTGCCCTTGTTGACCCAGTAAAAGAAATCATATCGATATTAGGATGTCTAGTTAGCTCTTCTCCAGTTGTTGCTCCATCTCCATTTACTAAATTGAAGACACCTTTCGGAAAGTTTGCTTCATCAATTATTTCAGCCAGTATCATTGATGATAATGGGGCTATCTCTGATGGTTTTAAAACCATTGTACAACCAGATGCAAGTGCAGGAATAACCTTTAAACAAACTTGATTCATTGGCCAGTTCCATGGAGTTATAAGTGCACACACACCTTTAGGCTCGTAAATAATTCTTTGATTAGTTAAGTGATCGTTTAGAGGCTTATCAAAGTTAAATTCTTTTAAATATTTTATGAATGATTTGATATGTGCTGCTCCAGCACCTACCTGTAGTTTCGAAGCAAATTCTTTAGGAGCTCCCATCTCCAAGACAATTGAATTAGTAAAATCATCCCATCTTTGTTTATATAAAGTGTATAATTTTTCTAAATAATCAATCCTTTCTTCCTTCGAAGAATATCCCCATAATTTAAATGCTTCTTTTGCTGCGGAAACAGCAGTATCAACATCTTTTTTGTTTCCTAGAGTAATCAAAGTACAAACATCTTCATTGGCTGGATTAATTACTTTAATTTCTTCTTCACTATCAGGTTTAACCCATTTACCATTTATATAAAAATTTTTTTTGTTAAGCATTATAAGAAATTAACTATTCTCTAAACTTTTGCAAATAAATTGGTAAGTTCGTAAATTATTGTTGCAGCAGCCAATGATGTCACTTCAGCATGATCATAAGCCGGTGCAACCTCAACAACATCTGCAGAAATTAATTTCATACCTGATAATCCTCTAATAACATTGACCATTTCTCTAGTTGTCATGCCGGCTATTTCTGGTGTTCCGGTGCCTGGTGCGTAAGCTGGATCTAATACATCAATATCTATTGATAAATATAACGGATTGTCACCTACTCTCTTTCTTATTCTTTGAACAATTTTATCAACTCCCTCACTTTGGAATTCATCGCAATGAATTGTTTTAAATCCAAAACTTTCATCATTTTTAAGATCATCTCTGCTGTAGAGAGGTCCTCTTATGCCAACGTGCATTGACGCATGATCTAAAAATAAATTTTCTTCTCTAGCTCTACGAAAAGGTGTTCCATGAGTATAAGGAGCGCCCATGTAAGTATCCCATGTATCTAAATGTGCATCGAAATGTACAAGTGCTATAGGTCCCCCATTTATTTTGTTGATCGCTCTTAAAAGTGGAAATGCTATCGTATGATCTCCTCCCATGCTAATGATACTGCCAGTCTTTTTAAGTAAGTCGTAAGCACCTTTTTCAATTTGTTTTATTGCTTCATCAATATTAAATGGATTACAAGTTATATCCCCAGCGTCAGCAACTTGCTGAACTTTAAATGGTTCAACATCATAATTTGGGTGGTAGTTAGTTCTTAAATGTCTTGAAGCCTGTCTTATGCTTTGAGGACCAAATCTTGCGCCTGGTCTATAACTTGTGCCTGCATCAAAAGGAATGCCAACGATTGCTACGTCGCAACTTTCAACATCTCTTAACTCTGGTAACCTTGCAAAAGTACTAGGACCTGCAAATCTTGGAACTACTGTTCCGCTTACAGGTTGAATAGGATCTATATTTTTTTTTTTCACGAAAATACAACAATCGAAATCAACACAGCCCAAAAAAACCCATAATAATATACAATGTATTTACTAGTAAAAAGATTTGGGACTGATTTTGGATCTGACTCTTTCCTTTTCTTTTTTTTCATTTCATTAATGTACCATATGATATTAAATTCTAATATGTTTAAATTCAAAAAATGAAATTAAAAATTTTAATATTATTATTATTCTTCATAATTTTTCAGTCTAAAGCTGACCAAATTTATGAATTAATAAAAATACCTAATCTTAAGATTTATAAAATAGATAAAGAAAGTAATTTGAGATATTTAACGCCTGAAAAAGACTTTCTTACTAATTCAGGTATAAATAATGTTAGCTGCAAAAAATCAAATAACCATAGCGTTAAGCAAAAATATATAAAATCTAAAAATGAATTGAATGTTTTTAAAAAGGAATTTTTTGGAAAAATTAAACTTAAATATATCATTTTATGTAAGGAGTTAAAAGTTGGTGAAATTAATGCCCTTGGTTTTGCTAACCCAGAAGTGGAAACAATTTTATTAAATACCGATACAAATGATAATGATTTTGAAAGAGTAATTCATCATGAAGTATTCCATATTTTAGAAAATAATCATAAAAAATTTTTTCCAGATACAGTTTGGGCTAAATTTAACAATCCAAATTTTTATTATTCTGGTAATTCAGCAAGTCCAGAGGCGTATAGTTTGGCGAAACTTAGTAATACGAATGGTTTCTTTTCAGAATATGCAAAATATTCAATAGCGGAAGACATGGCTGAAACTTTTTCCTTTATGAATTCAAGAAAAAAATATGTTTCTGAAGTAATAAACTCAGACAAAATTTTAAATAAAAAAGTAATTTTTATTAAAGAAGGAATGTTAAATATTAAATAATCTTTATAAATTTATAAAATGCTTACAAAAATAAAACAAAGTAAATCTGAAAAAATTTTGCTTATTTTTTTAATTTTATTGTCAATCTTTGCATTCTCATCTTTTGTATTGATAAAAAATAAATGTGTTTTTGTAAAAAACGTTAAAATTGATAAACTTGTTTTTACTAATAGAGAAAATATTGCTGTAATGAATATAAATTGTGGAAATGTTATAATTGAGCTTTTACCTGAGGTCTCGCCCAATGCTGTTGCGAGATTTAAAAATATGATATCTAACAAAGAATATGATGACGTAGCTTTTCATCGCGTTGTGGAAAATTTTTTAGTCCAAGCGGGAGATTTAGAATTTGGCAAAAAAGGAAATATAAATTACACTTATATTGGTAGTGGTAGATCAAAATACAGTTTGATTAGACCAGAAAAAAATAAACCATTCGATTTTAAAAAAGGTTCTGTTGGATTTGCGAAAAGTAAAAATGGAGACATGGAAGATAGTGAATTTTTTATACTTCTTTCAGACGCACCTTTATTTGAGGGTGAGTACACTCCGCTTGGAAATGTAACTCATGGATTTGCAGCATTAACAAAAATTAAATCTGGAAATAAGTCTGAGTATGTGTTGCGACCTGACTTTATTAATTCTTTGAGGATGTTATCTGAGATTTCTAATTGACCAAAGGTTTGCCAGTAGACAATGTATGCTTTATTCTATCTTGAGTTTTTTTATTTTCAATCAATCTCATAAAAGAATCTAGTTCTAATTTGTAAATATCATCCTCAGTCAATGTTTTTTCAGAATTCGTATCACCACCACTTAAAACATTTGCAAGTTCTTTTCCTACTGTCATACCATGATCAAAGATAATTTTATCATTATAAAGTTTATCCAAAGTTTTAAACATTTTTTCTCTTACTGATTTTCCCGATAATTTAAAAGTACACTCATTACTTGGTTTAAAATTTTTATTTTCCTCTATAACTTTTTTTGCCTCTGAAAATAAGCTATTCCTATTCATTATTTTTTTATCAGTTGGTAACAAGTATTTCAGGGGCTCGGCTTCAACTGGAGAAGATGCAGTTTTTCCATAACCTATTATTTCAAATACTTTAAGTGGTGCAAAATCTAAATCTTTCTTAGACTCCTCGCTTTGAGCCCATCTCCACAGCATCTCTTTACATCCACCTCCAGCGGGTACAAGTCCAACCATTGTCTCGACTAAACCCACTACTATATTTGTGTGAGATGTTACAAAATTGCTTTGAACCATTACTTCAAATCCACCACCTAAAGTAAGCCCAGAAGGTGCTGAGACAACAGGAAATTTTGAATACTTAAGTTGTTTACAAGTATCTTGAAAATATTTAATAAATTTTTCTATAGATTTAAAATCCCCTTTTTCAGCGAAGTTCATTGTATATGACAAATTAACACCAGCAGAAAATTGCATACTTTCATTTATAATGATCAGAGGTTTATCTGTTGCTTTTTTTAAACTATCCATAGAGTCGTAATCTAGTGCGCATGCTTTAGTGGTAAACTCTACAATGTTAAAATCTTTAAACCTGTAAATCTCTGCAGACTTGTTTTTATCTAAACTCAAAGCTTTAGGCTTGACCTTGCCAAGTGTTTCTATTTCGGTGTAAATTTGTCTTTCACCATAAAAGTTTTCATCTTTTTTTACTGAAAGTTCCTCTAAAAATTTGTTTCCCTTAAATTCATCAACACGATTGAAAAAATTTTTTACACCGATTGATTTAAGCATTTCAAAGGGTCCCATAGCCCAGTTAAATCCTAATCTCATAGCTTCATCAATGTCATTGAATTTATCAGTTATACCTGGGACTAAAGATGATGCATATTTAATAATTTGAGAAATTACTGACCAAGCATATTCTCCGTATTTGTCTTTCCTGTTAATAATAGTGTTAAGGTTCACAGTATCAATTTTAAGATCAATTTTTTTAGACTCAGAATATTGTCCTGTTTGAAGGTTAATTGCCTCCAAAATTTTTTGGTTTTCTAATTTTTTCATTCTATAGAAACCACCCTTACCTTTTCTTCCAGTATAACCAGTTTCGATCAATTTTTTTACAAGTGGTATTTCTTTAGCGACCTCCTGAAATTTATCATTTTCTGGAAGTTCTTTTACAAAACTTTTTAAAACATCTGCCATCAAATCAATACCAATTAGATCATATAAACCAAACACTCCAGTTTTAGGTATTCCCATAGGTCTTCCAAAAACTGCATCAGCCTCTTCAATAGTCAATTTCATTTTAAATGCTTCAGTCATAGCAACTTGCATTGCATAAACTCCTACCCTATTTCCAAGGAAACCTGGCGTATCGTTACAAACAATGGCTCCTTTACCAAGTTCTTTTTCACAAAAGACTTTCAAAGAATTAATTTTTTTTAAATCATTATTTTCATTTTTTACTATTTCTAACAAACCCATGTATCTAACTGGATTAAAGAAGTGTGTTATGCAAAAATCTTTTTTTTGCTCATCAGTCATGTTTTCGGATAGAATTTTAATTGGAATTGAGGAAGTGTTAGATGAGACAATAGCTCCATCTTTCCTATTATCAAAAATTTTTTTATAAATTTGATGTTTAATATCTATTCTTTCAACCACAGCTTCGACTATCCAGTCTGCCTCTTTTACAACGTTAAAATCATCGTTGATATTGCCAACTTTGATATTATCAATTTTTGATTTATCAATTAATAATGGCGGTCTTGATTTATGTATTCGCTCTCTTGCCCTGGTGCTTATGTCAGTCGTAAGATCTAATAAAGTAACTGGTACATTTGCATTACATAAATGAGCAGCGATTCCACTACCCATAGTTCCAGAGCCTATTACAACAACCTTTTTGATTTCCATTTTTTATCTATTTATTCCTCTGAGCCTTTCAGATCTTCGTCTTAATAGCTCAGCTGTAACAAGAATTAATGTAGATAAAATTATTAAACATGTCGCAACAGCTAATATTGTTGGGCTTAACTGCTCTCTTAACCCGGTCCACATTTGAATTGGAATTGTTGTATTTTCTAGACCAGCTAAGAATAAAACCACCACAACTTCGTCGAAAGATGTAACGAAAGCAAACAAGCCTCCAGATATTACTCCTGGTAGAATTAATGGTAGTGTAATTTTCATAAATGTATTTACTGGATCGCTACCTAAGCTTGATGCAGCTCGTGTAACACTGTGGTCAAAGCCTGATAAAGTTGCTGTTACGGTAATTACAACGAAAGGTGTTCCTAAAATTATGTGTGCTAATACAATTCCAGTATGTGTAGCAGCAAGTCCTGCTTTTGCCATAAAGAAAAATATTGCAACTCCAGAAATGATTAATGGTACAATCATTGGTGAAATTAAAGTTGCCATAATTAATCCTTTATAAGGCATATGTCTGCTACTTAATCCTAGCGCAGCCACAGTTCCAAGGAGAACTGATCCTAAAGTTGCAAATATTGCGATTATAAAACTATTTTTTGCTGCAAGACCCCATGGATTTTTCGTCCCGTAGATCATATCTTTATACCATCTTAAAGAAAATGCATCAGGATCAAGGTTTTTCATCCCTTCAGAAAAACTTAAAAATTCTTCAGCGTTAAAGGATAATGGAAATATCACGAAGAGAGGCGCGATTAAAAAGAAAAATACGCAAGTACAAATAGTGATATAGAAGTAGTGCCAAACTCTATAACGTGTCTCAGTATACTTTGGTAATGCCATAATTATCCTAGTTTTATATTATCTACTCCAACAAGTTTGTTGTAGACCCAATAAATTGCTAAAACCCCCGCAAGTAACATTAGTCCCATTGCAGACGCAAAGCTCCAATCTAGAGTACTTTTCATATGAAATGCGATTTGGTTACTAATTAAAGTTCCTGATGCGCCGCCCACTAATGCAGGTGTAATGTAGTATCCAATCGCCAAAATAAACACCAATAAACATCCTGCCCCAATACCTGGTATCGTTAAAGGGAAGTATACTTTCCAAAAAGCAACGAATGGAGTTCCTCCCAAAGATTTTCCAGCTCTCATTAAACTTGGGGATATTGTTTTCATTACACTGTACAAAGGTAAAACCATAAACGGCAACAATATTTGTGTCATTGCCACATAGGTACCAGTTTTATTAAACATCATTTCTGGTCTACTGTCGTCAGCAACCAATCCTATCATAACAAAAAAATCGTTAACAACTCCTTGTTGTTGTAAGAGTATCATCCAACTTGCGGTTCTTACTAATAGTGATGTCCAAAATGGAAGAAGTACGCAAATCATTAATAGGTTACTATATTTCATTGGCAAGGTAGCAAGTAAATGGGCTATAGGGTAAGCCATTAAAAAACATAAAAGAGTTACAAAGAAAGCAATCTCTAAGGTTCTTAGCCATAAAATTCTATGAATTCTTCGATCTTCTTCTACACTTACAATATTACCTTCTTCATTTTTATACATGTCAATTCCCTTTAAATATTTTTGACTTGTATAAGCAGGAGCACGTCTTTGTATGGCTCGCCAATATTCAACGTCTGCCCATCTTTGGTGAACAGCCATTATTTGTTCTTTGTAATTTCCTTCCTCAAAATTTTTAGCTTTTCTTCGTAATTTTTTTAAAATACTTTTAAATCCATTCTTTGTATAATTTAATTGTGTTGAAAGTTTTCCATCTCGTTTCTCTTCAACAAGTTTTTGAAAATCTAAATAAAAAGATTCAAAAACTTCTTCTGGCGGCAATTCTTTACCATCCCATTTCTCCATTGACTTGAATGTTTTTGGCAACATCTCGGTAACCATTTTATCATCCACACTTCTCATGAGCATGTCGCCGATAGGGAAAATATATGTAATAAGTAAAAAGAGTAATAGAGGTGCCACTAAAAGAAATGCTTTGATCTTATTTTTTCTTTCAGCTTTTTTAAGACTTACCTCAAGAGGTATGCCATCTGTTGTTAAAATTTTTTCTGTTTCACTGCTCATTAATAAAAAAGGGCGGCTATAAATAACCGCCCTTAATATAATATATAATTTTAGTCTTTAAAACTTAAAATTATAGACCAGCTTTCATTGCTTCCCATTTTTCACCAAGCTCTGTACCGTTATCAGCCCAGAATATTGGATCTACTAAGAAGTAATTTTTAGTGTTAGCTGGCGCAGTTGGCATTTGTGGTACCATGTTAGTCTTACCATCTTTGTACCATGGCTCACCTGCCGCCATAACTTTAAGTGATGATTTTCTCCAAGGTGCATATGCAATGTATTTTGCACTTCCTGCTAAACCTTCTGTACTTGTCATCATCGCTAGTGCTTTTTTAGCATCAGCTTCGTTTGGTCCACCTTTAACTAATACGAAATATTCGTAGTCAAGACCTTGACCATCCCAAACTTGTTTGATTGGAGCACCTTCACCGATTTCAGCGTTAAAGAATCTTCCGTTCCAACCAGTTGCCATAACAACTTCACCTGAAACTAATAGTTCTGGTGGTTGAGCACCTGCTGACCAAAATACACATCCACCGTTAGGGTCTGTGCATAATGCTTTGATTTTGTCCATTGCTCTGTTAACACCTTTTTCTGTGTTAAGAGCTTTGTAGATTTTCTTTCCACCTTTTCCTGGTTTGATACCATCTGCAGCTAAAGCAATCTCTAAATTTGTTAAAGCGCTTTTGTAGATAGCTCTTTTTCCTGGAAACTTTTTAGTGTCAAAGAAGTCTTTTATAGTTTTTGGTGTTCCGCTTACATTCTTTGTGTTGTACGCGTAGTTCCAAGAATATAAAATGTTTCCTACAGCACATTTACTTGGCATTGGAGCAAAGAAATCTTTACTTGCTTTTGTACCATCTGGAGCTGGTGGGAAGTCTTTGTCAAAATCAAATTCAACAAATAAACCTTCATCACATCCAGTGATAGTGTCCATAGCAAATACGTCAATTATATCCCACGTAATTTTGCCAGCCTCTTTTTGTGCTTTAATTTCTGATAATCCACCTGAGTAGTCGACCCAATTGATCGGTACACCAAGTTTCTTAGCAGTAGGGTCACCATATCCTAGCTTTTGTGACTCTGTATATGCTCCGCCCCATGATGCAACTGTAACTGCAAATGCTGATGAGCTGATAGAAAGTGCAAAAGATAGAACTAGTAACAATTTACTTAGTTTTTTCATTATTCCTCCGTTTAAACGTTTTATAAAAACTAATTACAACAAGATATAATGAAGGAGTCAACCTGACATTTGGCTAAAATAGGGCTTTATTTTATAAAAAAATTGAAAATTAAACCTGAGGTTTATTTTGGATCTAAGGCCCTAGCGTCATGGCTGTTCCAACTTACATTAATTTGATTACCCATTTTAATGTCCATATTGGCAGAGCTATTAGGAACTTTTAAAATAAATTCTTTGTTTCCGAGTAAATGAAGTCTTACTCTTGTGTGATCTCCATGATAAATAACTTCTTCTATCTTTCCTTTAAAGTTATTGTCCATTTTTTCTTTTGTGTTAATCAAAGCTCTCTCTGGTCTAAGAGATACAGTAGTTTTATCTCCATTTGACTTAACTGAAATTGGATTTGCAACTATTTCTGTTCCATCATTTAATTTAACCTTGCATTCTTTACCAGACATGTTGGTTACTTGCCCTGCAAAAGTATTATTCTCGCCAATAAATTCAGCTACAAAGGAATTTACAGGTTCTTCGTATAATTTGTCTGGTGATGAAAGTTGTTGAACTTTTCCATCATTGAACACTGCTATTCGATTAGACATTGTTAATGCTTCACTTTGATCATGTGTTACGTAGACTACCGTAACCCCAATGCTTTCATGAATATGTTTAATTTCGTACTGCATGCTTTCTCTTAAATTTTTATCTAAAGCTCCAAGTGGTTCGTCCATTAAAACTAATTGAGGATCAAAAACTAAAGATCTCGCAACTGCTACTCTTTGTTGTTGACCACCAGATAATTGTCCTGGCATTCTGTTTTCAAAACCAGATAATGATACCATTGAAAGAGCTTTATCTACTTTTTTATCAATCTCATCCTTCTGAAATTTTCTGACCTTTAAAGGAAAGGCTAAATTTTCATACACTGTCATGTGAGGAAACAAGGCATAGTTTTGAAAGACCATTCCTATTCCTCTTTTGTGTGGAGGTATATTGGAAATTGGATTTTTATCTAAATAAATTTCACCGTTTGTAGGGGTTTCGAAACCAGCTAACATCATCAAACAAGTTGTCTTACCTGATCCAGATGGCCCTAACATAGTTATGAACTCTCCTTCAGCAATATCGAGGTTTAAATCTTTAACAACAAGTACTTTTCCATCGTAACTTTTGTCAACTTTATCGAATTTAACAAAATCTAAGTTCTTTGACATAAGTAAAGGTTTAAAACATTTGTTGAGATTTATTTCAAGAACTTATTTTACGTGTAAATCTCTTGAAAAATTGCATAAAAGTTCATTTCCACTCTCAGTTATCCTTATAGACTCTGATGACTCGACACCCCAATCACCAAATTGCATAACAGCAATCATGTGATAACAGATATTAGGTTTTAGTTCAGTCATGTCTCCTTTGTAAATATTTAGAGTGTGTTCGCCCCAATCTGGTGGATACCCAATACCTATAGAGTAACCTGTTCGAGATTCTTTTTTAATTCCATACTTATCCAAGACTCCCCAAAATTTTTCTGCAACATCATTAGCAGTTTTACCTGGTTTACTAGCGTTAATACCCTCCTCTAAAGCTTCATTAGTTGCTTTCATAGCATCAAGTTTTTTTTGATCTGGCTTCCCTAAGTTAATTGTTCTTGCCATTGGAGCATGATACCTTTTATACGTACCTGATAACTCAATAATTGTTGCTTCCCCATTAACAAATTTTTTATCACTAGCAGTTAAATGTGAAGCTGATGTTCCTTTTCCAGTAGGAAGTAAAGTTGCAATACTTGCATATTCACCACCATATTCTGGGGTACCTCTAAATAGGGTTCTTTGAATTTCAGCAACAGCATCACATTGTCTTACATCTGGACTTATTGTTTCCATTGCAGTTTTCATCGCCATCTCAGAAATAGTTGCTGCCTTTTTCATATATTCAATTTCAGCAATGGATTTTTCTACTCTTACCCAATTGACTAATCTTTCAGAGTCTAAAATTTTTGCGTTTGGTAATCCCTTTTTTAACTTTTCATAACAATAAGCTGTGAAATAATGGGCATCCATTTCTACTCCTATATTAATTTTATCCCACTTTTTTTTCCTTATTAAATCAACTAACGCATCATACGGGTGGGTCGGCCATGTATGAATATATTTTTCGTCGTAAATAATAATATTTTCCTTTTTAAGGTAAGTAGTTATAAAAGCTCCACCAGCATCCTGAGCTCTTACAAAACATAGGGGCTCTTCAGAATTTACATGAACTATTACACATTGAGAATAATAAAAAGACCAAGCATCATATCCTGTCAGATAATTTATGTTTGCAGTATCCTGTGAAATGAGAAGTTCAATTCCTTTTTTTTGCATTTTTGATTGAACTTTTTTAAGACGATTTTTATATTCTTTGACTGTGAAATTCATTTATAAAATTAATTAAATAAGCTTCCAAATCCAGTAACAGATTTGTTCTCATTTATTTTTTCTAGAGTTTCCCAAATTAGTGCCTGGTTACTTGATAACACAATCATATTTAATTTTTTTTCAAGTTTTTCAATAATGTTTAAAACTGGTAATGAAGTACAAGAAACAAATAATGCTTGAGCTTGATTATGATCAATTTCAGATAATATCTCAAACAATTTATTCTGGTCTACTTTTCCAATATCAACATCTGACTCAATATCAAAATATGTATTTGACACTATTTCAAAGTTATTTTCTTTAAAAAAATTTACAACATCATCATTTAAAGACTTAATGTATGGTGTGACTACAGATATTCTTTTAATATTCTTTTTCTTAAGGGCATTTAAAGCTGCCGTGCTTGGAGCCGTAACTAAGGCATTTGGTTTAGCTAAATTAATTTTTTTTTTTATATTATCAAAACCAGAAACTATTGTTCCTGATGTGCATCCAAAAACAACACAATCCACTTTTTCTCCGGGTAATATGTTATCCGCAACTGAAGTAATGTTTTCTGACATTTTTTTTAAATTTTCAGCTGTTACAGGATTATAATTTTTAATCCTATTAACATATAAATCTACTGGTTTATCATTTAAGACTTTTGAGAAATCTTTTTCTATCATGTTGTCGGTCGATAAGACAATTAAACCCACTCTTGGGTTAGTCTCTTTTGCAAATTGAGCTTTAATCTTTTTTGAATTCATATTAATTGACATAGGATAACTTAAAAAATATGAATGTCATTCTATAAATCAATTTAAAATTGGATTTTTTTGACTATTAAACATTACTTATTAATTTTGTTAATCATGGCACTATTTGGAAGTGCCTTTGTTTTTGGAAAACTTGTCTTAAACACGAATGTACCCCCTTTGCTTTTTGGATCGTTAAGAATGTTAGTAGTCGTAATTTGTTTATTACCCTTTTTTAACTTTAAGATCCCAAAAGAAAATTTGAAATCTTTGTTTATTTTTTCTTTTTCTATGGGTGTTGGGGTTACAGGTTTCACTTATCTATCTCTACAGGAGTCTAATATAGTTTCGCCCGTTATTATTGGATCTCAGCTTGCGATTCCATTTGCAATTATTTTAAGTAATTTTCTCTTAAATGAAAAATTTAGTTTTCAAAAATGGTTTTTTGTAATTACATCTTTTTTGGGAATAATCTTTATTGGTTTTGATCCAGAGTTGATTAACAATATTTTTGCACTTGTGCTCACAGCTTTAATGGCATTCTTTTACGCTATTGCGAACGTAGCTAGTAGAGATACAAATAAATTAAGCATTGTAACTACGAATTTTTTCATGGCATCTATTGGATTTATTGTATTAATACTTTTATCATTTTTCTTTGAGGGAAATACAATGTTTATTCTAAAGAACATTCAGCTAGATATTTGGTTTTTTATAATTTACTCTGGTTTGATTGTTTCAATAGGCGCCCATATGTCTTTGTTTTACTTATATAAGTTTTATCCAGTTGGAAAAGTTCTTCCCTTTTATGCTCTATTTCCTGTATTTGGATTGATCCAAACATTTATAATATTTAATGAAATCCCAAGTTTGATAATGACTTTAGGAGGAATAATTGTAATTGGATCTGTGTTTTTAATTCAAAAGGTAAAATAACCTAATTGAAAAAGTATTAATCATGGCATATTTTTATTTTACCTAATCATGAGAAAAAAAATTTTTAGTATTCTTTTTTTATTCTGTTTCATAGGAAATCAATTAGAAATCCAGGCGAATGAAATAACTATCGGTATAGCTCTTGGTTTCACTGGTCCAACAGAATCTATTGTTCCAAGTATGGCGTCTTCAGCAGAGTTGGCATTTTCAGAGGCGAATTCTTCAAAAATATTTTTAAATGGTAAGGAAAAAGTCAATTCAATTAAAATAGATACAAAATGTGACACATCCAACATTAAATCAGTAAACAAAACAATTAATGAAAATGATATTGTTGGAATCATTGGTGCTGCCTGCCCTGGAATATCTGAAGGAATTCTTTTGGGATCGGCTAACGAAAAAAACATTCCTATGATTTCTCCATCGGCAACCACTCCTTTATTGTCAATGTTAGATGAAAAAAACTTATTTTTTAGAACGACTGCTCCAAGTAGTAGAGATGGAGAGGTTTTAGCTAAAATTACAAAAGATAAAGGTATCAAACGAATTGCAGTTTCATTCCAAGACTCAAATTATGGAAAAGAACTTGAGAGAAATTTTAAAAAAACACTTAATGATAGTAATATAGAAATTACCGTAAGTGTGCCCATAAAGATAAATAAAACTGATCTTTCAAATGAAGTGTCAGTCTTAGCTGCCGCAGGAGGAGACGCTGTTGCAATTTTTACTGAAATTGAACAAGATGGCGAAAGATTAATAAAGTCAATTCTTGACTCAGGTGCTTTTGAAAAATTTATTTTTTCAGATAGGATGATTAATGAAACTACTGAAAGAAAGTTTGGGGAATTAATTAATAATTCATTTGGGATAATTTCAGGTTCCAACTCAAAAAATATTAATTCATTTTATAAAATTGCCAAAAAAAATAACATTGATACTTCAGGACCATTTATCGGTGAGTCTTATGATGCAGCGGCTATACTTATTCTTGCTTTGCAGGAAAAAAATTTTAAATCAGATAATAATTTATCTAAAAATATTATGTCAGTAAGTAACTCTCCAGGTACCAAAATCTATCCAGGTGAGATTGCTAAAGGTTTAAAACTTCTAAAAAAAGGAAAAAAAATTGACTATGAGGGAGCTACAAATGTTGAATTCAACGTAAATGGAGACACTTTCGGAACATTTTTAGAAAAAGAGGTTAGCAAAGGTAAATTTAGAACAAGACAGCAAAGGTAGTTCTTAGTTAATAACTGTTTTTTTTAGAGGGAAACTTTTTTTGTTTTACTGAGTTTTTATATTTTATAACTGCACTTTTAATGTATTTCTTAACATTACCAAATTTTTTTACAAACCTAAAGTTGGTCTCATTTAAACCAATCAAATCATCCGTTACAAGAACTTGACCATCACAATTAACTGAAGCTCCAATTCCAATTGTTGGTATATTAATTGAGTTTGTTATTTGTTTTGAGATGTCACTATAAATACATTCTAAAACAATTCCAAAAGCTCCGCTTTGTTCTAGATCTTGAGCATCCTTCAAAAGTTTTCTTTTTTCAGCTTCATTTTTACCTTTAGATCTAAATTTGCCTTTAGTTGTTTGTGGTGTTACGCCAATATGACCTAGTACAGGTATTCTATTTTTAACCAAATGTTTTACGATTTCTTTCACACTTGTTCCCCCCTCAACTTTAACAGCATCACATTTTGTCTCTTTAATTGATCTCTTAGAATTTTTAAGTGCTTCAGATTTATTTCTGTAGGTATTATAAGGAAGGTCAATTACTAAAAGGCTTTTTTTAACCCCCATTCTGGCACTCTTGGTATGTTCGATCATCATATTCAGACTTACTTTCCTTGTTGTATCGTAATTATATAATACAGATCCAAGAGAGTCTCCGACTAGAACTATATCAGCATGATCATCAACAATTTCAGCAATATTTTTGGAATATGCTGTAAGGCAAACAATCTTTGATTTGTTTTTTTTCTTTAAAATTTTTTTTATTTTGTTATTCATTACTCTAATTCAATAGTGCTTGGTGGTTTTGAAGTGACATCATAAACTACTCTGTTTATTCCTCTAATATTATTAATAATTTTATTAGACACATTTTGTATGAAATTTTTAGGAAAATCAAAAAAATCTGCTGTCATACCATCTTGAGAAGTTATTGCTCTTAACAAGCAAATATACTCATAAGTTCTATTGTCACCCATAACACCAACTGTTTTTACTGGCAACAAGGCAGCATATGCCTGCCAAATTTTGTCGTATAATTTTTCTTTTTTAAGTTCAGAAATAAAAATATTATCTGCCTGTTTTAATATTTCTATTTTATCTTTTGAAACTTTACCTGGCATTCTTATTGCCAATCCTGGCCCTGGAAATGGGTGACGACTAATTATGTCGTTAGATAAATTTAATTTTATTCCAAGTTTTCTTACTTCATCCTTAAAAAGCAACCTTAATGGTTCGCACAATTCCAATTTCATTTTTTTTGGTAACCCACCAACATTATGATGTGATTTAATTTTAGATGTTTGACTTCCAGTCACTGACTTACTTTCAATTAAATCTGGGTATAAGGTCCCTTGGGCTAAAAATTTCACATTTTTAAGTTTTTTTGCATAGCGCTCAAAAATTTTGATAAATAGATTTCCAATTATCTTTCTTTTCTTCTCAGGGTCCGTAATATTGATTAATTTCTTTAAAAATTCATCTGCTGCATTTACGTATATCAAATTCATTTTTAATTTTTTTTTAAAAGTATTTACTACTTGTTTTTCCTCATTAAGTCTTAACAATCCTGTATTAACAAATATACAGTGTAATTGTTTACCAACTGCTTTATTTAACAATTGTGCTACAACGCTGCTATCTACACCTCCAGAGAGTGCGCATATTATTTTTTTATTACCAATTTGATTTTGGACATTTTTTATTAAGGTTTTTTTTTGATGATCTGTCGACCAATTTTTTTTCGATTTACATATACCAAACACAAAATTTTTGAGTAATAAAATTCCTTTTTCTGTATGAGTTACTTCAGGATGGAATTGAACACCATATCTCTTTATTAAATCATTTTCAATTATTGTAAATTTTGAACCTTTTGTTGATGCTGCTGCTTTAAAACCTTTTGGTAGTCTAGTTACGTGATCCGCATGACTCATCCATACATTCCTTTGTTTGCGGTTATCAAAAAAGTTTTTGGTTAACTTAGAGTTTAGTTTTTTTTTTATAGTTGCTAAACCAAACTCCCTATTTTTTGCTGTAATAACTTTACCACCGTAATGTCTTGAGATTAATTGATGGCCGAAGCAAAGACCTAAAATAGGAACTTTCAAGTCTAAAATCTTTTTGTTAAAATTTATTTTTTTATCTTCATAAACATTTAAAGGACCACCTGATAAAATAATTCCAAACAATTCCTCCACATTAACTTTTTTAACTTGTTTATGATTTGATATTTCAGAAAATACACCAAGCTCCCTAACACGTCTTGCAATTAATTGAGTATATTGAGAACCAAAATCAATTATAAGAATTTTCTTAGCTCTACTGTTTTTTTTCATTTTTTGCTTCAAGATTTTGGAGTGATTTTTCAATTTCTTTTTTTTTGGAGCAAAAATTTTTACAAACTATATTTAGTTTTGCTAACAATTCATTTGCTTTAGAAAAATTTGATTTATCAAGATTAATTTGTATTAGCATATAAATTGCTTCTTCATTATTTGGTTCTAGTAGAAGAGTAGTGTTTAGATTTTTTTCTTCTTCTTTCTGGTTTTTTTCAGAGTTAAAAATCTTAGCTAAATATAAGTAAGATTTGGCATCTGTTGGGTTAAATACAATATTTCTATGAAACAAAAATTTAGAATCATCAAATTTTTTATCATTGAATTTATCTACTGCTTGATCATAAAAACTTTCTGAACTATAAGCAGCAGTTTTAAAAAACATTAAAATTAAAAACAAAAAGAGTTTTTTTAAATTTTTCATAAATATTGACTATTTTTTTTTACCTCATCTATACTATGAACCATGCTCTCATAAAATCCAGCTTTTGTAATTTTAACAAATTTTGGTTTATTTCTAAGATTAATAACATTTTTTGAGCCTAAATAACCCATTGATGATTTTAATCCTCCAATAAGTTTAAAAATTATCTTAGATACTTCACCTTTATATTTAATTAGTCCTTCTACTCCTTCTGGAACATATTTTGAGCTGTCCTTTTGTTTTTTTTGGAAATATCTGTCAGCAGACCCTTTGTTCATTGCTCCAACTGATCCCATTCCCCTAAAAACTTTAAATAATTTTCCATTTTTTTTTATAATTTTTCCAGGTGCCTCATTAGTTCCAGCGATCATTGATCCTACCATTACAGCATCTGCGCCTGCTGCAAGTGCTTTTGCAATATCGCCTGAAAATTTTACTCCACCATCAGAAATCATTTTAACATTTTTGCTTAAACCTTTTTTTGCATCTAGTAATGCACTTAACTGGGGAACACCGATACCAGCAACAAGCCTAGTTGTGCAAATCGATCCGGGTCCAATTCCTACTTTTACTATATCTACTCCAAGTTTACATAAAAATTTTGCAGCCTCAGCTGTTGCAATGTTGCCTGCACACAGGGTTGTTTTGCTTGATTTTTTTTTTTTTATAAATTTAATTATATTTGCTACTCTTTTAGTGTGGCCATGTGCTGTATCAACAACAATCAAATCTACTTTGCTCTTAATAATTTTCTCTGCTCGAGATATTTCGATATCATTAGTCCCCACTGCTGCCCCAACTGCTAAACCTTTTTTTTGAACTTTTTTTATTTCTAATATCTGATCATTGATGGAGAGATTTCTGTGAATAACTCCAATACCCCCTGCCTTAGCAATTTCAATTGCCATTTTAGACTCTGTAACTGTATCCATGGCAGACGAAAGTAATGGTATTTTAAGCTTCAAATTTTTTGATAGTTTAACAGACGTATTTACTTCGGAAGGAAGCACAGAAGAAAACTTTGGCGCTAAAGTGACATCATCAAAGGTAAGTGCTTCTTTTATAGGATCCATAATAGTTTATATACGATTCCTGAAAATTTTAAAGTGACTATCTTAAACTTTTACAGATGATGAAGCTTTCTTTTGAGTCTTTTCTGCTTGAGGGTGGTTTAAAGATTTTGCTTTCTTTAAAGTTTTTTTTTGCATTTTCAACAATTTCATTAAACGTTGAGCCCATAAAAATTTTTGATAAAAAAATTCCTTTTGGTCGCAGCATACCAACAGCAAAGCGCATTGCCGTTAAAGAAAGTTCACCCGTTTGAATTGAATCTAAATTTTTATTTCCAGTTGTATTAACCGCCATATCAGAGACTACAAGATCAATTTTTTTTGGAAAATAATCTGTAATTATTTTTTGGTTTTTATTATCCAAAAAATCACCGACAACATGATAAACGTCTTTTATTTTCTCAACTTCTTTAAGATCAATAGACATTATTTTTGAGCCCTTCGATTTTTCAGATAAATATTGTGTCCAGCTTCCAGGTGCAGAACCTATATCTAAAATACTTAAATGATTTTTAATAATTTTAAATTTTTCGTCTAACTCTTTAAGTTTATATACTGCTCTTGACCTGTAACCTTCCAACTTTGATTGACGAACATATTTATCCCTTCTTTGTCTGATAACCCAACTTTTAGATATCTTATTTTTTTTCAACTATTGATAAACCTTAAACTTTTAAGTTCTTTTTGATCTTGAAGATTATAAATATCTATTTTTATGTTTTTATCCAATCTCATATCTACATTATTTTTCCAAATTCCGGCAGCTAAATGCATGATACCGATTTTATTATTCGGTAAGTAAGGCTCTACAAATGTTTTTTGAATATTGTCGTATTTTGGAAGTAAATTGCTTGCAATCCAGTTACAATTTAAAGGTAAAAATTCTGTATCTACTTCATCTACGTAAACACTTAGATTTATTGCTAACCCTTCTGAGCCAAAAATTTTTCCACTTTTCAAAGTTTGTCTCAGATTTTTTTGCCATACCTCCCAACATGGTGAATTTTTTTGAAGTGAAAATACACCAATATTAATATGGGGTGCAAATGCAAGTTTTCTTGATTTTGAAATACCAATATTTGATGAAAGAGCATGTTTAAAATTTTGGCTTTTAACAATTGCTAATTTTCCAAATAACCATTTTACTTTTGACATTATTTTATAGCCTGGGCCCATTGTTTGAGTTATTCCCAGTTTTCCTTTTTCACATGCTTTGAAATATAAATCTACACACTTCCAATCGTTGACCCATGCATCACAATCTATCCAAAGATACTTTTCGTATTTTGGAAAATATTTTGGTAGAAATGCACGAGACACTTGACTTTTAAGCCATTCTTTTCCCATTACTTTTAAATTTGAAACTTCAATATCCCACTCTGCTTTTACAACTTCATCAACCTTGTTTTTTAACTGTTCTCTTTGACTATCATTCATTCCTGCATCGAGTACACAAATTGCTGTATCTTTGCTCTCAGGTTTCTTTTTTATTGAGTCAATTAATTCAATTAATAAATCAAAATACTTTTCATCTGCTAATGAAACTATAGCGTTTGTTTTCATTTAAAGGACATCTTCTTGATCTTCACCATCTTGATTAACATGACTAA
This sequence comes from uncultured Pelagibacteraceae bacterium, assembly GCA_902582235.1. GTDB lineage: Bacteria > Pseudomonadota > Alphaproteobacteria > Pelagibacterales > Pelagibacteraceae > Pelagibacter. Next base: position 161,970 of record CACHQX010000002.1, read on the forward strand.
ATTTTTTGGACAAGCTGCGAAAATGGAAAAAGCTAATTGGTATAAGAAGTAAATATATTAACGTTGATATTACTATAACGTTATAAGTATAGATTAATAACAATCCAAAAAATAAAATTAACGTAAATAATAAAAAGATTGTTAATCTTCTAGGGACCACAATCTTTTTAAAAGAATAAGTTGGTATTTTGCTGATTAATAATATTGAAGTTAAAATAAAAAAACCAGGGACTAGATATTTGTTTTCAATTGAAAAAAGTTGAAATTCACTAAAACTATAAATTAATGGAAATAAAACTAAAATACCTCCAGCCGGCGAAGGGACGCCTTCAAAAAAATTGTCTTTCCATTTTGCATTCGTATTAGAGGTAATATTAAATCTCGCCAATCTTAAAGCGACACAAATTACATAAATCAAACAAACTAACCACCCTACTCTTCCAAGATTATTTAAGGACCAAAAATACATTATAAAAGCCGGAGCAACTCCAAAGCTTATAACATCTGTTAATGAGTCTAGTTCTTTACCAACTTCTGAAGTTCCTTTGATAAGTCGTGCAATTCTTCCATCAAGACCATCTATAATCCCTGCAACTACTATTGCTAAAACCGCAAAACCAAACCTACCATCAAAAGCAAATTTAATAGATGTTAAACCTATACATACGCCTACTAGTGTAAACATATTAGGTAAAATTGATCTTGTTTTTTTGTTCGCAACTAATTTGAAATTTTTATTTTGTTGTTCCATTTTATTTTTTTGCAATTAATGTCTCACCAGCAACTGCTCTTTGGTTTACTTTTACCAAAGTTTTGTAATTTTCAAAATAAATGTCTGCCCTACTACCAAATCTAATCATTCCTATCCGATCACCTTGGTTTAGTTTTTCTCCTTTGTTTGTCTCAGTAACAATACGCCTAGCAATCAAACCAGCAATCTGAACAACTACAACCTGATCACCATTACTATTTTTAATTTTATAATAATTTCTTTCATTGTCTTCGCTGGCTTTGTCTAGAGATGCATTTAAAAACTTGCCAGGTTTATATAAAATTTCCTCAATTTCACCACTGCATGGAATTCTATTTACGTGACAATCGAAAACATTCATGAACACGCTTACTTTGGTAAATTTTTTATTCTCTAAGGAAAGTTCAGAAGGACCATTAACTTCCTCTACTTTTATCACTAATCCATCAGCCGGACTTACAAGATAATTTTCATCATTAATTGGGAATCTTTCCGGGTCTCTGAAAAAATAGTAAACCCATATTGTAAGAATAACACCTATTAAACCTAAGAAACCACTTATTAAATATAAAACAAGTGTTCCAAGTCCAAAGATTACTAAAAACTTATAACCCTCGTTATGTATTTTCGGAAAAACTTTATCTATCATAATCCTTTATTTGATAATTTCTGATTAATATGTATATAAAAAGCAGAAATTCAATTACTAAGATTTATACATAAATATGAGCAAAATTAAGGTCAAAAACCCAATCGTCGAGTTGGATGGCGATGAAATGACAAGAGTAATTTGGGAGTTTATTAAGAATAAACTGATATTACCGTATCTAGATTTAGGTATTGAATATTATGATCTTGGTATGAAAAGCAGGGATGATACGTCAGATCAAATAACCATTGATTGTGCGAATGCAATTAAAAAGAATGGTGTAGGTATTAAGTGTGCAACAATTACTCCAGACGAAGCACGAGTAAAAGAATTTAATTTAAAAAAGATGTGGAGATCTCCAAACGGTACAATTAGAAATATCATTGGAGGAACTGTATTTAGAGAGCCCATTATTTGTAAAAATGTTCCAAGATTGGTACCATCATGGACTGATCCTGTGATTATTGGAAGACATGCATTTGGTGACCAATATAGAGCAACCGATTTTAAAGTTCCTGGTAAAGGAAAACTTGAAATTAAATGGACTTCTGAAGACGGTAAAGATACCAAAAATTATGAAGTATTTAATTTCCCTGGATCAGGGGTAGCTTTGTCGATGTACAATTTAGATAAATCAATAGAAGATTTTGCTCGATCTTGTTTTAACTATGGTTTGATTAAAAAGTGGCCAGTTTACCTATCAACAAAAAACACAATTTTAAAAACTTACGATGGAAGATTTAAAGACATATTTCAAATTGTTTTTGAAAAGGAATTTAAATCTTCATTTGAAAAGAATAATTTAACCTATGAACATAGACTTATAGATGACATGGTTGCTTGCGCAATGAAGTGGAGCGGTAAATATATTTGGGCTTGTAAAAACTATGATGGTGACGTTCAATCAGATACTGTTGCTCAAGGATATGGTTCTCTTGGACTAATGACAAGTGTCTTGCTCGCACCAGATGGAAGAACAATGGAGGCAGAGGCTGCTCATGGAACTGTTACGAGACATTATCGAATGCATCAACAAGGAAAGGAAACTTCAACAAATCCTATAGCATCAATTTTTGCTTGGACTAGAGGACTTGCTCATAGAGGAAAATTAGATGCGAATGATGAGCTAATAAAATTTGCAAATACGTTAGAAAAGGTTTGTATTGATTGTGTTGAAACTGGATCAATGACTAAAGACTTAGCAATTTTAATAGATAAAAATCAAAAATATCTAACTACTAATCAATTTCTTGATGCAATCGACGGTAATTTAAAAAAGAAACTAAATTAAACTTTTAATCTTTTTAAAACTCTCTTCTATTTTGTTTGAATGAACTCCACCAGCTTGGGCAAAATCAGATCTACCCCCACCACCCTTTCCGCCAAGAATTTCTGAACCAGATTTTACAAATTTTATTGCATCATACTTTTTAGTTAAAGAGTCTGTAACTCCTACTGCTAAACCAATTTTATCATCTTTAATTGCATATATAACTACAATTCCCTCTTTAATATCTTTCTTACCTTGATCAACAAGTCTTCTTAATTCTTTAAAAGGTAAGTCATCAATTTTTTGAAATCTAATGTTTATTTTTTTAATATTCTCATCTTTAACAATATTTTTTTTCTTATCTGATAAAATACTCTTTACTGTTATTTCCTCTAATTGTTTTGTCAGTTCCTTAATCGTAATTTTAAGATCTTCAGATTTTTTAATTAGTTTTCCTCCAAGTTTGGTGATTTCACTTGATAATGATTTGATAGTTTCTTCATCTTTTTGAGAAGACAAACTAGACATCTTATCTTTTGACTTAAGATATTCTTCAAGTTGTTTATCTCTTAATGCTTCAACTCGTCTAACGCCTGCTGCAATTGATGATTGACTGACTACTTTAAATTTACCAACCTCACCAGTGTTTTTTACATGTGTTCCACCACAAAGTTCTGTTGAAAAATATTTGTTACCTTCTTCACCCATAAACACAACTCTAACTTCATCTCCATATTTTTCACCGAATAAAGCCATTGCCCCTTGTTCAATTCCCTCTTCAGGAGTCATTAATCGTGTAACAACTTCCGTTTTTGAGTTTACAAATTTATTTACATTTTCATCGATTTTTTTCATTTCTTCATCTGTGATTGGTTTCATGTGACTAAAATCAAATCTCAATCTATCTGGCGCAACTAGTGATCCTTTTTGCATTACATGTGTTCCTAAAGTTCTTCTAAGAGACTCATGTAATAAATGCGTTGCTGAGTGATATGCTCTTATGTTTTGACGTCTTTCTGTGTTTATTTTTAATTCAACATTATCTTTAAGTTTAATTGTTCCTTTTGAAACTTTGCCAAAGTGAACAAACAAGTTTCCAATTTTTTTTTGAACATCAGTTACCTCAAATTCGTTTTCGCCTGAAGTTATTTTACCTTTGTCACCAACCTGACCACCTGATTCCCCGTAAAAAGGAGTTTGGTTTAAAATAATTTGTCCTTCTTCTCCTTCTTTTAGTTGTTGAATTTCTTTATTATTTTTAATAATTGCAATAACACTTCCCTCAGCTTGATTAGTTTCATAGCCTAAAAATTCAGTAGGACCGATTTTCTCTTTTAGATTAAACCAAATTTCACTTACTGAACTGTCACCTGAGCCTTTCCAATTTTTCTTTGCAAGCTCTCTACTTTTTTTCATCATCTCATCAAATTTTTTGTTATCTACTTGAAGAGATTTGTTCTTAAGAATATCTTCTGTTAAATCTAAGGGAAATCCATAAGTATCATAAAGTTTAAAAGCAACTTCACCAGGAAGAACCTTGTCTATTTTGGAGATTTCATCATCTAAAATTTTCATACCTCTTTCTAATAAAACCAAAAATTTTTCTTCCTCCATTTTCAAAGTTTCTTTGATAAGTGACTCTGCCCTTTTTAATTCTGGATAATTTTTAGACATTTCATCTAAAAGCGTTTTAAAAATATTATAAAAAATTGGTTCTTTAGATCCAAGTAAATGTGAGTGTCTCATTCCTCTTCTCATAATTCTTCTAAGGACATAACCTCTTCCTTCATTAGATGGTAACACACCTTCAGCAAGTAGAAATGAACTCGCCCTTAAATGATCAGCTATCACTCTAAAACTTGATAAATTATTTTCATCTGGTTTTACTTTTACAGTTTCAGAGATCGAATTAATTAATTTTAAGAAATGATCAGTTTTATAATTGTCATGTGTACCTTGAAGAAGAGCTGCCATCCTCTCAAGACCCATACCTGTATCTACGGAAGGTTTAGGTAAATCAATTCTTTTGTCTTTTGAAATTTGTTCATATTGCATGAAGACTAAATTCCAAATCTCAATATATCTATCGCCATCTTGGTCTTTACTTCCAGGTAGCCCACCTTTTAAATGATCTCCATGATCATAAAAAATTTCAGAGCAAGGTCCGCATGGACCTGTTTCACCCATTGACCAAAAGTTATCTGAGGTAGAAATTTTAATTATTCTATTTTCATTTAAGCCTGATATTTTTTTCCAAAGTTTAAATGCTTCTTCATCTTCGTTAAAAACAGTAAAATAAAGTCTATTTTTATCTAACCCAAAATCTTTAGTTATTAAATTCCATGCAAGTTCAATTGCTTTTTCTTTAAAGTAATCTCCAAAAGAAAAGTTTCCAAGCATTTCAAAAAATGTGTGGTGTCTTGGGGTATATCCAACATTTTCTAAATCATTATGTTTACCGCCTGCTCTAACACATTTTTGTGAAGTTGTAGCTCTTTTGTAATCTTTTTTCTCTAATCCAGTAAAAACATTCTTAAATTGAACCATTCCAGAATTTGCAAACATTAATGTCGGGTCGTTATTAGGAACTAGGTTGCTGGACTCAACTATTTTATGATCATTTTTCTCAAAATATTTGAGAAAAGTATTTCTTATTTCATTTAAGGTTTTTTGAGCCATATTTTTAAAATACAGCTTTTTTAAATGATGTCTATAATCTTAAGGGGAAAAAGGCGCCTGTTACAGCGCCTTTTCTTAACTAATAATGACTATTTAGCTAATTCTTTTTTGCAGGAGGAGTCTCTTCTTTTTGACTCGCTTCTATTTTCTCCTGATCAAGTGGGTTACCTTCGATTTTTTTAGTAATCACACCTGCTTTTTCTCTAATTGCCATCTCTATTTCAGCGGCAACTTTTGGATTTTGTTCTAAGTAGATTTTGGCATTTTCTCTTCCTTGGCCAATTTTTTCACCTTTGTATGCATACCAAGCACCAGATTTTTCAACAATCTCTGCTTTTGCACCAAGGTCAATTAATTCACCTACTTTACTAATTCCTTTTCCATACATTAGATCAAACTCAACTACTTTAAATGGTGGAGATACTTTGTTTTTAACAACCTTAACCCTTGTAGAGTTACCAATGATTGCATCTTTATCTTTTATCGCACCAATTCTTCTAATATCCATTCTTACAGATGAGTAGAATTTTAATGCATTTCCACCTGATGTAGTCTCAGGACTTCCAAACATAACACCTATTTTCATTCTGATTTGGTTAATGAAAATCATCATTGTGTTTGTGTTTGATATTGAGCTAGTTAATTTTCTTAAAGCCTGACTCATCAATCTTGATTGAAGACCTACGTGATGATCACCCATGTCCCCTTCAATTTCTGCTCTTGGTGTTAATGCTGCAACTGAGTCAATAACTATTACAGAGATAGAACCTGACTTAACAAGTGTATCTGCTATCTCTAGTGCTTGCTCACCAGCGTCAGGTTGAGAAATTAATAATTCCTCTGTATTTACACCTAATTTTTTTGCATACACTGGATCTAAAGCGTGCTCTGCATCAACGAATGCACATATTCCGCCAGCTTTTTGAGCCTCAGCGACTACTTGAAGTGCAAGTGTTGTTTTTCCAGAAGACTCTGGACCATAAATTTCGACAATTCTTCCTTTTGGTAATCCACCAATACCTAGCGCTAAATCTAAGCTTAGAGAGCCTGTAGAAATAGACTCTATATCCATAGCTTTTTTCTGGCCAAGCTTCATTACAGAACCTTTTCCAAAGTTATCAGTAATTTGACTTATAGCTGCGTCTAAAGCCTTATTTTTTTCTTTATTTTCCAAGTCTTTATCTTTCGCGGTTTTAACCACTTTTAAGTTATTTTTTGTCATTTGATGCCTCTTTTTTATTAATTGTTAACATACGAATCATGCTTTTAAATGTACACATTTTGTTCTCATTGGCAAGGATTAAATAAAAAGCTCTAAATTACTTAATAATATTGAGATATTTTGCGTTCAAAAGACCTACTGATTTTAAAAGCTCTAACTGTGACAATAGGAGGTTTCTTTCTGAATTAGCTAGATTGATTCTAGCAGTTAAAAGAATTGTATTTGATTGAATAACATCAAGTGTGGTTCTTCCAAGTCCAGTTTCATACTCAACTGTGATCCCCTCGTGAGCAATTTCTGCAGCTTTCACCTGCGCACGAACTGAAGATAACAAACTATCTGAAGATTGAAACTTAGACCAGGCACTAGCAACGTTTGTTTCATTAGTTCTAACAGCATTATCTAAAAGTAATTGTTTTCGATTTTGTAAATTTTTGCTCCTTTCAAGAGATGCTGAATTTTTTCCTCCTTGAAATATTGGCCATGAAATTTCAGCACTTACTGTTTCTTGTTCTCTTTCATCATACGATGAACTAAAATCGTCTGACTTTGAAGACTTAGCTGAAATTGTTGCTGAAGGTGAAAATTCAGAAAGAGCAATTTTAACATCCTTTTCAGATTGATCATACTCTAGTTTGGCGATTGTAAGATCTGGATTGTTCCCTTTTGAAATTTGAATTGCATTTTGAAGGGATGTCGGAATATCAAATTCTATATTTACATCTTCACCTAAGCTATCAATATCATCTAGTGGACCTATAATCTTTTCATAAAGAAGTTTAGCAGTTACTAAATCGTTTTGAGAGCTGATAAATTGAGCTTGGGCTCCAGCCAATGATGACTCTGATTGAGCTAAGTCTGCTAAAGTAATTATTCCGCTTTCAAGTCTGTTTTGATCAGTTTCGACTTGTCTTTCTAATAGATCTAAATTTTCTTTATTTATCTTAAATTTCTTATTTGCTAAGATAACTCCTGTAAAAGCTTCAGCAGCACTTAAAATAACTTCTTGTTCTTTTTTTAATAATTTTGCTTTTGCTAAATTTACTCCAATTTTACTTTTTTCAAGATCTGCTTTTCCACCTAAACCTTGAAAAACTTTTTGCTCTATCGTGACAGTTTGTGTCTCAGTATCTACATCAGTAATAGAAGCATCTGTTCCATCACGATCAGTTAATTTTTTGGTAGTCGCTTCACTTTTTGTGCCAGTAATTGTAACAGAAGGCAAAAACTCACTTTTTGAAATTTTCAAATCCTCTTCAGATACTGAAATGTTTTTTCTTTCTGCATTTAATTCAGGATTACTTAAGTAAGCATCTTGCAATGCCTTATAAAAATCTGCTGCATACAAATTTTGTGTCAAAATAAATAAAATTAAAATTATTAATCTGAAAAAATTAAACATGTTTAAATTTTACCTTTTTAATTTGATGGTTTTCATTAAGATTGATAACTGCTGAAGAATATTTTGGAGCATGTTTAAACATGTTTTGAGTAATTCTTT